>CAUGGC010000011.1 GCA_959599095.1 uncultured Collinsella sp. | reverse complement strand
CCACGTAGTGCACGAAGTTGCTGCCGATGAAGCCGCAGCCGCCCGTGACGATGATGTTCTTAGGTTCAAAAATCTCAGACATGAAAATCCAATCTGAAGCATGTACAGCTTCTTTAGTATGCCGCAGGAAGTGATGCCGCGACACTATTCAACAAAACTATCGGACATTTCGGCACGCGATAAGAGCCATAACCTTCGCAGAATTACTTCCCCTACAAAACGCCTCCGGAATGCAGTCTTTGTCGTACCGGAAGACCGAATTCCCAGTTTTATCGCGTAAGTACTTATAGAAGAAGTCCTCCCAGCTTTTAAACTTCTCACTGTCTGCAAACGCTTCCGGCTCTTGCAGAACTGCTTTGGCATCTAGCCCTGAAATTACGCCGGAGCTCAGCAGAAGCCATTCGAACGACTCGGGAAGACAAACCGTAACAGTATCGCGGTGAATGTCTTGCAGCTTAAGGACGCGGTCCGCATAGCACCCAAATGCCGCCCCGTCCGCGACAACAAACACGCGATCGTCGAGATGCTGATCCAACCAGCCCAAAATCGCGCTGTTCGTCATGGCCGAAGTACAGGTAAGCTCACTGTCAGCAAAATGCCGTTTAAAGAACTGGAAACCAGACTTACTGTCCTCGCATAGAAGGATAGAAAAGTCCTGTTTTGGCGCCGACCGGGAAATAGCATAACGATGATTCCCGCGATCTTGATAAACAGGGACGAAAGAATGGTATTTTCCGCTCGTCTTAATCTTGTAAATCTCATCCACGCTATACGGAAGATTGGGGAAATCAGCCCTTGAGATCAGCACGAAATAATTCGAGGAATACAGCACATGATGGGCAAACTCATCAGAATGGATCTCTTTTAAGCCCTCATCGACAAATACAATCGAGTCATGAACGGACGAAAGCTGGTTTCGCCAATCATAATCGGTCAGGGCGACACAGGGACAATCGCATTGCAAGGAAACACCCGACTGCTCGCCCGTTCGCATGTAGTCTGCGACCATGTCAAACAGTGTCGTCTTACCCGTGCCACTATCCCCACGCACAATAGTAATGTTCCGTTTAATGGTAAATGTGTACTTGGTTCCCCTGCGGCGGGAAATCTTAACGAGATGCGAACCGTTCATAAGCAGCACCTACAGATACGGAATCGACTCGTGAATCAAATCGGCCATGTTGTGAACGATTCGGCCGCTATTCACGACTTTAATTTTAAAATCCTCGCGACCAAAGTCCATCACATGATAGAGATTCACAACGAGCTTGCGGTCTTTCGCCATGTCGAGAATCCACTTGGCACAGTTGTCACCACAGGTAGAAGCGTTAAAAATATGCTTACGATCAAATCTCATAAGCAGCAGCGTTTTCACGCCACCAGAAAGCTGGAGTGGGGAGATGGATCCAAGCACAGGGCTTTCGATGACGTTTTCGGAGACAACAACCGATCGATCGACATCTTTAATTATCGAGACTGCATAGGGATCCGTAATCCAAGAAGACCGGTAAGAGTTTTTGAAATATGTCGCTGTGTTGTAAATCGCTTCTGGCATATCGCCAAAGTAGACGCTTAACACATCCACTCCCAATCATATTGTCTTTATGGTCAACGTAATCATAACGAAAGGGGCCACCAGATAAACGGTGACCCCTAAAAGAAAACAAGCTTGCGCTAGTACTCGCGTGGGCTATTGACGATCTCGCCGGCGGCGACCTTCTTCAGGTGCTGCCCGTAGACCGACTTGCCGTAGGCCTTGGCGGCCCCCTCCAGCTCGGCGGTCGTGATCCAGCCGTTCTCCCAGGCGATCTCCTCGGGGACCGAGACCGGCAGGTCCTGGGAGTGCTCCACGGCGCGGACGAACTCCGCGGCCTCGTGCAGGCTCTCCATGGTGCCGGTGTCCAGCCACGCGTAGCCGCGGCCGAGGGTCACCACGGACAGCGTCCCCTCCTCCAGGTACATCTGGTTGAGCGTGGTGATCTCCAGCTCGCCGCGCGCGGACGGCTCCACCCTATGCGCCTTGGCGGCGACATCGCCCGGGTAGAAGTACAGGCCAGTAACGGCGTAGGAGCTCTTGGGCTGGGCGGGCTTCTCCTCGATGGAGACGGCCCTCCCCTCGCCGTCGAACTCCACGACGCCGAAGCGCTCGGGGTCGTCCACGTGGTAGCCGAAGACCGTGGCCCTGCCCGACTCGGCGTTCTGGACGGCGCGCGTCAAGTGGCGCGACAGGCCGTTGCCGTAGAAGATGTTGTCGCCCAGCACCAGGGCGCACGGCTCGCCGGCGATGAAGTCCTCGCCGATCGTGAAGGCCTGGGCCAGGCCGTCCGGGCTCGGCTGCTCGGCGTAGGACAGGTTCACGCCGTAGCGCGAGCCGTCCCCGAGCAGGCGCTCGAAGTTGGGGAGGTCCGTCGGCGTGGAGATGACCAGGATGTCGCGGATGCCCGCCAGCATGAGGGTGCTGAGCGGGTAGTAGATCATGGGCTTGTCGTAGACCGGCAGCAGCTGCTTGGAGGTCACGAGCGTGAGCGGGTACAGGCGGGTGCCGGACCCGCCGGCGAGGATGATGCCTTTCATAAAAATCCTCTCGATTGACAATCGTTGAGCAAAAGCCGCTGATTACAGATGCATAGTTAATTAAATTATACGCACCGGCAGCAACCTCCCCGTCTTCTTATTTAAATCGGACAGCAGAAACACGCAACTCTTTCTGCATTTCTAGCGAGGCAACAAATGAAAAAGTACAATGGGCAGTGTCCAACAAACGAAAGGCAGACAATGCGAGTCGAAACAACCGGAGTATGCAGAGGAAACTGGAAAATCTACCAGCAGCTTAAGATTGAAGGCATCCATAAAGGCTCCAGCATAACAGCCCAAGCGGCTACAAACGACAACCGCTGCTTACCTTTATCCCTCCTAAAATTCCGGGACAATGGTTGTGACTCGAACTCATACGTCCTTGTACTCCCCGATCCCGATGCCCGCACCATCAAAATTGAGTTTTGCGAAATCGGCCAAGACGGTCGTACCCTGAGCAGCGACTCCCTTTCACTCAATTGCAAGAACATCAAATGGGAGTCGCGCCTTAACTACAAAATTAAACCTGACATGTGCAGTAAACTCCGAAACTACGATGACGTTTCAGAGTTTGACATGGCAACGATTGATTTCTGGCAGTGCATCGAAGATTCAAGCGACTACATCCTTAGGTGCACGGTGAGAACGCCGTATCGTAGCGACTCCCAAATCAAACTTCGCTGCCTCGATCGAACCCTCAATGAAGTTGATTTGAGCATCGTCAATTTCGGTTCGAATGTAACAAGCGTTGGATTTACGTCTGAGAAAAAGCAGCTTGAAACGCAGCTCTCAATTCGAATGCCAAAGGCGTTCGATCGTTACTACTTTATTATTGACGATCAAAATCACCCATCATTCAGTGCATTCGACTGCTTAACACCCGATAAGCTAGGCTTGCTTCTTGAGGAGACCAACTTTCTCTTTACCCATGCGCAGTTTGACCCTGAATACCCCGAATGGTTCACGGATCATAAGGCAACTATCGGCGCTCTGGAGAAGCAGAGAAAAATCGTCTTCAACAGCGCTCCGAAGTTCAGCATTATTGTCCCTCTATACAACACACCCATTTCGTTCTTTAACGATATGGCCGAATCCGTAAAAAACCAGTCTTATGCAAACTGGGAGCTCATCCTAGTTAATGCAAGTCCTGACAATCAGGAACTAAAGGCTCGCGTTGAGCAGGAGACAGCCCACGACAACAGAATTAAATCAATTAACCTTACCGAGAATAAGGGCATTTCCGAAAACACAAACGCCGGCGTTGCCATCGCTTCGGGTGATTTCGTTAGCTTCTTTGACCATGACGATATTCTTGAACCGGACTTGTTGTTCTCATATGCCGAGGCAATTGAAAACAATGATGACGTCGATCTTCTTTATTGTGATGAAGATAAACTCATGCCCGATGGAATGCTAGCGCAGCCGTTCTTTAAGCCGGATTTCAATATCGATCTGCTCAGAAACAATAACTATATCTGCCATATGCTTACCATCCGTAAGTCTCTGCTTGACACTCTAGAACCGAACACGAAAGAGTTCGATGGAGCACAGGATCATAATCTGACTCTCCACGCCGTGGAAAAGGCAAGGAAAGTTCATCATGTTGCAAAGGTTCTATATCACTGGCGCCTAAGCGAGACCTCCACCGCAGCAAATGCCGATAGCAAGCCGTATGCCACTATCGCAGGTATCAAAGCGGTCCAGAGTCATTTGGACAGGCTTGGGCTCAATGCGAAGGTCGAACAAGCGCGTCGTCCCTTTACATATAAAGTAACCTACGCTGTGCCAGATTCCCATCCACTCGTGTCAATTATCATTCCAACTAAAGACCACGCCAACATTCTGGACAACTGCATTAAGTCAATTGTTGAGAAATCAACGTACGACAATTTCGAGCTTGTCATAATCGAAAACAACAGCACAGAAAAGGAGACGTTCGATTATTACGATAAGTTGCAAGCAAAATATCCTGACATCGTTCGTCTTGTAACTTGGAAGCACGAATTCAATTTCTCCAAGCTCATGAACTTTGGCGTTGCTCACGCCAAGGGCGACTATCTCTTGCTGTTGAATAACGATACTGAGGTAATTACGCCCAATTGGATTGAGACTATGCTTGGCATCTGCGCACGTGAGGATGTTGGCGCAGTTGGTGCAAAACTCTACTATCCCGACAACACCATCCAGCACGCGGGCTTATGCGTCACTGGTGGCGTGGCAGGACATCTTTGCCAAAGCATGCCAAGGGATAACTGGGGCTACTTTGCACTCAACGATGCACAACAAGACTTCAGCGCCGTCACCGCAGCTTGCATAATGACCAAGCGTGATGAATATGAGAAAGTCGGAGGTTTCACGGAAGAGCTTCAAGTTGCATTTAATGACGTTGACTTTTGCTTAAAGCTACGCGAGGTCAACGACCTAATTGTATACACACCCGAAGTCGAGCTCTATCACTACGAGTCGATTTCTAGAGGCGTTGAAAACAATACGGAGAAGCAGATTCGCTTCCACAAAGAGGTAGCGTACATGAATTATCGATGGGCTAAGTATTACGTCAAAGGCGATCCTTATATGAATCCAAACTTCACCGTCGGGGAACCCGCGAATCGTTATTATCATTTATAGATAATGAGTATTTACTCATTTGGGCGCTGTTGAATATCGCGAAACTGCGCCGTCGATATCGCGCTTGGGCACCGGGCCCGACATGGGCTCCGGTGCCGTTTTGCTACCTGCGGTCCGCCCCGCGGCACGGCCTCATGTTGGCCTCTCGCATGCCAACCCAGCGCTCGGTCAAAGTCTCTGCTTGGCTTGGAAAAGCATAGCTTTCGGGGACCCTGCGGCGTCCGAATCATCGCCTGTTATCTAAACTGTTAGATAGCAGAAAAAACCCGAGAGCATTACGCAAAGGCCTACACACAGGATGCAATACTAATAAAACGAATAAGATATAAACAATTCATCACGCACATGCCAAAAGAGACGACAGAAAGCGAAGATGAGTTGAATTTAAACAAGCGCGTTCTCGACCCAAACAACAAAGCTGGTAGAACAGGAAGAAAATATCGTCCTTGAACACCCTGTATTACATTCTCGTAATTGAACGTCCAGCCCAACCACATAGATACAATGGAACCAAGGGCAGCCAAAGCAAAAGCGATAATAAACAGAATGGAACAAATGGGGCTGAGAAAAGAGGGCTCATCTTCGGAATCCAAACAACAAATAAACCCAAACAACAAATAAGGAATCATAAAAAAGGCTGGAAACTGCAAGTTTTTCTGGAGCCATCCAAGCGAATAACCTAAGGTGGATCCCCAATAGAAATCTCCTAGGGAATCTAATGTCCTAAAAAAGACCTCGAAGCTATTCTTTGGATGCATGATGATGTCACTGAGCGTATAAAACCGCCCGATCTCTTGGCCACGAGAGGCATCTGAAGACTGAGACACCAATGTACTCATTGATGCTATGCGCAGCACTAGAACGGAGGCTATAACAGCAAAGATCAGTATGCACTTACCGATACGTCCGACTTTCACATCTTGGAACTGCGAAAGGGGCACAAGCAAACCAAGTAATATCATCCCAGAATAAACAACCTTACACGGAGCCAAAAACGCCGAAATAATTAAATAAATGACGATTTCTTTACAACCTATTGATTTCTGCTCTCCAAAAAAACCGCGCATTAGACAAGCGAATACTAAAAGCGAGTACGCAATAATTCCTGAATCATAAGAGTATGAAGCAGCCAAGTGAAGCGTCATAGGCAGAAGCGAAACAAAAACAATAACCGATTTGCCCTTAGGTGCAATCCTGTATGCCTGGAACGCACAAAAGCAAAAAACCAGAGCCGAACCAATGCGCCCCATATAGAACACAGGATAGGCACCAAGTCCGAAAAACAGACCGATTTGCAGCCCAACGATAGATCCTATTTTCGCAGAAACGTTCTCACTACTGACGCTAAATGAGAACTCATTGAATGGAGTCCACTTCCCATTCTCAAACAGAGCATAATTCTGAATAATCGAATCAAATGAAGAGGAGTCAATGGCGTTACTCTGGCGACCCTTATAAAGGGAAAGATCGATATCCCGTACTAGAAAACCACCATCATTTGTCACATGCGCATTGAATGGAAGACTATCAACCATCCAATAAGTTGAAAAAAAATGATGGCCTTCATCCGGAACCGTAAACGGAGGAAAGATAAAGATAAAAATAATTAGAAATGCTATAAGCAGCGCCAAGAATACCCATTCACTTTTAAGACGATGGTACACCTTAGCATATGCAGCGCAAAGGCCAAGAATTAGAATCAACGAGATGGTAATTGTAAGCAGTACAAGTAATCTCGGATTATTTAGATACCAATAGACTGAATAGAATGCGAAAAAAACGGCAAACAAAACAAATAAAGGCTTACATCTTATGGAACTTGTCATAAAAATCCTTATAATCGAGAAACTAATAGAACGCAATTAAAAATACTGGTATCAGTATACTAGCAAGCACATTGGCATCCAAAAAGAATGGCGGAATTCAATCTCATGGATCGCGCCGAAAATGTTGGTGCAAGGGTGACCCCTTAGTGCCCGTTTAACGAAAAACGGCCTTCGTCCCGGAACCAGAAATCACCACAACAACAGGTTCCGGGAAAGGACGAAGATCGCTATGTAAATCTTGTCAGACCCGGCGCCGGACATACTCGCCATGCCCCGTTTCAGCGACGGCGCCATCGACATGGGGGGATGCTCCCCAGACTCGCCAAACAGGTCGTGAACGCCGCGATGGACGCCGAGACCGACCAGCTGAGCGGTGGCGGGGCGAACAGCCGAAACGGCTACCGCGAGAGGTCGCTCGCACCTGCGCCGGCACGCTGACGCTGCGCATCCCGAAGCTCCGCTCCGGCAGCTTCTTCCCGGACGACGTGATCAAGCGCCACCGGCGCGTGGACCGCGCCCTCGTTGCCGCCGTCGCCGAGATGTACGCCACCGGCACGAGCACCCGCAAGGTGCAGAGGGTAGCCGAGAAGATAGGCGTCTCCAGGCTCTCGAAGGACCAGGTGAGCGCCATCGCCTCGAGCCTGGACCAGGCATCGAGGATCTGTACGGAAGGCCGCTCGAGGGCTCGCCAGTGCCCTACGTCTGGCTCGACGCGACCTACGTCAAGGAGCCCACTCTTCTTCGAGATTGTTTTCCGCAAGATAGCCAAAGCAATATCATTCCAAAGGCGTATTTAAAACCCAGCCCCACTGGGGCGTAGCGGTAGTGTGGTAGTAGTTCAGCCACCAGGCCAGTGATATCGTCCTAATAAATTTAACGGGTTAAAGGGCTAGCAAAAACCGATACATCATCTGCATTATGCATTACAAAATGATGCGTAACTACACACCACATCGAAATTAACCTAAATGGCTCGATAATGGAATTACGCTCTTTTGTAATGGAGTCCTCCGGCTGATTCTATTATCTGTTCTACATTATTAATACAAAACTATTCGACCACGACATAACAGCTGAAACAACGTTGCAGCCGGAGCAGGGATATCGCCTCCATTGACAAGCAAATGGCAACCCGCGATGAGAATCATCGGATTTGGTACCGATCCAGACCTCAGCAAAGGGTATAAGCAACGTTTGTATAAGGCAGATTTCCACTTTCCTCAACTAGCAACATTGAAGAACTAAAAGTAAACTGAATCAAATAATTGTATCAAGCTCAGTCATAATAATCCAACCGATTCTCAAGCTCTTTTTCGAGCAAGGCAATCCTTTGTGTAAGGCTTTTGATTGCCAAAACATGACGGCTCACCGCAACGCTAAGGGATAGAGAGATTGCAAGCAACAGCACAATTGCACCCAGGAAGAGGAAATTGGCCGGGTTAACAAACCCAATAGCCGTGGAGCAATAAAAAATAAGCTGAGGGAATAAATCACAAAGCAAGGCCGCCATGCACATTAAAATCCAAAGCAAAGAATACTTAAGAAGCATCTTTCCTTTGGATACGAGTCGAAGAACATAAACGAGGAACCCACCAAAAAAGATGGCTGCCCCAATCCTTAGAAAATAATTCATTATTGGTCTCCCCTATGGATCCAACACACAAGGACAATAGCAAGCGTAACTTTAATCATGTAGTAGACGGAAGAGAGGAGCCCAATGGATGAACGCCCGCCCTGGCGCTCATTCATCTTTACAGGTGCCTCCATAACGGGGAGACCAAGCTTCATAGCCAAAGCTATCGATTCCGGCTCCGGATAATCATCAGGATAGCTCTTGCAGAATAAGTCGATGGCGTCTTTATTGCAGGCTCTAAAGCCAGAAGTGGGATCGGTGACCGCCTTACCTGTAAGCAACTTAAGCAAAAAAGAGAGCCACCTGATTCCAACACGACGCATAAAGGTTGATTGGAAACCGTCGGTCTCGACCAAGAATCGAGAGCCTATCGCCAGACTCGCCCCACCCTCAATCAGCTTAACAAGCTCAGGTATATAAGAAGGATCATGTTGGCCATCGCCGTCAACCTGAATGTCAATATCATAGCCAAATCTCTGAGCATACTTATGCCCCGCCTGGACCGCCCCACCGATACCAAGGTTCTGTGGGAGATCCAATATGTTGACATCATGCTCTCGACAAAGCCTAAGTGTCCCATCCTGTGAGCCGTCGTTAATTACGACATAGTCATATCCAGCAGCCTTAATAGAAGCAACGGTATTGAGAATGCATTCCTGCTCGTTATAAGCGGGAATAATTACCAGAACACGCGGATATCCTTTTGAATCTTTTGTTAAAGCAAATGACAATCGAGTTTCATCCATTCCAAATAATAGTTGGCCCTTAGCGACGCTCGAAGAAAATGCGGCCCTTACAGTCCAACGCACTGTCTAGTAATGAATAAAGTTTACAGCATCCGGACTAACCATCGCGAAGTTACATCTCAAGCTTGGATATTTAGTTTGCACGGCTGGCATACAGCTGACGTTCACCTGGAGCCCCCATCTGCCATCGCAAGATACAAATCCGCTGCGGCTCTCGCCCAATTGCGCGGTGCATAAGACTTCGACGCCATTCTAATCGGACAAAACTGCTCCAACTATCCCCCCCATCCCAACGATAGCCTTAATCTTTGGCACTAGCTTAAAGAAACGCGATCTGGGTTGATACAGGCGAGGCCAACATGCAGCAGCGACGCGACGCCGGACGCTAGCAATAAATAGGCGCCGAGACCCATGTCGGCCCCAAAGCCAGGCGCAATAACAGCGGCGTGCTTCTTGATATTCAGCGGTGCTCAAGCGAGCAAATATTCATGAAATAGGAGGAATCGACAATACCAAAATCGGCACTTATATCCAACTTCACGCAAAAGCCGAACAAAAGCCCTTGATTATCAACTTCATCCGAACAAAAGCCAGCCAAGTATCACTTAGCAAATACAAAACGCCTTCTCGACATCCATAGCAGTGGCATCCCAGTTATATCGACTTTCAACAAGCGCCCTAGAGTTTCGAGACTGAAGAGAAAGCAGCTCTCGATCATCAAAAAGCCTGCATAATGCCGAAACCACCTCATCAGATGCCATAGACCGAATTATTGTGCCGTAGCTATCATCTAAGATAAGCTCGCGTGCCCCGCCCACATCTGTTACCACTGCAGGCGTTCCGCAGGCTGAAGCTTCAAGAAGTACCGTTGAAAAGCCTTCGGAACGAGTTGGAAGACAAAGCACATCTGCTTGCTGAAGTAAGGAAGAAATATCCTCTGTGTTACATCTCCCAAGCCAAAACAAGTTAGACGAACAGGCTTCCTTGACCTCATTAGCCAGCGGACCATCCCCTGCAAGAACAAAACAAATATCACGCTTGGTAATATCTTTTGTGCGAGCCGCCTCAATAATTGAATTAATTCCCTTTTCAGGAATAAGCCGCCCGACAAAAGCTACAACCAAAGATGACTGAGGGATACCTAATTCAGATCGGAAATCTCTCCCCGAAGAAATACTCCTATAGAATGAGGCATTGATTGAGTTTGAAATGACGCCCTTTGCAGTGATATTAAAGTGCTGAAGCCATTCAACACTTTTAGAAGAAATCCCATAGAAATCAGGGTCAAACGTCTTTACGCGATCCGTAATCCAATCCTCATATCGGCGCACAAAAAAATCAAGGAGTGGCTGATTGAAGGAAAGATACGCTGAGCCGTGGTCGAGAACGACAGCCTTAGCACTATGATCCGCAGCAAACCTCAGCCCTTCGAGCGAGAGAGGGAAAAGTCTCGTGTTTATCAGAACACCATTCCACTCATAATCATCAAGGGTTTGCAGGAGTCGGTAATAATCACTGGTTTTTTTGGGAAGAGGAAGTCTTCCATCAAGTAACGGAATGCAAGGAAGACGAATTACCTCCAGGCCGTTTTCGACTGAATGACCGACTCCCACGCGCATCGAATCATTAGTAACGATAACCACCCTATCGCCGCGTGCAGTCAAGGCGTGAGCGAGACCATCGACAAAATTACCAATTCCACTAAGTTGCGGGTGATAATGGTGAGTGAAAATACAAATAGAGGAGCTCATCACATAACCTCATCTGATATAGATGTCATATCCTTAATTCTGTGCCGTCCAGACTTCCCCATCTCCAAAGTCGAGCAAGAGCGGAAGATGGGTATGTCGATTATCCGGTGACGGTATTTTTTTCCAATCGCCATACATCGTTGTAAGATATTTATCCGTCATACGAGGAACAGGGAATTCACTGCCTTCGAAAACCGCGCTGCTCAGAGGGAAAATCTCTGAAATAGGCACTGGCGCCATATTCGGCCAGCTTAACGTCAGACAGTAATCAGAGACCTCACCCGTATTTGAGTCGGCAATACAGGAATCGAACAAATCCTGGTAAGAGCATGCGCCTCGAAAAACCAGTTGTTCCACCACGTGCATAGCAGAACAACCAATTTGCTCGAGTTGACCAAGGAACCCTTTATGAGGGACAACAATGGAAGAAGAATGATATAAATAAGCTCTTTTCTGTGCAATTGATGCAGTTCGGACTTGCTTTGCACGAAGGCGTTTATCTGTATAGAGCTGGTCATATGGAAAGATGTCGACAAAAATGCCCATCGAACTGGAAGCCTCTCGAGCCTCTTGATTCTCGAAGCGAGTTCCATCGCGATACACCTTAGCAAACATCGCAGCATAGCCAGTAGTATTCCGCGATGTATGGAGCGAATATCCTTCCGGTAACCCACCCTCGGCTAAAGAGCAAAAGCGGTCATAATCTGAACGCATCATTCCGATATCTATATCATCATCCCAAGGGATAAACCCCCTATGACGCATTGCTCCTAAACATGTTCCACCGTCAAGCCACCACCTGATGCCGTGCTTAGAGCAGAATGCGGCGACAACCTGAAGGATATCCAATTCAGTGTTTTGAAGCTTTAATAGCGCGTGAGCTTTAGACATCATCGGCCTATCTCTTTTCCCCGAACCATTGTTGCGTCTGTTTCCCCAAAACAGAAGACTGATAAATAAGGCAAATGGCATTGGATATAAGCGCCGATACAGTAGGGCCATTTAAGCCAAACAGCATTTGCGCAGGAGCCATAATAGCGACAGCACTAATTAAGGACAGCATGCTGCCAACAAATACCCCTCGGTAATTATCAAGAGAAACCAGCAAATCGTTGACAAACCAAGCGATCCCAGTCAAAAAGGCACAAGCCAACATAGGCTGAAGGAGATCGGTATGTTTAGCTATTCCAGCGCCATAAAACAGTGACAGCAATAATTTACCGAAAAAGAAAAGGGCAACTGAAGATATGACACCGACAAAAAAGATGCCAGCAAGTATTTTACCTATGAGCGAAAAAAAGGACTTTTCTCTAGAATGGTAACGCTCCACTAGATAACCTAATAAAGGATTATAAATATAAGTCGCACCCATTTGGATAATTGCCACAGGTGCAGCAACTGATGCATAAATACCCAGAGCAGAATCTCCGAATGAATAAGATAAATACTGCCTGGGAATATTCGGCGCCGCAGAAGCAGCAATGCCGCCCAGAACGATGGGCAAACAGCTACATAGGAAGGCTCTGACCTTCGCTCCGCTAATTCCAAGCTTGATTGCAGAAATCCGATTTGATCTTGGAAAATCGTAAATAACTCCAATGCCTATTGTCACTACCGTCATAAGCAACAGTGCACCTTCGAGGCTATTGAAAAATCCAAAGACAAGAATGAATGAAAGGAGAGAGCCGATGCCCTGCATTATGAGGGATTTCCCAATATAGTCCATCCTATGACCAACCTGATCATTAGCATGCATGACATCAATGACTAAGCCAGCGGTTTTATAGAGAGCATACAGAAGAATAGCGGGCACCGTACCAATACGACACGTTGCAATGGAATAGACGGCTAACATTGCAAACGCTATAAACGTAGTAAAGAAACGAAAAGTCAAGTATTCACCAGCAGAGTTTTTCCTTTCAACATCTGCAATTTGCACCGTGTACATCCTGTATTGGGCTAATTGAGAAAACATGTTGAAAATAGACATAGCCAGCGAATAAATGCCTGCAGCACTATATCCATCAGACAGCCGAACGACCAAAATGGTGATAAGCCACTGACAGCCTAAATTAGTCAACGAACCGACGGTATTCCAGAACATATTAAGTTTAATCGAAAGAGTCTTCTCTGTGGCCTTCACAAATATAAGCGCCCTTCTAAACCTGTCGAAATGAGGATACGGAGCTATCTCGCAGCTTTAAGTTCTTTTAAAATCAAAATAAACAGCCAATTCGGCACAAGACGTATAATGATATCTGCTTTAGCGATAGACGGGCAAGCTCGTCGGTATTTAAGTAAACCAATTATGGAGCGCCGCTCCCTTGCTTCAGCGAACCCCAATATTTCCTTTAGATGCGGTGAATCGGGAAATCTATCGGCAAATCGCCTAGCAGTATCAACCCTGTTTTTAACTCTTGTCGAATACCAATCATCTTTTGAAGAAACACCTGCAAGGAATCCAGTTTCGTTACCACCATGTCGACGATACTTAACCAAAGGAGTCATAGTAAAGCTGCACTTCCCCAGTTCACTGCAACCCAATGTCAACCACAAGTCATGTGCAGTCGATTCCGGAAAGGGAATCATCGACTTCGCCGCACTCGCATCTAACATGAGAGCCATACCAATGCCGTAACATACGCTTGCGGCCTGTACAGTAATATCCTCTCCAGAGCACCAATTTACTTCCGGCGAATTAGGATGAGCTTTCCTATAACTCTTTACCAGAATATTTCCGTTTTCGTCAATTACCGATCTATCACAAACATCTAGAATTGAGCCTTCTTCTAGCATATGGTTGAGCGAAACTTCAACTCTATTAGGCTCCCAAATATCATCCTGATCGCAAAGTACTACGTAATCCCCTTCCGCCAAGGAGAGCAGCGCCTCGAACGATTTGACATAACCGAGATTATTATCACCGTGATAATACCGATAGGCGTTTTTCGTTATATGCGCTTGGATAAACCGCTCTAATGAATCCGATTCAGGGCAGTCATTTCTAACTAGAAGCGTAAGCGGAAACGTTTGTTTATCTATCGAATCAAGTTGTTCCGCGAAAAACTTAAGATCGGGTTTATAAGCTGAGAGAAGTACGCATACGCCAATATCATTTCCCATTTCTATTTCCAAAAATCCTCCCAAATTCATTGCTAAAGATTATCAAAGCACCCTCAGTTAAAAGAAACTCTTTTAAAAATAGAGTATTTATCCCTGTCTCTTAAAACGAGTGCCTAATATCAATAAGTAACAACCTTCGTTCCATAAGGAATATTATCGTAAATCCATTTTGCGTTCTGGATCTCAAGACGCACGCATCCGGCAGAGGATGGGACCCCCATCGTGGGATCCATCACGCGATTGCTGTTAACATAGTAGGGTGAGGAATGGAATAGGTAATCACCATAGAACTGCGTGTAGTAATAGCAAGTATATCCATGCCCAAAGGAGTATCCCTTACCGTAGACTTGATACTCCCCTATCACCGTAGGCGTGCTAGCCTTTCCCGTCGAACATACATATCGACGGTTTAAGGACCAGTTATTCCAGGATCCAGTGTAAATACTCGTAACGCAACGTGACGTATCGACAAGTATCAGCCAATTTGTATTGCTTGAATAACTTTGAGCCTTAGCATCCATATAGTCTGACACCCACGCGCCGTTGGCCATGAAATAATTCCAGGATTCGTCCACAACGCGCCAGCCAGTAGCCATGGCACCACTAGCGTCAAACCAATACCAGGTACCCCCCAGGTTAAGCCACCCTGTTTGCATATAACCAGACGAATTCAAGTAATACCAAGATCCGTTAACGGCAACCCAGCCGGTTTTCATAACGTAGGTAGATGGGTCCAAATAGAACCAGGAGCCATCCTTGTACAGCCAGCCAGATCGTGCATAGCCAGCGGTCTCATCAAAGAAGTACCATTTTCCGTTAACGTTCTTCCATCCAGCGCAGGGGGAGCCATCGGTTGGATCAGCATAGAACTTACAGCCTCCAAGCATCACAAACCCGTGAGCTTCGATCAATTCGCCATCGCCGTTTGATGTAAACAGTTTTCCATTAAGCAATGCTCCACACAATGAGCAATCAGAACCTGCAAAAGCCTTAGATGGCTCATCCTGAACCGAGTCCTGGACATCAACCCATTCACGACAAGCAACAGCGCCTGAAGCTTTTGCATAATAGCTTTTCCCATTTACAGAAAAATGACCAAGCAGCATTTTACCGTCGGCGGCAGGATCGAGATAATAGTATTGACTACCGTCCTTCAGCCATCCAGCCTTTATAATGCCCGACGCATAAGAAGGCTCAGCGTAATACCAGTCTCCATCGCTCATAAACCAGCCGAGTGACAACGCTCCCGTTGAAGAAAAATGATACTGATTGGATCCGATGACAAAAAAGCCGGTAGCCATTCTATTGTCATTTGCGACATCGAGCCAATACCAAACGCCATTCACCAAACGCCAGCCCGATGCAAGTGCGCCGGAACCGTCAGCGTAATACCAGTCCGTCCCATCAAACGCCCAACCAACAGCCATTGCGCCGGAATCCGATAAATAGTAACGAGACGAACCGACAGAAACGATTCCTCTAGACATAACACCATCATTGGCGGGGTCAAGCCAATACCAGTTATTGCCAGTTTGAAGCCAGCCGGTTAAGACTTCACCATTGCTACCCCAATACCATAAACCGTTATCAAGGCACCATCCATTAATCAGTCCATAGGTTCCAAGAAGATAAGGGTGCCCATCAATAACACGTCGACCAGTAGCCATAGAACAGCTGTTAAGGGAGTCAAACCAGTACCATTGGTCTCCAATAAACTGCCAGCCACTTGCCAAAGCGCCTGACGGACCCGCGTAATACCACTTATTTTCAGTAAAAATCCAGCCGCAGCTCATTGCGCCGTCACGAGCGGGGTCCAAGTAGTACAGCGAGTCGTCAATATTCTGAATTCCGGTCAAACGACAGCCATCTAGATAGTAATACCAGGACAAACCGTTCCATTGCCATCCAGATAGTTGTTCTGTAGTCGACGGGTCATGGCTTTCGACAACCTGTAGGCTCGAATCTTCCGTTGTTTTGCCGGCACAATCGCTGGAGTCTTGAGAGCAACCGCCACCGACCAATGCTCCCGGCCCACCTGTCGAGTCGCGCTCTACGACACCGTTATCCGCCCCCTCTTCCACGGCATAAGCAGTGCAAGAAAATGCGGGGGCTATAACTGAGAGTAAGGCGGAAAATAGCATCAAGCCAATTACTCGCCAGCAAATTCGATGATCAATCCGAGCATTCATTTCAGGCCCCCAACCGGTACCGACTGTCTTGCAGGGAATCTATTAAATAAACGGACGAGCTGCGCCGATTACATTTCCCCTTGCACTAATAGGATGAATTCCGACACCTTGATGAGGCCAGGAATCAATCATCAAGCCGCCGCCAAGTGCAATTGCAATATGACCGCGGTAATAAATCACATCGCCGCGTTGAATCGAGCTCGTGCTCACGGGCATAAAGATATTGCTTCGATACCAATTCATGGAATTATAGGTTTGGCTTGGATCCCAGCGATGGTTATAAGGGTTGTAAACACCCATATCCATGCCAGTAGCATAAAGGCACTGCAAGACAAAACCAGAGCAATCAACAGCTCCACCGGGAGCGGTAGACCAAGGCTCAATATATTGCGTACCAATATACTCATAGGCGCGCTGGATAAAGGCGTTCACGCAATCTTCCCGCGTTGCTTCGACAGAAATGCGAGAAGGGGTCACATAGGTAAAGTATCCGGTGCAATAGCCAGGCAGCCGAACAGTCCAAGAACTGACCTGAGGATACTGGGATGGATTTTGCCAGCCAACTTTGTCGCACTGTCCATCGCTCCAGAAAACTCGACGAACGCCATCGATGGTTCTTGCGCCCGTTGCCATAGCGCCGCTGCCGTCTAACCAATACCACTTACCCGAATCTTTAAGCCAGCCAACATGCATGCTTCCATTGGACTCAAGGTAATACCATGTTCCATTCAGGCATTTCCAACCAGTTGCCATTTTTCCGTCAGCGTTTAGGTAATACCATGCACCGCCAGTAAAAACCCATCCGGTCTTCATCACGCCAGAATCAGCATCAAGCCAATACCAATCGCCGTCAATCTGCAGCCATCCACGATGAATGACGCCCGTTCCGGGCTCTGCGTAAAACCTTAGATTTGCGACGTTAACCCAGCCGGACGCAACCTGCCAACCATCAGCTCCGGCGGTTTTAAGGATAGTGCCGTTTTCGCGAATCACATCCTTGCAAAGATATCCATTATCATCAGCGTATCTTTGAACGCCGTCATTAACGGTAACCCAGCTGGAAACCATAAGCCTACCGCTCTGGTTTGCAAAAAAATCGTTGCCGCCCACCTCAAATAAGCCCGTTTTCATGAGATGGCTAACAGGGTCCAGGTAATACCAGCTCGTGCCCTCTTTATACCAGCCAGAAATAAGTGCACCAGATTGGGAGGCGAAATACCAGCCGTCCTCGACCTGAGCCCAACCAACAGCCATAGCCCCGTTAGGCTTTAAATAATAAGCTGCATTGCCAAGGTCTAAATACCCAACGGACATCTTACCATCGGAGGCTGGGTCGAGATAATACCAAGCGCCGTTAACGAGTTTCCAGCCAGTGGCCGCAATACCGTTAGAGCAGTAATACCAATCTGCTCCGTCTTTGTACCATCCATTTGCGAGGCCATAGTCACCAAAAATGTAGGTTCTTCCATCAATCTTTTGACGACCCTTAAACATGATGAACGTCTGTGGGTCAAAATAATAGCGAGCCCCACCTATCGTTTGCCATGACGAAGCAAGGGCACCCGATGAATAAGCCCAGTACCAATTCCCGTCAACGAGAATCCAGCCGGTTTTCATAGCACCAGTGGCATCTAAATAGTATTTCCCGCTCCCGGGGTCGACAAAACCAACCTGCATTATATGGGTGGCAGGATCCAGGTAATACCATGTGCCGTCTTGATAAAACCAACCAGCAGCTAAATCGCCTCCAGCATTGGCATAAAACCAATTTCCATCTGAGTTACGTAGCCAGCAGTTCTGATATAGCGCGCCAAAAGGCGTTGCGGCATTGCCGTCATTCGCATAAAACGAAACAGTCGATCCGCCAGCATCGGTCACATTGAAATAACCTGTCTGCATTGCACCATCATTGGCTGGATCAAGCCAATACCAATAGCCCCCGCTTTGCAGCCAGCCAGTTTGGTGTTTACCGTTTTTTCCGTAATACCAAACTCCAGACGACTCGTCTCGTTGCCAGCCATCTTTTATGACGGAAGAATTATCAGGTTGCAAATCATCGGAAACCACAGAAGAAAAATCCGCTTTTGACTCAATACTCTGAGCCTCAACGGAATCCTGTGCAAACGCGACATTCGCACTCAGGGGCAAGCAGCAAGCAGTGACTAATGACGCAGCAGCACAAACAAACGTGGCCTTCTTTTCGAATCGATACATAAGCGACCCTCCCATATATCTCATTTATTTATTTTAATCCACATTCCAGGATTGATTTTCGTTACTGTCTGTTCAGTCTATGTAGATAAATATATTAAATTGAACAAAACGTTCAATCATTCTATTCTTTCCCTAAGTAATGAACATCTTAATTGGAGGCCTGCAGTGGAACTGACCAAGCGTAACTTTACTGTTCTGTACGAATACCTAAAGAACCCATATGCCAGCCAGCGAGAAGTTGCCGAGCGCACTGGCCTCTCACTTGGATCGGTAAACGCAGCAAATAAAGAGCTTACGAATGAGGGCCTTCTCGAATCGGACAGCCTAACCGACAGCGGTTACGAAGCACTTCACCCCTATAAGGTTGAAAACGCAGTGATATTGGCTGCGGGGCTTTCGAGCCGCTTTGCTCCCATTTCGTATGAAAAGCCCAAAGGCCTTTTAAAGGTACGTGGTGAGATTCTCATCGAACGTCAGATTAGGCAGCTGCAAGACGCAGGTATCAGCAATATCACCGTCGTTGTCGGCTATAAAAAAGAATATTTCTTCTATCTTGAAAGCAAGTTCGGCGTTTCGATTGTCGTCAACAACGAATACGCATCCAAAAATAACCACGCATCACTTATGTGCGTAAGGGAACGACTTGGCAACACCTACATTTGCTCAAGCGATGATTACCTTCTAAACAATCCGTTTGAAGCATATGTTTGGAAAGCATTTTATTCTGCTCAATATGCTGAAGGCGCCACCAAAGAATGGTGCATTCAAACGGGAGCAATGGATAGAATCACCAATGTTACGATTGGCGGGTCCGATGCATGGTACATGCTCGGGCATGTCTACTTTGATAAAGCCTTCTCGCTTGCGTTTAAGCAGATTCTTGAAACGGAATATAACAAGCCCGAAACAACGGACAAACTTTGGGAAGATCTGTATATCGAGCACATCAAGGAGCTCGATATGGTGATCAAGAAGTATCCTGAGGGCGAGATCAACGAATTCGATTCTCTTGATGAGCTGCGTGCCTTTGATCCGCATTTTATCGAAAACGTTGACTCCGATATTTTCGATAACATCGAGCAAGTGCTCGGCTGCTCCAAATCAGAGATTCACGACGTTTATCCCCTTAAACAAGGTCTTACGAACCTATCGTGCCACTTTAGAACCAATGATGGAGAGTACGTTTACCGCCATCCGGGAGTCGGAACCGAACTGCTTATTAACAGAAATGGAGAAGTAGCCGCACTTAAAAAGGCCAAGGAACTCGGCCTTGACGATACGTTCATCCATGAGGACCCAAAGCGCGGTTGGAAAATTTCGAAGTTTGTACCCAACGCAAAGCAGCCTAATCCACACGATGCTGCCCAAATGAATCGAATGATGCAGATGTGTCGTTCGCTTCACGAGAGCGGTGCAAACGTCGAAACCGAATTTGACTTCTACCTCGAAGCGAAGCGCTACGAATCACTTCTTCTGGAAAAAGGTCCCATCGACATTCCAGGCTACAGGGAAATGGCCGCCGAAATCGATGAATTGGAGCGCTTTGTTCAGGCCGACAATGCGCCAAAATGCCTTTGTCACAATGACTTCTTCTACCTCAATTTTCTTATCGATGAAAACGACAAGTACTATCTCATTGACTGGGAATATGCTGGCATGAGCGATTACGCGAACGATTTTGGAACTTGCAGTGTCTGCTGTGAGCTTTCCGAAGATGAAGTCGACCGCGCGCTTGATGCATATTTTGGGCGCAGGGCAACAAACAACGAAATTGCGCATAACTATGCGCACATTGCCCTTGCAGGATGGTGCTGGTACCTCTGGTCTCTTCTGAAAGAAGCCGAAGGCGACTTCGTGGGCGAATGGCTCTATATCTACTTCAATTACGGTGCCAAATACCTTAAAAAGGCACTGGAGATCTATCGGAAAGGTGAGTAACGATGCAATTCGGCTTTTTTAGCGGTCTTCTTTGGGGCCTTGATACAGTAATTCTTGGAATCGGCTTGGCGCTTGCGCCCTATATTGGATCGGCGGAAGCGCTTGCATGCGCCTCCATTGCGGGATCCTTTCTCCATGATGCCTTCTGTGCAATCTGGCTCTTTGGCTACATGGGAGTCCGAGGCAGACTGAAAGACACGCTCGCTGCACTTAAAACTCGTTCGGGCAAGGTCGTCATCGCCGGCACTCTACTCGGTGGACCTATCGGAATGACCGGCTACGTATTGGCAATTAATAACATCGGAGCTGCCTACACGGCAATCATCTCCGCCTTCTATCCCGCAGTCGGAGCATTCCTTTCCTTCGTGCTGCTGAAGGAGAAAATGGGCAAAGGCCAGATTCTTTCCCTTCTCGTTGCTCTTTGCGGCGTAATGACGATGGGCTATCTATCGGCCGGGTCGAGTGAGATTGCAAATGCCCCCCTCGGCTTACTCGGGGCGGTGCTTGCCGTTATTGGATGGGGATCCGAAGCGGTGCTGTGCGCATGGGGAATGAAAGATGATGCCGTTGATGACGAAACGGCTTTGCAAATCCGCGAAACTACAAGTGCACTTGTTTATGGAGTGCTCGTACTCCCCCTCTTCGGAGCATGGCATTTCACGTTGGGCGCTATCCCAAGCATGCCCACATTGATTATTGCACTCGCCGGACTCGCAGGAACTGCATCCTATCTGTTCTATTACAAGGGCATTGCGGCAATCGGAGCAGCGCGTGCGATGGCTCTGAATATCTCCTATTCGGCATGGTCAGTGGTCTTTGGCCTGATCTTGCTTGGAACAATTCCCGACATGGCATCCGTAATCTGCTGCGTTGTAATTGTATGCGGAACAGTTTTGGCAGCCAGTAACTGGGACGAACTATTTGGACGTAAGAAGACGGCGTAGCTAGATTAACAAAGTAGCAAAAGGGGAGAGCTCGTCGAGCTCTCCCCTTTTAGCATCATGGCTATTCAATTACCACGGCCTGGCTATCCATCTGTTGCCACGTGCCGAAGAACACTTGGGCATTTCGCGTAACATTGCCGTTAATCGAATCCGAAAGATAGACAATTCCCTGCTCGTCATCATAGCCTTTAAGGACTACGGCATGATTACCGCCCCACAGACCATAGGAATGCCCGTTATACCAACGCGCAGCATAACGGCCTCCTGGCCAACTTCCCCATTCGGTATTCCACATCTCAACAGGTTGACCACAGGTCAGCCTGTTCTTAATGGAAGAAATTGACGAGAAAGAAACGTCTTTTGCCTGCTTGCCACTTCCAGCAGCACGCAGAAAGTTATTACCAGCAATAGTAATCGCAGGTGCGACGCATCCCATGAGACCCCCGCTGCTACGCCTTGGATTGCCATCAAAAGCGGTAACAAAATTGCCATTGCTTCCCTTGGGCAAATAGTAATCCGCAATAATCGTCTTACCTAAACCGAAACCATAGTAGTTAAGCAAGTTTGTAAGGGCAACCGACTCACAGCCAGTAGGAAGTTCCGGGTACTGCGAATAGCACGGGACATCGACCCAAGCGCCAACCATTGCGCCGGATGAACTGAACTTGTAGTCAGTAGAGCCGATTCAATACCAACCGTTACTCAACATTACTCCCCCACGTGCGACATCAAGGTAATACCATGTGCCCCCAAGGGAAAGCCATCCCGTTTTCATCGCGCCAGAAGCGGAATCCAGCCAGTACCAGTTGCTGCCATCGTTAAGCCAGCCGGTCGCCATTCGACCATCCGGGTTAAAGTAATACCAAGACCCAGCAATTTGCTGCCACCCAGTCAGAATTACTCCACTAGCAGAACAATAATATCGAGCACCCTGACTCTCAATCCAACCAGTTCTGGCATTACCGTCGTCGTCAATCAGCTGGATTCCCGAATCGGTCATGATGCCTTTAAGGTCAATTGCGCCGCTGGATGACGAATGATACATCCAAGACCCATCACCGTTTGACCAGCAATTAGCCATCATCTTGCCGGTACTATTAAATATGTATTCACATGATCCGATAGTTTGAACGCCCGTGGCCATGGCGTGCGTCGAGGGATCGAGCCAGTACCACGCACCGTTTAGGTTGAGCCAGCCGGAGGCGAGGGCGCCGGAGCCAGTCGCGTAGTACCAGGTCCCGCCGTCGAGGACCCATCCGGTCGCCATCGCGCCGGAGGCGCTGAACCAGTACGCTGAGCCGTTGCACGCGTGGAGGCCCGTCACCATGGCGCCGCCCGCGTCGGGGTCGAGCCAGTACCAGGAACCGCCGGTGTAAAGCCAGCCGGTCGAGGCGATACCGTCAGCGAACCAGTACCAGGAGCCGTCGACGAGGCCCCAGCCGTTAAGGGGGCCGCAGCTGCCGAAGTAGCGGCGGACGCCCTGCGCGTCCGTCTGGTAGCCCGTCAGCATGGCACCCGTCCGGGCGTCGAAGCAGTAGGGCACGCCGCCGACGGATACGGGGCCGCGCGCCAGCGCGCCGGAGCCAGTCGCGTAGTACCAGGTCCCGCCGTCGAGGACCCACCCGGTCGACATCGCGCCGGACGAATTAAACCAGTACAGGGAGCCGTTGCACTCGTGAAGGCCGGTAGCCATGGCATGGGTGGAGGGATCAAGCCAGTACCAGGCGCTGCCGACGTAGGCCCAACCGGAGGCGAGGGCGCCGGAGCCCGTCGTGTAGTACCAGGTACCGCCGTCGAGGACCCACCCGGTCGCCATCGCGCCGGAGGCGTCAAACCAGTACGCGGAGCCATTGCACTCATGGAGCCCAATGGCCATGGCATGCGTCGAGGGGTCGAGCCAATACCAGGCCCCATTGGTATAGAGCCAGCCAGAATGCAACGAGACCGGATTGACTGAATCCACATAGAACCAGTTGCCGTCAAACGAATTCCAACCCAGATTCCATTTAACGGATTCTTGAGCAGGACCATCATCAATTGAATCGGAAGGAGAAAGAGTCGAGGGGACGGATTGCCGCTCAAAATCAGTAGGGATGGAGGAGCTTATGGGTTCTGCGTTCGCGATATCAACCACACCGGGTCCAGCGAGCAGTAGAGTTGAAAGAATGATTAGGATTAATGTTATTTGCTTTTTCCTTGCCATGTGCAGCCCCCAGTAGTTACCGATTTTTATATAAACATAGTCTACAAATGGATAGCTAAGAGCAATATGTAATTAGAAAAAAGCAATTAAGGAAGAGTTGCTAGCCGAGCCAAGCGCCATTACTAGCAAAAGAGTATTTCACCCCATCGATTTCTTGAACACCCGTAGTCATAGCGTGCGTCGAGGGGTCAAGCCAGTACCAGGCGCCGCCGACGTAGGCCCAGCCGGAGGTGAGGGCGCCGGAGCTCGTCGCGTAGTACCATGTGCCGCCGTCGAGGACCCATCCGGTCGCCATCGAGCCGGAGCCGTTGAACCAGTACATGGAGCCGTTGCACCCATGGAGCCCGGTGGCCATGGCGTGCGTCGAGGGATCGAGCCAGTACCACGCACCGTTTAGGCTGAGCCAGCCGGAGGCGAGGGCGCCGGAGCCAGTCGCGTAGTACCAGGTCCCGCCGTCGAGGACCCATCCGGTCGCCATCGCGCCGGAGGCGCTGAACCAGTACGCTGAGCCGTTGCACGCGTGGAGGCCCGTCACCATGGCGCCGCCCGCGTCGGGGTCGAGCCAGTACCAGGAACCGCCGGTGTAAAGCCAGCCGGTCGAGGCGATACCGTCAGCGAACCAGTACCAGGAGCCGTCGACGAGGCCCCAGCCGTTAAGGGGGCCGCAGCTGCCGAAGTAGCGGCGGACGCCCTGCGCGTCCGTCTGGTAGCCCGTCAGCATGGCACCCGTCCGGGCGTCGAAGCAGTAGGGCACGCCGCCGACGGATACGGGGCCGCGCGCCAGCGCGCCGGAGCCAGTCGCGTAGTACCAGGTCCCGCCGTCGAGGACCCACCCGGTCGACATCGCGCCGGACGAATTAAACCAGTACAGGGAGCCGTTGCACTCGTGAAGGCCGGTAGCCATGGCACCGCCCACGTCGGGCTCGAGCCAGTACCAGGTGCCACCCTGGCACAACCATCCGGTATACGCTTTGCCGTCAGAGGTTGCGTAATACCAAGTGCCCTCTTTTAACTGCCAGTAATAAAGAGAGACATCAACATACGCGTAATTCATATCAACGTTTCCGCTAATACCAGAAACTTTTCCGCGGCTTGTATACTGCCAAAAGCTGTAACTGCCGGTATAGTGACATTGGGAGTTGTATTGAGCAATCCAATGATCCCAAGAACCGCTCTTAAATACAGGGTCGGTCAATATATTGTTAAACCAATTTAGGTTTGCATAAATGCCTGGCTTATATCCAGCACTAGAAATCTTATTACAGAATATCTGAGCTCTAGATGCAATTCCGGATTGACGGCCATCTGCAATAATTGTCTTGTCCTCAAGATCGTAATACACCGGTAGCCTAGGATTGCGCCCCGATAGGCAGTCAATCACCATGGACGCCTCATCGGCTGCCTGTTGATTATCAAAAGCATATGAATAGATATAGACGCCGTAAGGAATTCCGAGTCGCTCGCACTCAGAAATATTTCGATTAAATTGATAGTCAACTCGACCGCCCCAAGATGGAGCGCCAAATCCAACACGCAGTATAGCGAAATCGATACCAGAAGCCTTAACAGCATTCCAGTCAATACGTCCTTGATGCTCACTGACATCGATGCCCTGCGCCGTAGCCCCATCGGGAAGAATGTCCATGGACAATAAGGCTATTCCATCTTCTTCGGAAGAAGCATCCTCTGCGACCAATTGTCCATCCTCATAACGCCAGGAATTCTCAACTAGGGACCGCGCAGCTTCCGCGTTCGAGGGAAAAACAAACACAGAAATGGGCGCAAGGACCATCAGCACCAACAATGCCGAAAATAACTTAAGATGTTTGCTCATGTAAACCTCGTCATTCGTTCTTGTTTGCGTCTAGCTTACAGCATGGCTGTGAAAGATTTCCGAACATCCAACTGGACAAGGCGCCATCTAGGACGACAAATAACTGCACGCAATACCACAATGTAAACAAGAACTTCCCAGCAAGGTGAAACCAAGGACTCCTGGTCCCTACTCTTTGCCCAAAGAATGCCGACATCAGTTAGCTTTCAAACTAGATGTCAAAAAGGCAGGGGGCCCAGAGAGTCCCCTACAACTCGGAATTCTAACGAATCAATATTACTTTCGATGGACCCAAAGCAATCAAACCAGAAATACGGTTTCCATAACCGTCACTATGCCAAAACAAGTTTTCGCTCGGCGAATTGCCCCAGAAAAAACCGATATGACTATCGTCCGCATATGGATTGTAAGGATTGAAAAATACAATATCCCCCTTACGAGCCAAACCACTACGCAACAACTCATCAATAGAGTTGAAATAAGTCACGTTCGCGCATGTATCGATAGCGTAGCCATACCAACGATACGCGTTAACGCAGCCGCCCCTTCCGGGACCCCCACTCCAAGGCGAATGGCTCTGCTCAGCGGCAATGGGAGCTAAATTACCGCCCGCCTTCATATATGCATGCGATACAAATCCGCCGCAGTTCATACCGGTATACCCGTCCCAACGAGGATCACCCTTTAGATACATGCATGATTCTTGGCTAAGATGCGTATCATAGCGTGTTCCACGGTAATAGCCGTCGTTTTCGTGGCTCATAAGCCAATTGACCAGGCTGGACCTATTGACCCCCAAAACAGAACCAGACGTATTCAACCATGCACCGCTTGCATTGAAGTAGTAGTCAACGCCATCGATTTTCAGCCACCCATTAGCAAACATGGCACCCGAAGGCTGGAGCCAGTACCACGTACCGCCGTCATTAAGCCATCCAGTTTTCATCTTGAATGTGGAAGGGTCCATCCAATACCACGCACCGTTGACATATTGCCAACCAGACTTAAGGACACCATTGGAAGATGCGTAGTACCAAGTATTACCGTTTTCATCAGAAGCGTCATTCGACATAATCCAACCAGATGCCACATTAACGACACCGTTTGCGTCCGCATAGAAAACTGCGTCTCCAATATGAATTGCACCTGGCAATGAAGACAAGTCGGCACGATCGGCGATTACGGGAGATCCATCAGATGAAGTAGGCAACGGCTCGCTCAGTGCTCCAGACGAATTCGCCCATGACATACCGTCGCTCAAGTTGATCCAGCACGAAGATGCCATCGCACCAGAATCATAAGAATAATAGCGCGTGTCGCCTACCGTATATTCACCAGTACGCATTGCGCCGGACACCTCATCAAGGTAATACCAGGCGCTTCCGGACTTTATCCATCGCCCTCGTTGAATTGCTCCGCTTGATGCGGCGTAGTACCAAGTATTATCAGCAAGTGCCCAGCCTGTTGCCATGGCACCTGAACTCGTAAGGAAATAGGAGGATGTACCCACTTGCACAAAGCCCGTGAGCATAATATGGCTTCCTGGATCCAGGTAATACCAAGAATTCCCTAGAAGTAACCAGCCTCCATGCAGCAAGCCGTTGGAGTCAGCGTAATACCAGTTGTTGTCAATAAGCGCCCACTGGGAGGAGAGCATGGCCCCCGATCCGTTAAAGATATAAGGGGTTCCATTGCATGCATTCAACCCGGTGGCCATAGAACCGTCCGCAGGATCAAGCCAATACCAACGGCCCCCATCCGAGAGCCAGCCCTTTACCAGGGCACCAGAGCCGGAAAAATAATGCCAGACGGAAGCATCAAGATGCCATCCGATAAGCATTGCGCCAGAAGAGGAGAATCCATACGTAGCTCCCCCGATCTGCAGCATCGAGTCGTGGACCATCTTGCCTTCATCATCCAGCCAATACCAGTTGTTGCCGTCTGAAAGCCAGCCTTTTACCATGGCGCCAGAACTGGAGAAATAACGCCAAGCAAAAGTGGAGCCCGTAGAATCTAGGTACCAGCCGACACGCATTGCACCCGAAGAGGAGAATCCATAAGTCGCACCCCCGACTTGGACCAATCCATCCTGAGCCATTCGACCTTCGTCGTCGAACCAGTACCAGCTACCGTTTATATGTCTCCAAGAAGAAACAGCGATCGTTCCGTCGGACAAGCCCCAACGCCAAAAACCAGCCCCTTCTTCGGGTGATATCCACCCCTGATGCCAAACAATTTGATTCGAAACCTCAGAAGGGATCTCATTATCCATCTGAGAGTTCTGCTCGACAGCGAAGGTCGATTCGCGCTGAACATCAACGCCTGACTCGACAGAAGCAATAGCAACGTTAGATGCGGGACCTTCGTCAGTGTTATTCAAATCAAGGGCGTATAACATCGAGGGCGAACCCAAAAGGAGCCCCAAAGAAACAAGGCCCGAAAAGACCAGCACCCCGAATGACCATTTCTTCATAGCAGCACAGTATCCAATCACGCAGTGGCCCCGTCACCTCAGGACAACGGGGCCTCAATCAAAACTAGCTCAGTAATGTACTAGCCAATTTGCTGGCAGTTTTTGCACTCTCGTGAAGCGCCACGCCTCTGGGCCTCCTGGATAGAGATCTGCGAATAGCCCTTTGCGTCCTTGCCAACGGTACGGCACTTATGCGTATGGTAAACATGGCTACCGCTCTTGTACCAAACTAAACCGTAGCCCGGAATCCACTTGCCGTCCTCGCCGACATAGTAGGAGCCAACCCAGGCATTCGTAGCCATGGCACCGGAAGACTGGAGGTAGTAGTCGCCGACCCAGGCGTCGTGGGCCATAGCGCCGGAACCGCTAAAGTAGTACCAGGCGCCGCCGACCTGACGCCAGCCGGTGGCCATCGCGCCGGAATCGTCGAACCAGTACCAAACTCCACCAACGTTAGCCCAAGAGTTAGAGGCCATAGCGCCCGAACCTCCGAGCCAATACCACGTGCCGCCATTGCTGAGCCAGCCGGTTGCCATGGCGCCCGAACCGCTCGCATAGTACCAAGAGCCGCCTGCCAAGAACCAGCCAGTGGCCATTGCACCGGAGTCGCCGAACCAGTACCAGGAGCCGCCGAGGCTGCGCCAGCTGTTAGCGACCATGGCGCCCGAACCGTCGAGGTAGTACCACGTACCGCCGATGTTGAGCCAGCCAGTGGCCATCGCACCGGAAGCGTTGGCGTAGTACCACGTCCCCGAAACGTTGATCCAGCCGGTCAGCATGACACCATACTCGTCGAAATAATACCAAGTTCCACCGATATTATGCCAACCGGTCAGCAGTTCGCCACTGGAGGTCGCATAGAACCACTTTCCATAGATGGAGTCATAGAGCCAGCCGCTATGCTGCATGCGGCCATCGGCGTTGGCACCAGGGGTGTTCAGGAAGTAGTTCTTGCCGTCAATCTGAACTCGGCCGTATGCCATATCATGGCTTTCGGGGTAGAAGTAATACTTGTCCCCACCGATAGACTGCCAGCCCGACACCGCGATCCCGTCAGCGCCAAAATAGTACCAGACAGCTTCGTATTCGTTATGCCACTGGTTCGTGACCATGGCGCCAGTTTCGGGATCGAAATAGCGAAGGTTGCCGTCCTCGCACCGAACGAGTCCAGTCTTCGGACGACCGTCGGAACACCATTCCGTAATCGGTCCACCGTCTCCGCCACCGCCAGCAATATCAGCAAATGAGGGCACCGGGGCAACCGTCATGCAGGCAGCGGCAAATGCAACAACTCCCAGCACTGTTAGTCCGCGCCATCTTTCTCGAAGGTTTTTCATACGACATCCTTTCTCCGAGATTTAAGGCTCTCTTAAGTTATTTTTAAACTATCAATTCAGTATTTCAACGGGAAATCGATAAAAGGTGTCTTTGTGACTGCAATTTAAATATGAGTCGCCACACCTCAACCGTTACGCTAAATAGCTTCTGAGTCAAACCGAGCACATAAGCGAACCAATTTAATACGGCTACCTGAAAAATCCTGACACACGTTTTCGATATGACAAGAGCTGCTTGAACGGGGAGTACTTGAACCCCACCGCCCTTGCAGCTCTTGAGGATACTTTGCCGGAACTTGGCATTACTTCGCACTAAAACGAGAAGTACTCACTGTCGGAGGACAAGTTCGGCCCCAACCATGAATCGCCCGTCAAGAAGAACTCAGGCCAGCGCTGCATGAACAGCGCTTGCTCGCGCTTCCAGCGGCGCAGCTTTTCCTCGTTGGCCTCTTCCCTGCCACGCGAGGTGAACTCGTAGTGATACAGCTCGGCATAGGGCGTAAAGATGGTGCGGAAGCCCGCCTCCCACACGCGCAGGCAAAAGTCTGCGTCGTTAAAACCGACGGCGAATTCCTCGTTGTAGCCTCCAACCTGCTCAAATACGTCGCGTCGCACCATCTGGCAGGCACCCGTCACGGCGCTAAAGTTGCCCGGGCGCACAGCGCGGGCAAGATAGCCCTCGCGCTTTGCCGAGAAGTCCTGGTTGGCATGGGCAAGTGCGCCGCGCACGCCAACCACAATGCCAGCGTGCTGCACCAGATGATCGGCAAAGTAGAGCTTGGCACCCACCACGCCCGCATCGGGACGTTGCAGATAGCCCATCATCTCTTCGATAAAGTCGGGGCTTATGACCTCGGTATCGTTGTTGAGCAGCAGCAGGTAGTCGCCCTTGGCGTGCTTCACACCAAAATTGATGATCTGAGAGTAATTGAACTCGCCCGGCCAGTACACAACGCGCGCGATGCCCTTGCCTTCTGATGCTGAAGCCACGCGTTCCGGCAGGGTTTCGTAATACGCAAACGTATCCGGGGCTTCGCTGTTGTTCTCCACCAAGACGATCTCATAGTTGGCATACGTGGCCTTCTGGGCAATCGACATCACACAGGCATCGAGCGTCTCAACGTGGTCCTTGGTGGGAATCACAATGCTCACCAGCGGCGCAGGCTCCGGCAGCGCATAGCGCATGCGATAGACAAACGGCGTCTCGGTCTCCTCGACCGTTCCGCAAATGCCCAGCGTGTTAAAGTGGCGCTGAAGCGCAAGGCGCCCGGCTTCAATAGCATACGGCTTGCTATCGGCAGAGCCATCGGCGGTCGATCCCGGATGAACGCGCCAGTGATACAGCACGTGCGCAACATGCTCAAAGCGCGCGCCCGCTGCAAGACAGCGAAGCGTCAGGTCGTAGTCCTGGGCACCCGCAACGTCTTCTGGGGACATGCCAATGTAATCGATGAGCGCCTTCTCCACCATCAGGAAATGCGTCACACAGTTATGGCTATAGAGCAGGTCGGCGTTGAGCTTGGTCTTAAAGACCGGCTGACCCCACTCCCCCGTTTTCTGAAACATGTCCTCGTCGCAGAACAGGACCTGGGGGCGCTCGCCCTCGGCCGCCTTATTCAGCGCGGAAACATACTGGAATAACGCGTCCGGTTCCAGAATGTCGTCATGGTCCAAGAACGCGATGTAGTCTCCAGCCGCCTGCTGAATACCAGCGTTGGTGTTGAGCACAATGCCGCCGTTGCCGGGCAGCTCAATGCGACGAACGCGCTCATCGTTGGCACTTGCTGCAAGATTGGCCACCGCATCCCATTCGGGCGAGGCGTCCATAAGCAGCAATTCCCAGTTGTCATAGCTCTGGACTAGCACCGAGTCCAGCAGCTCGCGCAGGTAGACCCGATCAGTCTTGTAGCACGGCACCACAATGCTCACGAGCGGTCTATAGGCAAAGGCCGCCGAAGCGACACGCTGGCACGCCAAATCGCCCGGCTTTGCGCGATGTTGCTCAAACCAACGTCGATAAGCTGCGTCGTCTGCACGCGCGTCCTTCATGCGGTTCCAGCTGTCATCGAACATGCCGTTGTACAGGCGACCATCCATGGCGCAAAACCCGCTTTGGATCCGCTCTGTGGGATCGTTCACGATCGCGACAAAATCTCGTATATCCTGAGGCATCTCAACACTCAGATACGTTTTATTGACGCGGCAACCGTTGCGCTGGGGAACATCGACCTGCGATTCAAACACATGCACGGTGACATCGATGGCATTCATATGCGTATCAAAGATCTGGAGCTCAGGTGCGCACTGGGGGTCTCCAGCCCAGGTAACCTCATAGCGCCACACCGCGCCGGCGTCTGCCGGCAAATAGCGAATGGCATCGATCTCGTAGCGACCGCAGCATTCGCCACGCTGCGCATCGCGGATAAGCGCGCACAGCGAAGGCTTTGCTTTGTAGTTAATCTTGGATTCCAGCTTGGCCACGCGGCTATCAAGGCGAATGGAGCCCAACCTTTGGCCATCGGATGCAAAAACGACATCCATCGACGAGTCATCCAAAAACGGAAGCACCAAGACAGCGAGCTCGCGCTCGTAATCGGAAACGGAAGGGCAAAGCGCCAGCACACGGCCATGATCGACCGGGAGCACCAGCGACGGCACACAAGAACCGCTCGTCGTCGCATGGGCAAACGCTTGAGAACCCTCCTGCTCAATAAGCGCAGCGACATCCTGACCGGCAAAACGAAGCAGCACAAACAGACGGCCCTGACTGCGGCAAAGTGCCAAACGCTTGATACTCATCTACACTTCTCGCTTTCCCAGGGCGTTCGCCGCCATGCGCTTGCAGGCACCCAGACGCCCAAACCTCAAGACGTCGTAATCGAACATGAGCTTTTTGCACGCACGGGCATTGGGGGCCTTACTGGTAAGCGCCGCGCGCACCATAGCGGCAACAGACGGGGCACATTGTGCAAGCGCAGCATCGCTGCCCACAGCAGAACCGGCAAGCGCCATGGCAACGGCAGCAAACACCTTGCCGCAGTCCGAACCCAGCAACCTGAGCGCATCGTACAGCACCAGATCGCATAGGAAGTACGCCAGGTCCTCGGCATGCTGGACATCGAGACCGTCGCGCTGCCAGTCAGCCAGCACCGCGGAGTAAATCTTCACGTGCTCCAGCAGGCGCGTCTCGTCGTCGTAGCGCATGGTGTCCATGAGCGAACCCTTGCGCGCCACGCGGTAGTCATACAGCTTGTTCGAAATAAGCGCGGTCTTGCGCGAGCGACCGTACACGGCAAAATCGAAGACCTGGTCCTCGCCATACTTAACGGTTTCGTCGAACACGATCCCGTTGCCCAGCAAAAACTCACGCTTGCAGGCGGTGCGCCATGCAAAGGGGCGAGATGCTTCCTTAAACAGTAGGTCGGAGCTATAGCCTTCAAACGACACATCGCGCGGGCTCAGCACATAGTTAAGCCACGGATACCCCGCCTCCAGCGGATACGGATTCGCACCAAAGGTCAAAACATCACAGCGCTCGCGCTCAAAGGCATCGACGATCACGCGGCATGCATCGGGCGTAAAGCGGTCGTCGGAATCCAAAAACGCGACGATAGGCGCCGTGGACGCAGCGATGCCTGCATTACGCGCACTCGACAGGCCGCCATTGGGCTTATCGACCAGCGTGAAGCGCGCGTCTTTTTCGCAATAGGCGGCCGCAATATCGCGCGAGCCATCCGGCGAGCCATCGTTGACCAGCACGCCCTCCCAATCGGGCATGTCCTGCGCAAGCAGGGAGTCCAGGCACCAGGCCAGGCACTCCTCCACTTTATAGATAGGAACGACAACGGAAATCTTGGGGTTAGCCATAGTCACTCGCTCCTACTGTGCGGCCGGAACGTCATCGGGGTGCGGGTTGTCGCCGTAGGTGCGCTGATACGTCAGCACGCGCCAGACCAGCGACAGGCCGCCAATCTTAAAGTAATGCTTAAACGTATTGAGCTTGCCCGGCTTCTTAAAGTCAAAGCGCGAATCGATATAGGCGCGGGGCGACTTGACCATCAGACGCAAGTCGGTCTCGCCACGCGGATCAAACAGCGACAGGTCAAAGCGACCGGCATCCCAATCGGCCTTGAGCTCGGACGAGGCTTTCTTCCAAAACTGCTCGCGCAGTTCATCGACCAAGCGCTCATCATTCCAACGGTACGTATCGACCTTCATGCGCATTAAAATGCCCTGAAGCTGAGCCTTGAGCTCGGGACGCTCGTCCAAAAAGCGCTGCATCTCGACATACTCGTCGCACACGCAAAACACCTTGTTGGGCGAATTAACGGAGCTCTTCTCGTTATCCTGGCGATAGCACAAAATGGGGTCCGCAATAAACGCGGCACGCTCGGCGCAAGCCCAAACCTTAAAGTTAAAGCCGGCGTCCTGATACGAGGCGCCCGGCGTGGGAAGGAACCGAATCTGATTGTCGTTGAGGAACTCGCGCCGATAGATAGCCGACCAAATGGAAGGTTTGCGGTAGAAGATGCCCGGGCGATCGACGGGGCGATACGCGGCGCCCGTCATATGCTCGTCGATAATTCCAAACAGCTCACGGCGCTCGCTGGGCGTGGACCAATACAGGTAAAAGTCGCCCTTAACGACATCGGCATGCTCAGCATCGGCCTTGGCGACCAGCTTTTGGAGCGAATCCTCAAACATAAAGTCGTCGGACTCAAGGATGCCCACGTACTCGCCGCGCGCCATCTCCAGGCCGCGGTTCATCGAGTCGCCGTAGCCGCTGTTGGCCTTGTCGATCATCTTTACACGGGGGTCGCGCTCCATGTACTCGCGGATGATATCTGGCGAACTATCGGTAGAACCGTCGTTGATGCAGATGATCTCGATGTCCTTGAGCGTCTGCGCCACGGCGGAATCGAGGCACTCGCGCAGGTAGCGCTCAACATTGCAGATGGGAACAAGCAGCGAAACTTTAGGGGTATCAGAGTTCTGCAAGAGAACCTCCTGTTGAATAGCGTGTAACAGGGTTATTTTAGCAGCCGAGTTGCGGCGGGCGCGGCAGCGCTTGGAATTAGAGAAAGCGCTCCAGGCAGGCTTTGAGACCGCGAGTCGAAAGATAGAACAGCGTGGCGTCTGCCATCGAAACGCCCGAGGTCGCCGCAACGAGCTTGTGGGCAACACGGCGAACGGCGCCCTTAGCAGGCATATCCGCCCACTCCGTTCCCAAAAACGTCGTGAGGTCCATGTTGACGCGAGCCGCCACGCGATGGAAGTCATCGGAATCCAAGCGCGCCAGGTCGAACACAATTAGGTCTAAAAACCAAGTTATCAGCTCGCCGGGGCACAGGTCCAAAAGACCGTAGGCCGCCCAGTCCTCCAAGACCTCCTCGAGCATCCTCATGTGGGCGTCAAGCTTTTTGGCGCGAGCCTCGGCACTGTTGAACTCGTGCGTCGCCGATTCGCTCTCCATCACGTAGTGGTAGAACTTGTCCGGCATGACGACGGTCTTACGGGCAAGCGCATAAGCCGCAAATTGGAAGACGACGTCCTCGCCCAAAGCCAAACCGGGGGCGAAGCGAATGTCTTCGCGATTGAGCAGCTCGCGCGAAAAAGCCGCACGGCAGGCATAGGGCTGCGCATTCGAATGGAACAGCAGTTGGGGATCACGGGCGCCGAAGATACCAGCTTTGGGGCTCATGAGTTGCTGGACGCGTTTGGGGGCAGCATCGGCAGGTTCACAGACGCCGCCAAAAACGGCGGCCTCGGCATCCGCAGACTCCATGACATGCAACACGCGCTCGACCGTCTGGGCATCGATGTAATCGTCGGCGTCCACAAAAAAGACGGTCTCGCCCTCGGCAGCATCGATACCGGCATTTCGAGCGCACGAGACGCCCACGTTTTCCTGGTCAATCACCAGTACGCGATCGTCGGCCTGCGCGATCTGGCGCAACGCGTTCAACGAATCATCAGTCGAACCGTCGTTGACGCAGACAACCTGAATCGAGCGCTCGGACTGGGCCAACAGCGAATCGAGACATCGCTGAATGGAGCGCGCAGAGTTGTAAACAGGGACGACAATGGTAGCTTTAGGACACGAGGCCTCTCCCATGCCGACCTACCCCCTCAGCGATTCGATGAGGAAGGCGGCGACCACGCCTGGGCCTCCAACCGAGGCGTAGTATTTGGCGCGTCCCAGGGCGCCGTCCGTCGCAAAGTGCGGGTGCTCGTCCACCCAAGCTTCAGGGTCTTTGAGGATCGCAGCAAGATTCGCGCGCTTCCACGGCTTAAGGTCGTCCAGCGAAAAGTCTCCTGCGTCCAAGGAGGCCTGGAACTCCTTGGTCATCTGGACCAGGAACTCTTTATAGAACTTAGGCGCCAGGCGCACGTAGTTCCACATGTACGAATCGTACTTAATAAGTTGATTGAACTTGAGCATGCGCGCGACGTCATCACTTGCGTGATTGCGAGCGTAATCCTCTCGGATCCAGCGCTCGATCTCGGCATATTCGGCATTGACGCAAAAGACCTTGGCCGAAGAATTGACCGAGGAGTTCTCGTTGTCCTGGCGATACGAAAGTACGGCATCGTGCAGGTAAACGGCCTTGTCGGCGCACGCGATCACCTTAAAGGCAAACGACGTGTCCTGGAAAGAGGCACCCGGGGTCGGCAAGAACTTGATGCCGTTGCGCTCAAGAAAATCGCGACGGTAGACGGCCGACCAAATCGAGGGCTTTTGCTTAAAGAACTGTGTCGTGTCGCTTGGGTGCACCGGTTTGCCGCAGTCTTTGGGCTTAAACATCTCGTGCAGCGAGCGGCGCTCCTCGGGCTTGGACCAGTAGAAGTCAAAGTTCGCCTTCGCAAAGTCGGCATTGCAGCCCTCGGCCGCCGACACAAGCTTCTCCAGCGCGTCGGGCGCCATAAAGTCATCGGACTCCAAGATACCCACGTACTCGCCGCGTGCCATCTCCAGGCCGCGGTTCATCGAGTCGCCGTAGCCGCTGTTGGCCTTGTCGATCATCTTGACGCGCCCATCGCGCTCCATATACTCGCGGATAATCGCCGGCGAGTTATCGGTCGACCCGTCGTTAATGCAGATGATCTCAATATCCTTGAGCGTCTGCGCCAGGGCGGAATCAAGACACTCGCGCAGGTAGCGCTGAACATTGTAAATGGGAATAAGCAGCGACAGAACAGGGCTGCCAGAGGCGTTAGTAGACAAATGTGCTCCTTAGGAAATACCTGTCGTTTCATGGTATCAAAGGGCCAGCGCGCCAGCGGGCGTTTATATAATCTATGGAGCCTCTTGCGGGCAAAGCGGCCCCACGTCATGCGGCGGGCCCATGGCAGGTTCCTGCGTTTTATTCAAAGCTTGCCGCCAAGGTGCGCCGAGCCTTTACAATAGGACAGTCCCAAGGACGTATTCGATAGCTTCCGCGCTGCACTCACCCGCCGCGCGTGAAAGGATATATTGCCCCATGCCTTCAACCCTTCCCGCTCCCATCGATAAGCTCGCCATTGTCGTCGTTACGTACAAGCGCCAGGAACTCCTGGCCAACTTGTTCGACTCCATGACCGAGCTTACGGCAGCGCCCTGGCGCATCGTGATCGTCGATAACGAGAATTCGCGTGAGACCGAGGCCATGTGCACCGCATTCAACGAGCGCCTGGCCAACCTGTGGGGCACCGACATCGAACAGCCCGACGCGAAGGGCGGCACTGACCGCGTCATCTACGCACCACAGCTCGAAAACGGCGGCGGTGCAGGTGGCTTCTCCGCTGGCACCAAATGCGCCTACGACCTGGGCGCCCAGTGGTTCTGGGTGATGGACGACGACGTGCTCGTCATCCCCGAAGGCATCGAGCGTCTTGCCAAGTGGACCGACCGCTACGATGTCATCCAGGGTTCGCGCCTAGACTTTGACGGCGGCGCCTTCTTTTGGCAGTACCAACTCATCCTTTCACTCGGCATCCCTAACCCCATCGCTAAGTGGGATCTAGGCCCCGAGGGCTACCGCACCATGAACCAACTGTGCTTTGAGGGCGGCATGTTCTCGCGCCGCGTGGTCGACAAGATTGGCCTGCCCGACGCGCGCTTCTTTATCTACGGCGACGATGCCTGCTACGGCTACGTGGCCAGCCAGCACTTCCCTGCCGCCGTTGTTGCCGACGTGGTGCTCAAGCGCGCCCGCGCTGTCTCTAACTGGGACATCGCCGGTAAGCGCCAACTCAACTCCACGAGCGACACCAACCGCTACTACATCATGCGCAACCGCGGTTATCTGGCACGCTATATGCAGATCTACGGCGACTACCACCCTGTGCTGTTCCGTCTGGGCAATGCCGCGACCTTCTGCAAGGAATTCATTCGCCTGGCTGCGGTCGATAAGTGCTTTAAGACCGGCATTCCGGCGCTGCGCCGCGGCATGAAGGACGCCCGCAAGATCATCAATGATCCCAACTGGAAGCCCATGCCGCCCATGAAGGACGCGGAGTAGTAAAGGGCTTTCGTCATCCCCTATAACCGCTGGCACACCACGGACACACGCTGCCCGTCAAAGCCAAAGCCCCAGCGCATGCGTCCAATGGCGGGGCGTGGCACACGGATTTCGTCGATGCCGTCGCGCTCTATGTCGAGCAGCGCCTGCACGGCCAGCAATTCCAGGCCCAGCGCATCCACACCGGGGTCATACATCATGTTGATCGTTATCAGCGGACGTTCATCGAGCATACCGATCGTATCGGCTATGTCGAACACGGCGCCCGTGGGAAAAACCTGGATGTCCCAGCGATCCGCGCCACACTTTCGCCTCGAGGCAGGATTGGCATAGCCCGGCAAGCCAAAGCAGAGCCCCTGCAAGAGCAGATGATATGGCAGCGGCGTATCTGGGTCGGTCTCGCCGATTCCCGCATCTCCCAAGATGCGGCTTAGCGCCCGCCTCACGGTATCCTCGTTCCCATGGCACAGCCCGTCGCGAAACACATCGACGTCTCGAATGTCTTCTGCAGCGCACTCAAACCACTCAATAATCACTAGACGCAAGGCCTGGCGAAGCTCGTTATTGGGCAATCGCAAAGCACGGAGGCGATCGCCATGCTCTGGCTCCTCAGTCATATCCGTCGTGAGAAAACCGGACAGATACAGCGCTGTCCACATGCCATCGTCAGGCGAGACATCTGGCTCTGCAGTGCCCAAACAAAGCGGGACCTCAGCGCACCCATGGGCCTCGAGCAAATCAAACAAGACCGAAAGGCGGTCGAGATTCCACCCGGCAACTACCCTACTCAGGCAATCGGCATATCCATACAGATCGGCACGCACAGGCGCCGTGCAGCCTCGGCCCAGAAAACCGATCACACGCTCTGAACTCGAGCAATAGGCCCTACCAAACCGATATCCCTCGAGCCATTCACGCGCATCATCCAGGTATTCCTCGCGTCCAGCATGATTCAAAAGAGCCTCGACCTCGGCATCCGAAAAGCCGAACCAACGGTCACACCACGTCGAAAGCGGCGTCGACAGACAATACGAGCAACTGCGCGAAGAAAGCGCCGCTTCGGCAGGATTGGGACGCTCCCCCATCAGACAAGCAAAACGTAGCGAATGGCCCGCGGCAGCAATGGCGTCAAACAGCACACGGTCAAGTAGTTCTGCCGGATCGGCGTCGGAAGCGTCCCTCGCGCTCGCATGGCGAGACCACGCCGCATCGTACCCATCAACGAGCAATACAACCTGGTCATCGCAGGCAATCTCCAGCAGCTCTATAAGCACACCGAGCACCGAGTCAATCTCGTCCGCGCTCGCCACGCCACGCGCGACACGTTCGATGTGACGCACCTTATCTCGAGCTAAATCCGGAGCCTCCAAGAGCGCCAACAAGCGAGCGCACTCGCCCGAAAGGGCATCGCGCACGACGCCGGCAACAGCGAGGCCACGCCTCGCAGCGCCAGAAAAGTCCAGCGATATCACCGGATAGCAAGCATACTCATCCCGATAGCGCCCGCCGTTCGCATCCCAAATCTGAGCATCGGCAAACAAACGCTGACCAGAGCGACCGACCGCTGGACGCTCCAGAAAAGCCCTGAGCATCGACAAGTTCATGCTCTTGCCAAAACCCTCGGGTCGACAGCACACCACAACGGACGCGTCGCAGTCCAACACATCGGCAATAAACATGGTCTTGTCAACCAGCATGCAGCAACCAAGGGCCTCCGCATAGTCGTGCATGCCAATGGGCAAAACCGCATCGTCGGCACAGCCGATCAAGCGCACGCCAAAGCCAGCAGCACAATCAACATTTGCCTGTTCAGACACCAAAACGTCCCCCCTAAATCGCTGCACGATGCCAATTGTAATGACCGCCTCGCGCGTACCGACGACGCCGCGCGAACATATCGGGCAACGGTAGCAACAAGAGGTGTGAGGGGGCATAACTAATCGTTGCACAACAAAACGGGGCCCGATGCATTCGCACCGGACCCCGTCCCAACTCTTTAGTTATCTAGCAACCAAGAGGCTACTCCTCCGAGCCGTCCTCCCCAGAAGCTTTCTTCTGCTGATCGAGCTTATGCTTACCACTCACGATGGACGTAGCGCCCAGCGTGGCCAAGCTCGCGCTGGCAAGGCTCGCCATAACGATAAGGTCGCCCGTCTTGGGCATGTTACCGCCAGATGACTTGGTCGTTGTAGTCGTCGTGGTTGTAGTGGTCACCGTCTTGGAGTCATTTTGCTCTTGGTTCTGGTTGTCGGTGTTGCCCTTGCCGCCGTCCTCGCCCTGCTGCTTTCCGTCCTCGGTCTTGCCCTTGTTCTCGTCCTTATCCTCAGATTCAGACTTCTTACCCTCGTCCTTCTTCTGAGCGGACTTGTCGTCCTTCTCCCCAGAGCTAGAACCCTTATCGGATTCGGTCTTCTCGGAAGCCTTGTCCTTGGAGTCGCCCTTTGCGGCCTCGGTCTTTTCCGTGAAAACCTGATCAGAGTTGCCCTTGTTCTGGGCCGAGCCGTTATTGACGCCAGCCATCAGCGAAGAGCCCAGCGTAGAACCAAGCTGCACGGAGAAAGAAGGCTTCTTGTCCGGCGAAGCAACGGGAGCGTCCGGCGCCTTATTCGAGTCGTCCTTGGAAGCATCGGAATCAGGGGTTGCGCCAGAGCCGGAGCCGTTGTTAGAGCTGGTGCCAATGGACGAATCACTCGAGCCGGTAGATGAGTTAGAGTTGTCAGCGTCGGTCGAACCAGAAACGTCGCTGTCCGTATTGCCAACAGAGCTTGAAGGCGAACCGCCCGCAGCAGAGCCGTTCGAATCGGAGCCGTTCGAGGTAGAGCCGTCGTTGGTAGTGCCACCAGCAGAGCCATTACCGTCAGCATCGGTCGAGGGCGCATCCATCCTGTCATCGTTGGGATCGTCACTCGAGTCGTCATTCGAATCAGGTGTCGGCGAGGGCGCCGGCGTGGGCTCGGGCTGCACGGGCTTGTTGTCCTTCGCAGCGGCAGCCTCGTCCTCGGCGATATAGACCAGGCAGTCCTTTAGCTCGTTGCGGTAGCGGTTCTTCCAGCCCTCGTGGTACTGGGGCTGGCTTGCATACTTGGTCGCCACGTTATTGACCACGCTGTTGGAAAGCGCCGTCACAAACTCGCGGTCGGACATATCGTTGGAAAGATTCGCCCAGCGGAAGAAGTCTCTGCAGCCACCGGTGCCGCACATGTTGGTGATGCTCCACACCATGCCCTTGACGCAATCGGCGCGGCCGGAGATGTCAATGCCAAGAGCGCTCTTGAGCCACGCATCGGTCACCGCATAGTACGAGTTGTACGCATAAGCGTCCTGAAGCGCCGAGAACTCGACAGGATCGGTGTTATAAGCGCCCTGGAAGGCCTCCTGCGCAATACGGCCCAACTCGGTGAGCTGGCCGTTCTCGTACATGGCATTGCTCGTGTTGGAAATCTCGCTGCCGCGATCAATCGCATCCTTGAGCATGCTGTATTTTTCGGGGCTGTAGTTGTAGACCTGCTTCATAAACGGAATGAGCGACCAACGACGGTCGAACTGGTAATAGCCCAGCGCGTTGTAGCCGTCACCATACGAAAAGCCCTGGTTATAGTTGCCATGGCTCTCATATTTGGTGAAGTACTTCATCTCGGGAGTCACGTTGACAAACGAAACGCCCTGGACCGACCTCAGCACGCCCGAGAAGGACTGCTGGGTGTAGAGACCTTTGTCGATATCGGTGGCATCCGAGGCAACGCCCGGCGTGGGCTCCTCGGCGGCGGCGGGCGCGGGCGCAGTTACGGCGCCAAACGAAAGCGCCAGCGTCAGGCCCGCGACAATCGCGGAATGCTTGGGCTGCATAAGATCCTCCCTGCATTGGTGTAGTTAAAGTTCAGTTTGCAAAGATAAAAGTAAGTATTGCAGCTCGCCCGTTGTTACACAACAACCCCTCGGTAAACGGCAACAACCCTCCGCGAAATCTTAAGGAATTAGACAAACTGGTCATCGGGCGCCAACAGAAGCTCGCCGTAACGTTTCGTCAGCCCGTCTCTCAACTGACAGAAAGCGGGAATATAGACGTTCAAGATGCGCTGAATCAAATCTTGAGCGAGCTTGTTGTCGTAGATATGGACGTTCGTATTGCGGTCTCTGAGCATATCCAGCCAGGCTGCCTCATCAATAAAGTCGTAGAATCGGTAGGACTCCTTCAAGATGGCACGAGGAGACCCCGACGCGGCAAGCGTGGCGCCCTCATACTCGAGCAGACGCTTAAGGAGCTTCCAGCTCAGTTCAAATTGAAGATTGAACTTATTAATCAATCCACTCTGAACAAAATCATTGTTGAGATCCTGATTGGGCGCATCCTCAAGATTCGCCAAGGCGCTGGCATAGTTCTCATATTTTTTCATACAGAATCACACCATCCCTGGCAATTTCATCGAGCAATTGCTGCGATAAGGGCTCATCGAGATTGACGACATCTACATCTAAAAGAGTATCAAGACGCTCCTCGATCAAATATGACAACCGGCCGAAATCCCGGCAACCTGCTACTGCGATGTCAATATCGCTCTTAGGCAAGTTGTCACCTCGAGCGCGGGAGCCAAACAGCACAACCTTCTCGGCGTCACATTCCCGAGCAAAAACTCCAATTTGCTTATACACCTTGTCGAGAGATGCCATTTGCAGCCCTACAGTTTAATGTCAAAGTTGATCTCGGGAACGGCAGCTAGGTCGGCCAACGTCACGCCGTCGACGTATTTTTCGATCACGTCGTCCAGACCGCGCCAGAACTTGACGGTCGAGCACAAATCGCTGCGGGTGCAGCTGTTGTCGATGCCGTCACACGCCACGGGCGCCGTGCTGCCCTCGACGGCGCGCAGGATGTCACCCGCACGTACCTCGGAGGGATCCTTGGCCATCATGTAGCCGCCGCCCTTGCCGCGCACGCTCTTAAGCAGGCCAGCCTTCATAAGCGGACGAACCAGCTGCTCCAAATACTTTTGCGAGATATGCTCGCGGTCGGCAACCTCGCGCAGGGCAATCTTGCCCTCGGCGTCGCCGAGCGCCGCGATATAGATCATCAGCCGGAGGGCATAGCGGCCCTTGGAAGAAATGAGCATACCTACCCTCCCATCGTTGCTGGGACAAAATACCAGGAGTGTTTGTCCCAAATCTTATGCACGCGGGGCAAACAAACCTGATTATTATGTCCCACATCTAAAAAGTCGAGTGGATTAGTCGGGTTTTCCCTTGACTAACGCCGAACCCATAGTAACTTTATTCCGAGAAGATTCCTAGGGTTTAGTACACCTATGAGTACACCATATACAGAGAGGGACAGCATGAGCGCAAATCCGCTGCTTTCCATCGAAGGTCTGACCGCCTCCGTGGACGAGAAGACCATCCTCCACAACGTCAACCTCAACGTCGCCGCCGGCGAGACCCACGTGCTGATGGGACCCAACGGCGCCGGCAAGTCCACCCTCGGCCACCTGGTCATGGGCGACCCCGTCTACACGGTCAACGACGGCCGCATCGTCTTTGACGGCCAGGACATCACCGAGCTCACCACCTACAAGCGTTCGCGCGCCGGCCTGTTCCTGAGCTTCCAGGCCCCGGTCGAGATTCCGGGCGTGCCACTGTCGAGCTTTTTGCGCGCCAGCATCGCCGGCCGCCCCGGCCTGGAGATGAAGGGCAAGGAGTTCCGCCGCCGCGTGAAGGAGCTCGCGGCCGAGCTCAACATGGATACCGCCTACCTCAACCGCGAGCTGGGCGTGGGTTTCTCGGGCGGCGAGAAAAAGAAGGTCGAGATGCTCCAGCTTCTGCTGCTGCAGCCCAAGCTCGCCATCCTCGACGAGACCGACTCAGGCTTGGACGTCGACGCACTTTCCACCGTCAGCCACGGCATGGACGCCTACCGCAAGAGCTGCGACGGCTCCATGCTCATCATCACGCACAACACGCGCATCTTGGAGCACTTGGATGTCGACCGCGTCCACGTTATGGTCAAGGGTCACATCGTGCGCGAGGACGATGCCTCGCTCATCCCCTGGATCGACAAGAACGGCTTTGAGACCTTCGAGCGCGAGGCCGCCGAGCAGCGCGCCCAGGCCGAGTCCGCTGCTGCCGAGCAGCAGGCGTAAAGGGGCGACGCAATGACCAAGAACCGCACCGAGGTCGCGGACATCGACCGCAGCCTCTACGACTTCACCTATGGCGAGGAGGGATTCGAGCGCCTCGACGCCGGCATCACGCCCGACATCGTGCGCGAGATCAGCGCCAAGAAGGACGAGCCGCAGTGGATGCTCGACCTGCGCCTCAAGTCCCTCGAGATTTTCAACCGCTTCCCGGATCCGACGTGGGGCCCCTCCATCGAGGGCTTGGACATGGACAACATCGTCACCTACGTCAAGCCCAACACCGACCAAAAGCACGACTGGGAGTCGGTGCCCGACGACATCAAGAACACCTTTGAGCGCCTGGGCATCCCCGAGGCCGAGCGCAGCTACCTGGCAGGCGTCGGCGCGCAGTACGACTCCGAGCTCGTCTACCACAACATGCAGGACACCGCCTCCAAGATGGGCATCGTCTACTCCGGCATCGAGGAGGCCCTGCACGACCCGCAGTGGGAACCGCTCATCCACGAGAAGTTTATGACGCTCATCCCGCCCACCGACCACAAGTTTGCGGCCCTGCACGGCGCCGTATGGTCGGGCGGCTCGTTTGTCTACGTGCCCAAGGGCACCAAGCTCGATTTCCCACTGCAGAGCTACTTCCGCCTTAACGCCAAGGGCGCCGGCCAGTTTGAGCACACGCTCATCATTGTCGAGGACGACGCTGACCTGCACTTTATCGAGGGCTGCTCCGCGCCCAAGTACAACGTGGCCAACCTCCACGCCGGCGCCGTCGAGCTCTTTGTGGGCAAGCGTGCGCACCTGCGCTACTCGACCATCGAGAACTGGTCCAAGAACATGTACAACCTCAACACCAAGCGTGCGCGCGTGGACGAGGATGGCGACATCGAGTGGATCAGCGGATCCTTCGGCAGCCACGTGGGCTACCTCTACCCCATGAGCGTGCTCAACGGACGCCGCGCCCGCTCGAGCTTTACCGGCATTACCTTTGCCGGCGCCGGCCAGAACCTCGATACCGGCTGCAAGGTCGTGCTCAACGCGCCCGATACCTCGGCAACCGTCGAGACCAAGGGCATCTCCAAGAGCGGCGGCATCCAGACGTTCCGCAGCTCTATCGTGGCGACACCCAAGGCCGAGGGCTCCAAGGCAACCGTGAGCTGCCAGTCGCTGATGCTCGACGACCAGAGCCGCTCCGACACTATTCCGGCCATGGACATCCGCGCCAAGAACGTCGACATCGGCCACGAGGCCACCATCGGACGTATCGGCGACGACAAGGTGTTCTACCTGATGAGCCGCGGTATCTCGGAAGAAGAGGCCCGCACCATGATCGTCAACGGCTTTGCCAACCCGGTCTCCAAGGAGCTGCCGCTGGAGTACGCCGTCGAGATGAACAACCTGATCAAGCTCGAGATGGAAGGAGCGATCGGATAATGAGACAGGAAACCAACAACGCTGCTACCACACTTGAGCAGGTCAATGCGATGCCCGCTGCCACCTGGGGCTGGCTGCGCATGAACCAGACCAAGCTTGAGCTTTCGGACGAGCTTACCGTCGCTCCTGCCGAAGCCATTGAGGTCGAGGGGCTGGACGAACAGTTCTCCGGCGCGACCGACGCCTTCGATACTGCCATGGAGGCCATGGCCGAGCGCTTCCCCGAGCGCCGTGCCTCCGCCCCCGGTGATGCCGCCGACCGCGCCCGCATCACGCCCGAGACCGAGCTCGACGTGCCCGCCACCTCCGTCTACCAGGCCGGTGCCATCATGCTCGAGGAGGAGCTCTCCCCTGCTGAGGCCTTCGAGACCGGCATGGGCGAGGCTGCCTACACCTATCTGGCGGACCACGCTACCAAGCGCGTCGTCATCGATGTCCCCGCATACCAGCACGCCACAGTTACCGTGCGTGTGAGCGGCGTCGATGCCGCCGCGGTCATCGCCGCCATCGACGTCGTCGCCCGCCCGCAGGCAACGCTCGACCTGCAGATCGCCCTGGACTCCCCCGTTACCGGCGAGGGCGTCGTGGGCTCCGTGCTGCGCGTGTGTGCCCACGAGTACGCCACCGTCAACGTGACCTGCACGCAGACGCTCGACGATAGCTGGATCGCGCTCGACGATACCGGCCTGTTCCTGGACGAGGGCGCGCGCGTCAACGTGCAGCACACTGTCCTGGGTGCCGGCGCCAGCGCCACCGGCCTTGCCGGCGACCTGCTGGGCGATACCGCCAAGGTGACCATCGATACCGATTACCTGGGCGCCCGCGAGCAGGTGCGCGACTTCAACTACGAGCTGCGCCACCGCGGTCGCAAGACCGAGTGTGAGATCGACGCCAACGGTGTGCTGACCGGCACGTCCAAGAAGGTCTACCGCGGCACCATCGACCTCGTGCACGGCTGCAAGGGCGCCGTCGGCACCGAGCGCGAAACCGTGCTGCTGGCCAACAAGGGCGTCGACAACAAGACCGTCCCCGTCATCCTGTGCGACGAGGACGACGTCGCCGGCAACCACGGCGCCACCATCGGCCACGTCCGCGACGAGCAGCTGTTCTACCTCGCCTGCCGCGGCCTTGACCAAAACGCCGCCGAGGACCTGTTCATCCGCGCCAAGCTGGAGGACGCCGCGCTTTCCGCGACCGACGAGCGCACCCGCGCCGCCGTCGTCCGCTTGGGCAACAACCTGATTGATAACTTTGAGGAGGAGCTCGCATGATCGACACCGAGCACGTTAAATGCGATACCTGTACCGCACCGGAGCCTATGGAGCTCGACGCCAGCGATGAGGCCTCGCGCGGCTGGCCTACCGTCGACATCGAAACCAACCCCTACAAGGCGCAGTTCCCGCTGTTCCAGCAACACCCCGAGATTGCCTTCCTCGATAGCGCTGCCACCGCGCAGCGCCCCGCCTGCGTGCTCGACGCCGAGCGCGACTTCTACCAGCGCATGAACGCCAACCCCCTGCGCGGCCTGTACTCGCTGTCCGTCGAGGCCACCGACGCTATCGCGAAGGTGCGCCAGCAGATCGCCGATCTCATCGGCGCCTCCCAGGCCAACGAGATCGTCTTCACCCGCAACACGAGCGAGTCGCTCAACTTGGTCGCCAAGAGCTTTGCACCCACGGTGCTCGAGCCCGGTGACGAGGTCGTCATCACCATCATGGAGCACCACTCCAACCTGATCCCGTGGCAGCAGGTCTGCCGCGAGACCGGCGCCAAGCTCGTCTACCTCTACCCCACCAAGACCGGCCAGCTCACCACCGAGGAAGTGCTTGCCAAAGTTGGTCCCAAGACCAAGATACTGGCCGTGGGTCAGGTCTCTAACGTTCTGGGCGTCGAGAATCCGGTCAAGAACCTCGGCAAGCTCGTGCACAAGTACGGCGGTTATCTGGTCGTCGACGGCGCACAGTCGCTGCCGCACATGCCGGTCAACGTGGCCGACCTGGGAGCCGACTTCTTTGCCTTTAGCGCGCACAAGGCCATGGGCCCCATGGGCATCGGCGTGCTGTGGGGCAAGATGGACCTGCTCAACGCCATGCCGCCCATGCTCACCGGTGGCGAGATGATCGACTCTGTCACCGAGCAGGACGCCGTCTGGGCACCCGTCCCCGAGAAATTCGAAGCCGGCACGCAGGACGCCGCCGGCATCTTCGCCACGGGCGCCGCCCTTGATTACCTGGTCAACACGGTGGGCTACGAGAACATCCAGGCCCGCGAGCAGGCACTCGTCCACTATCTGATGGGCGAACTCATGCAGCTCGACTTTGTCCAGATCATCGGCTCCATCTATTGGGACAACCATCACGGCGTTGTGAGCTTTAACGTCAAGGGCATCCACCCGCACGATGTCGCAAGCATCATGGACATGGACGGCGTCTGCATCCGCGCCGGTCACCACTGCGCGCAGCCGCTGCTCACCTGGCTGGGCGTCGAGAACCTCGCCTGCTGCCGCGCCAGCGTGGCCTTCTACAACGACAAGGCCGACATCGATAAGTTCATCGCCGGCCTGCATCACGTTTGGAGCACGTTCAATGGGTAATCTGTACACCTCCACCACGTTTATGGAGCACAACTCGCACCCCGACTACAAGTACGAGATGGATGCCCCCACGCACGAGCACGACGGCATCAACCCCAGCTGTGGCGACGAGCTCACCTTGCAGCTGCGCGTCGAGAACGGTGTGATCGAGGAGGCCTCCTTTACCGGTCATGGCTGCGCCATCAGCCAGGCCAGCGCCGACATCATGGCCGACCTCATCACCGGCGAGACCGTCGAGGAAGCTCACCGCCTGGCAGAGCTCTTCCTCGCCATGATCCGCGGCGAGCAGCTCTCCGAGGAAGATCTGGAAGACCTGGACGAAGCCGCCCAGCTCCAGGACATCTCGCACATGCCCGCCCGCGTCAAATGCGCCGAGCTCGCCTGGCGCACCCTCGACGGCATGCTCACGGGACAAAATAATCAGTAGTATTTGTCCCAAATCTTAAGAATTTTGTTGGCCGAATCGCTTGACTAAGAGTGGTTCGGCCATTTTCTATTCCGAGAGCTCGGCCTGTGCCTTCACCCGCGCATAAGCGCGCACGATACGAGAGACGGTACTTTTGCCAATCCCGGTATACCGCTCAATCTGGCGCACCGTAAAACCGGCATCGTGCAATCCAAAAATAACGGTATCGCGCTGCGCCGGCGGTGCGACTTTAACCCCACGAAGCGGAACCCCTAGCTCCTTCGCCAACTTGTTGGCAAAGGCGTGGCGTTCCCACTCCGTCTCTTTCATATCGCACAGAGCTGGCTCACTGCCGTCGGGCGTCGAAAGCGAATAGGCAATAAAGCCCTCGGCAGAGCCAAAAAGCTCAAGCACGCAAGAAGGATCAGAAAATCCCCTCACGACATCGGCCGCGTCACCGTCGTAAGCGCACAAATGCTCCGCAAAGCTACTCCAGGGATAACGCTCGATTAGGCTAACGCCCGCCTCCTGCGGATCGGCGTGTACGGAGCGAATAGCCTCCATCACCTGCCAGTCGGTATCGAGCGAGCGCCGGTCAAAACGGTTCTGGAACAGATGCCCTGTGCGCCCCGTGCGTTTATTGAACCGCCGCGCGTACGTCAAAAGCAACCGGTGCATCGCCGCGCTCATCCTGTCCTCGTAATCTGTAAGCACCAAATGCACGTGATTGCCCATAAGGCACCAGGCGATAACCGTCACACCCTCCTCGCAGCAGCACTCGCGCATCAGCTCCAAAAACTCCCACCGGTCTTCATCGCCCTCAAAGATGAGCTGCTTGCCCGTACCGCGGGCACAGACATGGTAAAAGCCGGTAACCGTTTTCCAAACGCGCTGCATGGCGCTCCCTTCGCCGGGATCTGCTTGCCATCCAATACAGCACGATTGAAGCGTGCCATCAAAACATTCACGCAAAACAATACACTCGCGCGGCCAAAGGCAGTAATCAGGCGGCGAACGGCACCGTTGCAACAGGTCAACCCCTGTAACGCTTACAAGAGCTGACCAAAAGCTTGCCCAAGAAGGACCCCCTCTACGGAAGTTCACGACCACATAACATAGGGTTAAACCGTTTCAATTAAAACTTCCGGACTTCTCGCTACGAAAACTGAGCCGTTCGCCGAATATTCCGTGCATTTCGCGGTATTATAGGGGCTGCATGTCATGTCCCTTTCGAAGGGTCGCCCGGCAATCGCCAGCCACGACCCCCAGACGGGACGCCAACACGATAGAGAGGAGAGGCATGCAGTACTCACAGGAAGTGGAGAACATGTGCCCCGTTGCCAAGGGTGCATACCACGGCCCCGCACCCATCCCCGAGGAGGGCAAGTGGGTCCAGGCTAAGGAGATTTCCGACATCTCCGGTCTTACGCACGGTGTGGGTTGGTGCGCACCTCAGCAGGGCGCCTGCAAGCTCACGCTGAACGTCAAGGACGGCATCATCGAGGAGGCCCTCGTTGAGACCATCGGCTGCTCGGGCATGACCCACTCTGCCGCCATGGCTTCCGAGATCCTTCCCGGTAAGACCATCCTCGAGGCCCTCAACACCGACCTCGTCTGCGACGCCATCAACGTTGCTATGCGCGAGATCTTCCTGCAGATCGTTTACGGCCGCAGCCAGACCGCGTTCTCCGAGGGCGGCCTGCCCGTGGGCGCCTCCCTCGACGACCTCGGCAAGGGCCTTCGCTCTCAGGTCGGCACCATGTTCGGCACCAAGGCCAAGGGCGCTCGTTACCTCGAGCTCGCTCAGGGCTACGTCACCCGCATGGCTCTCAACGACAAGAACGAGATCATCGCATTCGAGTTCCTGAACCTCGGCAAGTTCACCGACGCCGTCAAGGCCGGCAAGACCCCCGAGGAGGCCATCGCTGGCGCTATGGGCCACTATGGTCAGTGGGAGAACGCTGCCAAGTACATCGACCCGCGCACCGACGAGGAGACTCACTCCGTCGCCAGCGTGTTCCCGGTTCACGAGTAGAAAGGGAGGGAAATAACTATGACTGTTACGTTCGAAGGTTACGAGCGCCGCGCTGACAAGATCAACAAGTGCCTCGCCGACAACGGCATCGCCTCCCTCGAGGAAGCTCTGCAGATCTGCACCGACAAGGGCTTCAACCCGCGTGAGATCGTCAACAACACCCAGTCCATCGCCTTCCAGAACGCCGAGTGGGCCTACACCCTCGGTTGCGCTCTCGCTGTCAAGCGTGGCGCCAAGTCCGCTTCTGAGGCTGCCGCCATCATCGGCGAGGGCATCCAGGCCTTCACCGTTCCCGGCTCCGTCGCCGAGGACCGCAAGGTCGGTCTGGGCCACGGCAACCTGGGCGCTATGCTGCTCTCCGACGACACCGAGTGCTTCGCCTTCCTGGCCGGTCACGAGTCCTTCGCTGCCGCTGAGGGCGCTATCGGCCTGGCTCTGAACGCCAACAAGGCTCGTAAGAAGCCGCTGCGCGTCATCCTCAACGGTCTGGGCAAGGACGCTGCTCAGATCATCGCCCGCATCAACGGCTTCACCTATGTGAAGACCCAGTTCGACTACTTCACGGGCGAGCTCAAGGTCGTCGAGACCATCCCCTACTCCGATGGTCCCCGCGCCGCCGTCAACTGCTACGGCGCCGACGACGTCCGCGAGGGCGTTGCCATCATGTGGCACGAGAACGTCGACATCTCGATCACCGGTAACTCCACCAACCCCACGCGCTTCCAGCACCCCGTCGCTGGCACCTACAAGAAGGAGCGCCTCGAGGCTGGCAAGAAGTACTTCTCCGTCGCTTCTGGTGGCGGCACTGGCCGTACCCTGCACCCGGACAACATGGGCGCCGGCCCTGCCTCTTACGGCATGACCGACACCATGGGCCGCATGCACTCCGACGCCCAGTTCGCCGGTTCTTCCTCCGTGCCTGCGCACGTCGACATGATGGGTCTCATCGGCATGGGCAACAACCCCATGGTCGGTGCCACCGTCGCCTGCGCTGTCGCCGTCGAGGAGGCCCTCAAGGCCTAATCGCGCCCGCGCGATGCTCATATAGCTGAGCTTTGGAGCCGCTACCCACCCGGGTAGCGGCTCTTTTTGTTTGCGCTGTCGCAGGGTAGCTAATGTCGATATATCAGCTGGGGCGAAATACGAGATGTGAAGAGATGGAGCGCCAGAGCGTCCATGACGCCCACCTGCCATATTTGCCCTTTACCGATTTGCCGGGTCTTTGCGGCCCCATTGCCGATCACCCGTGCGACAATGCGCCGGACGAGAAAGGAATCCGATGGAATCGACTGATGTACTGGTAATTGGATCTGGCATTGCGGGCCTTTGCGCCGCCATCGAAGCGGCACGCACGGGCGCAACCGTCACCGTGGCAAGCGCCGGCAAGACTATGAGTGGATCGAGCTTCTTCCCCGGAACCTGGGGCCTGGGGCTTATCGGACCCGTTAACGAAGACGACGAACAAGACCTCATCGACACCATTCAGACCGTTGGTGGCGGCGTCGCCGACCCCGAGCTTGTCCAGACGTTTGTCCACGGCATTCCCCATGCAATTGAATGGCTCGAGCAAGACCTGGGCGTTGAGCTTCAGCGTCCGCAAAGCGCCGAGAGTGCTCAGCAAAAGCAGTTTATCCCCTGCTTTGACCACAAGACGCGCATGTGGCGCGGCCTCACCCGCAAGCCCCTTGAGGACGCTCTGACGACCTGGATCGAGTCGCTCGGCATTCGCCTGCTCCCCCGCCATGAGCTTATTGACCTTGTTGAGGACACGAACGGCAGAATAACCGGAACCGTACTCTACGACCTCACCGAAAATCGAATCGTGCCCTTTGCTGCCAAGGCCACGATCATCGCAGCCGGTGGCACAGGCGGCCTGTTCGAGCGCAGCCTTACGTCGGCTGATGTGCTCAGCTCCTCGCAGGCCATCGCGCTGGCGCACGGCGCAACACTTACTAATATAGAGTTCATGCAGATGATGCCCGGCTTCATCGAGCCCAAGCGCAACCTGGTCTTCAACGAGAAAACCTGGCGCTACGTACATGTAGACCAGCCGGTAGATATTGCCGACGACAAGCTGGACGACCTGCTCGAGCAGCGCTCTGGATATGGTCCCTTCACGTCATGCTTGGCCTCCCGCGCTATCGATCTCGTCATCGATCAGGCAGGTGCCGAAGGCCTGGCACTCCACTACGACTTCCCCCGCGAGGATGTCCCAGAGTTTGTGCAGACCTTTGCCACCTGGCTGCAAGACGAGCACGGCATCGCCCCGACTGACGAGATGCGCGTTGCGATGTATGCCCACGCCGCTAACGGCGGCATCAAGATCGATAAGACCGCGCACACGGGCGTTGAGGGCCTCTACGCTTGCGGCGAGGCGACAGGCGGCATGCACGGCGCCGACCGCATTGGTGGCTTGTCATGCGCCAACGGCATCGTATTCGGACGTATCGCGGGCGCATCGGCAGCCCTCACAGCGCAGAAAGAGCCTGAGGCGGCCCTGAAGGCGGATATCACCCTCCCCCAGTACGGCATTGCCACAACAGATGCCGAACGCCTGACACACAGCCTTAGGCACACGATGAGCACCTATTGCATGATCAACAGGACCGAAACAGGCCTATCCGAGGCCCTGCAACAGCTTGAAAGCCTGCAAGACGAAGCCACGGCTCTAAATAAGCCACATGCCAACGACAGCGAAATCGCTGCCCTCGCCCGCCTGCAATCGCAGATTCGACTAGCACAGGAAATGGTCAAAGCCATGCGCAAGCGAACCGAAAGTCTCGGGTCGCACTATCGAGCGGATTAAACCGGACACCTATCTAAAGCAGAACACAACCAATCGATATCCATGGGCCCCGTGAGCTCGAAGCAGCACGGGGCCCATTCGTGTCCGCACGACAGCGTATCCTTATTCTGAATACAGAGCGGGCAAAGCCCGCATAGAAAATAGACCAGCGAGGAGGAGATATGGACAGTAGAGATATCGAGAAGTGGCGTATCGAACTTGATAGCTACGCCAATGTGGAAGACGGCGTTGAGTATTGGCTCGCACGCGATTTAATGGAACCCATGGGGTACACTCGATGGGAGAACTTCGCCGAAGTTGTTAAGAGGGCAAAAGTCTCATGCGAAACAAACAAAACTCCAGTTGATTCCCATTTTCGTGACACCACGAAAATGGTAACTGCCGGTGTCGCCGCTCGCGCGGTTAAAGACTACAAACTTACGCGCTATGCATGCTATTTAATCGCGCAGAACGGAGATTCAAACAAGCCAGAGATCGCGCTCGCCCAGGCATACTTTGCCGTGCAGACGCGCCGCCAAGAGCTCATAGAGCAGCGCTTCGCAGAGATTCAGCGCTTGCAGGCGCGTCACTCGCTATCCGATTCAGAGAAACAGCTCTCGGGTATTGCGTTCAAACGCGGCGTGGACTCCAAAGGATTCGCGATCATCAAGTCGAAGGGCGATGAGGCGTTATTCGGCGGCAGAAGCACGGCGGAAATGAAGCAGCAGCTCGGCGTACCCAAGAGCGCGGCATTGGCGGACAGGTTAGCCGATGTCCTCATCAAAGCAAAGGACCTTACGAACTCGATGACGGCCTTCAACGCCGAGGAACACGACCTGTACGGCCTGGACCAGATCAAGCAAGAGCACGTCGAGAACAACACAAGCGTGCGTGGCAGCCTCATCGACCGCGGAATTGTCCCCGAGAACCTACCGCCTGCCGAGGATACAAAAAAGCTCGAGCGTCGCGTGAAGACAGACGAGAAGAAACTCAAGGAGGGTACTGACGGTTTTACCGATCCCCAGGGTAGGCTCGATCTGTGAAAGCGGCTGTGCCCTTTCGGGTTCGACCCCATGCGAGGTCAACAAAAAAGCGACCAGCCTGAGCCAGTCGCTTTAACGATCTTTGGGTGGGCCGTCAGGGGGTCAGCCTGCTGCGCAGGCGGCCGCTGCGGCGCCAAGGCGCCTTGCGCGCTGCGCTGGTAAATGCTTACGCATTTCCTCAGCTCCGCGCCCTTTCGGGTTCGACCCCATGAAAGGTCAACAAAAAAAGACGGCCAACCGAAGTTGACCGTCTTAACTTGCTTTGGTGGGCCGTCAGGGGGTCGAACCCTGGACCTTGGGATTAAGAGTCCCCTGCTCTACCAACTGAGCTAACGACCCAAAGCTAAAGTCCGTTGTGGCGGACTTTAGAGGAGATATCGCGTGGTGGGCCGTCAGGGGGTCGAACCCTGGACCTTGGGATTAAGAGTCCCCTGCTCTACCAACTGAGCTAACGACCCGATATCAGCACGAAGCAAGAACTGGGGTGGGTAAAGGGACTCGAACCCTCGACCTACGGGACCACAACCCGTCGCTCTAGCCAACTGAGCTACACCCACCGTGTCCTGTGCGCTTCGCGCTCGACTATTATTGCAAGGAACGCCACGCGATGCAAGCCCCTATTTTCAAGAATTTTGAAAAGAGTTTTTTGGATCCATTTCGGGCAAATCCTACCGGTTCCATAGGAGTAAACTTGCCCCACTGCAAATGCTCGAAAGGACCGTCATGAAAGAACTCTCCAACCGCACGGCAAGATTTACCGATTCGGTCATCCGCCGCATGACACGCATCTCCAATAAGTACGGCGCCGTCAACCTGTCGCAGGGCTTCCCCGACTTCGATCCCCCGGCGCAGCTGCTCGATAGCCTCAGCGCCATCGCCGCCGATCCCAAGCCGCTCTATCACCAGTACTCCATAACCTGGGGCTCCCAGGCCATGCGCGAGGCACTCGCCGCCAAACAGGAGCACTTTATGGGCATGCCGGTCGACCCCAACCAGAATATCGTGGTCACCTGCGGCTCCACCGAGGCCATGATGGCCGCCATGATGACGGTCACGAACCCCGGCGACAAGGTCGTCATCTTCTCGCCGTTCTACGAGAACTACGGCGCCGACACGATCCTTTCGGGTGCCGAGCCCATCTATGTGCCGCTCAACCCGCCCACATTCGACTTTGACCGCGAGACACTCGAGGCGGCCTTCCGCGACAACGACCCCAAGGCAATCGTCCTGTGCAACCCTTCCAACCCCTGCGGCAAGGTCTTCACGCGCGAGGAGCTCACCTTTATCGCTGACCTCTGCAAAAAGTACGACACCTACTGCATCACCGACGAGGTCTACGAGCACATCGTCTACGCGCCCCACGAGCACGTCTATATGGCCACGCTGCCCGGCATGTTTGAGCGAACCATCAGCTGCAGCTCGCTGTCCAAGACCTACTCCATCACCGGCTGGCGCCTGGGCTACACCATCGCCCCTGCCGAGATCACCGAGCGCATCAAGAAGGTCCACGACTTCCTCACCGTGGGCGCCGCCGCTCCCCTGCAGGAAGCTGTCGTCACCGCCCTCAACTTCGACGACAGCTATTACGATGAGGTCCTTGACCTCTATACCGCCAAACGCGACCTGTTCTGCCAGGGACTCGACAGTATCGGTCTTGAGCATAACGTGCCGCAGGGCGCCTACTACGTCATGATGGACATCTCAGAGTTTGGCTATGACAGCGACCTCGAATTCTGTGAGGACCTCGCGTCTAAAGTGGGCGTGGGCGCAGTGCCCGGCTCGAGCTTCTTCCGCGAGCCCGTCAACCATCTGATTCGTTTCCACTTTGCCAAGCGAGACGAGACGCTTAACGCGGCACTGGAGAACCTCAAGTCGCTACGTGATAAAATCAAGCCGCGCGGGTAAGGACGGCCCGGCAACTAAAGCAACCAAAGAAGCCTCGCACCGCCCGCCGCGTTGCGAGGCTTCTTTCTATAGCGCTTTCTTAAATGGTTTGAACTCTATACTTTAGTCACGGAGCAACTCGTCCCAGAGAGAGGAATATTATGGCAGAGCAGCAGCTTATCGGAGCGCTCGAGGCCGGCGGCACCAAGATGGTCTGCGCCACGGGCTATGCAGACGGCACGGTCCTGGAGCGTGAGCAGATTGCGACCACGACCCCGCAGGAGACCGTCGAGGCCGTCAACGCGTGGTTTGCCGACAAGGGCATCGCCGCGCTGGGCATTGGCGCCTTTGGCCCTACCGCAGTCAACCCCGCCTCGCCCCAATACGGCAAGATCCTGGAGACGCCCAAAACGGCATGGCGCTACTTTGACCTGCTGGGCACTATCCAAAACGAGCTCAATATCCCCTGCGGCTACGATACCGACGTCAACGTCGCCTGCCTAGGCGAGGTCACGTTTGGTTGCGCCAAGGGCCTTACCGATGTGGTCTACCTGACCATCGGCACCGGCGTGGGCGCCGGCGTGCTCTCGGGCGGTAAGCTCGTGCACGGCATGATGCATCCCGAGGCCGGCCACATCCTGGTCACGCGCGACCCGCGCGACACCATCGGCGAGCATAGCGCCTGCCCCTTCCACGACAACTGCCTCGAGGGCCTCATCGCCGGCCCCGGCGTTAAAAAGCGCTGGGATGGCAAGAGCGCCGGAGACATGGCCGATGACCCGGAGGCCATGGACCTGCTCGCCGGCTATCTGGCACAGGCGCTCATGACCTACACGCTGTGCTACGCGCCGCAAAAGATCATCATCGGCGGCGGCGTGGCCGACCACACCCCCATCGTGCCGCTCGCGCGCAAGAAGTGCGCCGAGATGCTCAACGGCTATATCGTCACGCCCGAGGTCAACGACATCGATAACTACATCGTCAACAACAGCCTCGAGGGCAAGCAGGGCATCATGGGCTGCCTGGCCCTGGGCGCACAGGCGCTTCAGTAGCAGACGCACCCACGGGGCGTGGCACGCCCGGCAAATCCGACCTACGGAACGACGCCACCACGCCTCATATAGGCCCTCAAATAAAAAAGGCCGCCTAGGACCAAACAATACGTCCTAGGCGGCCTTTTTGGCGCACATCAGCGACCGTAAGAGATATCGGAGCACAACGCCCGTTGCCGCTCCACAGCAGTCGATCATCACATCGGTGATCATTCCAGCGCGTCCCGGCACAAAGAGCTGAATCGTCTCGTCGATCGAAGGAATCAGCAGCAGGAACACCGCCGTGGGCAGCAGCACGTCAAAGGTGCGCCGGCCCTCAAAATCAAAGGCGTGCGTTGCCAGGATGCCGAGCACCATATACTCGGTAAAATGCGCGCACTTGCGAACAACAAAGTTGGTCACCCATTCATATGGAAGTCCCACGCCGTGCAGGAAACCGCGGATAGCTTCCATGACCGTTAGACTCAGTGAGCCCGACCCCGAGCCGGGAACCAGCGAATTGTCCCAGATCAAGAGCGCCATCAGGCAGGTCACGACCGCCCATTTTCGATTGATCTTAACCATGCAGAAGTTATGCCTCCGCGCGGAGCGGCGCAAAGCTGGCGGTACCGCCCTCGATAACGCTCAGATAGGCACGGCCCGTACGCTTGGCGGTAGAGGACTGCAGGCGCTCGATCTCTTCCTCGAGGATCTGATTGACGCGCTCGTGACGACGATTTTCCATAATGCCGGCGGCAATAGCCTCGGCTCGCTCGATGCTCTCGCGCGAGATACGGGCAGTATCCTCGGGGAACACAGCACTGTGACGGCCGACATAGGCGGGGGCAGCAGGCTGAGGGGCAGCGACGGGAGCGGGGGCCGTAACAGGAGCAGGCTCGTCAATCTCATCCAGAATCGCGGTGGCGGCGGCCCACATGTCCTCGTGGCCCGAGTAATCGGCCATGGGAACATCAACCTCGAGCGAGGCATCCGGAAGGTCGCCGGTGTCGATGCGATCTTGGGCATCAATCGATGCGGTGATGGCTGCAGGCTCATCGAGGTCATCGAGATCGATATCCGCGGCACCGGAGATGATAGGCATGCTGGCGAGGTTTACATTGTACGGCGCAGCCTCAGCCGCCTGCTGCTGGGCAGGAGCGCCCCACAGCGAGCTTTCGGCGGCACGGCGGGCGGCAACGGCCTCCTCGTCCGCGGCCATGGCTTCATCAACGTACGAATTGTCGGCAGAAGCGTTCGCGTCCGCCGAGGTAGCGCTGTAGGCGTTATTGGCTGCCGCGTTGGCGACGAGTGCCACGAAAGCCGCCGTGCTGCCCGCAGGGGCGGCCTGGGAGCCAGACACGGCGCGTGCCGCGGCGGCGATGTCGTCGCGATTGAAGGAGCCGGTCTGCCCGCCATTGGTGAGCTCGTCGATGGCGACTTGATAGACGTCGCGCGAGTGTGCAGGGTCGCAGCTCACTGGCGAATCGTCGTCGAGCATACTGTCGATCATGGACCAAGCCTCGTCCTCGTCCATAGCATCTGCGGCTCGAGCGATGGTAGGGACACCATCATCGGCATGACGGCGCTGGAACGCACCAGTCAGGCCGGAAAGGAATGCCGAGGTAGACTGCTCCGCCTGAGCCTGAGAAGCAGAAGCCGCAGCGTAAGGAGTCGCATCCTGCTGCTGAGCTGGAATCGAGGCGGTCTTGAACTCGCTTTGATGCTGATTGAGATTGGCGGCACCGCCCATGGCATCGGGCTGGAACAGACGCTCTTCACGCTGCGCACGATACTCGGAGATACCCAGCGAGGCGGCATAGATGCCCACGCCCGCCACCGCGCCCACGGCGAAGGGAACCGCACCCGCCGCGACCGTCTCGTTCACCGACGAAAACGGCAGCGTCGCGGCATACATAACCACGGGAGCGGCAAGGCCGATCCCGCACGAAAGTCCGGCAAGGACTGCTCGTTGTGTTGCATCAGAAGAAGCCATGAGCTCTCCCCATCTTCCAGCACCCAAATCGCATCATTCAGTTGGCTGCGCGAGAGAAGATGAAGCGGGGCTATGCCCCAAAGCAACGGTATATGGTTCGATTCATCTGCGTTTTCCGTCGCGAAGCTTAAAAGCTATTATGCGAAACCGCCCTGTCGATTGCAAGCGACGATGTCGGATTGAAACGGGAAACCTGCTGCTTGCCAGTCTTATGGTCAAAAAAGCGCGGAGCGGCGATATAGAAAAGGGCCGAGGCTCAAAGCCCCGACCCTTTATTGCATTGATGACTATCGCTGCGTGTAGATGACAACCTAGAACGTCTGCTCGTAGTCGCTGTGTTTTTTGGCCGAACGCACCAGGAACTCCTGGTTGGTGTTGGTGCCCTTAAGACCCTTGATAAACGATGCGGCCGCGCGCTCGGTGTTGTTCATGCCGGCAAGAATGCGACGCAAGCCAAAGACAAACGGACGCATCTGCTCGTCAACCAACAGGTCCTCGTTACGCGTACCGGAGGCAACGGGGTCGATAGCCGGGAAGATGCGGCGGTCGGCCAGGTCGCGGTCGAGCTTGAGCTCCATGTTGCCGGTGCCCTTGAACTCCTCAAAGATGACCTCGTCCATCTTGGAACCGGTGTCGATGAGGGCAGAGGCCAGGATGGTGAGCGAGCCGCCGTTCTCGATATTGCGGGCTGCGCCCAGGAAGCGCTTGGGCGGATACAGTGCCGCCGAATCGACGCCGCCCGAAAGGATGCGGCCTGAGGCGGGCGCCGCCAAGTTGTAGGCGCGGGCAAGACGCGTGATGGAGTCGAGCACCACCACAACATCGCCGCCCAGCTCCACGATGCGTTTTGCGCGCTCGATGACGAGCTCTGCCACGCGAGTGTGGTTGTCGGCGGGCATATCGAAGGTCGACGCCACAACCTCGCCCTTGATGGAACGCTGCATATCGGTGACCTCTTCGGGGCGCTCGTCGACGAGCAGGCAGATGAGGTGCACCTCGGGGTTGTTAATCGAGATAGACTGGCAGATCTTCTTGAGGATCGTGGTCTTGCCGGCCTTGGGCGGGGACACGATCAGGCCACGCTGACCCTTGCCGATCGGCGACACGATGTCGATGGCGCGACCGGTAATGGAGTCCTTGCCGTGCTCCATGCGCAGCGGCTCGTTGGGATAGACCGGGGTGAGGTCGCCGAACTTAGGACGGTTGCGAATCTGCTCGGGGTCCAGACCGTTGACGGTCGTGATTATGGCGAGGCCGGCGCGCTTGTCGCCGCCGCGCGAAGGACGCAGCGAGCCCTCGATGACGTCGCCCGTGCGCAGACGCGCGGAGCGGATGAGGTAGGCGGGCACGAAGGCGTCGTCGTTGGACTTCATGTAGCCATGGGTGTGGATGATGCCGGAGCTGTCCGGGCGAATCTGCAGAATGCCCTTGATGTCGCGGAAGCCCTCGGCCTTCGCGGCAGTGGTGTAGATCTCCTCGACGAGCTCGGCCTTCTTCTTGCCGGTCGTCTCGATCTCGAACTCCTTGGCCTTCTCGCGCAGCTCGGCGACCTTCATGGCCGCGAGTTCCTCGCGCGAAAGCGTGGGCTCGGTGGGGGCGGCGTTGCGCTCCTTGTTGCGCTGTTTGCGATCGCGCTGGCGGTTGCGACGGTCGTTGTTGCGCTCGTCCTTGCGGTCGTTGCGCTCGTCGTTACGCTTGTGCTGGCGACGGTTGGGGCGAGCGCCGTCTTCGGCCTCGGCGGGCGCGGCACCATCAGTTGCGGCGGCGTCGGCATTGGCCGCAGCGGCGTCATTGGCCTCGGCGCCGGAATCGACCTGCGCTTCGACATCAGCCCGCTGCTCGGACGCCTTGGCCTTAGCGGACTTCTTACGACCACGCTTGGGCTTTTCGGACGCAGGCTGTTCGACGTCCTGGGGCTCAGCGGCATCAATCGATGCATCGGCGGTCGTCTCGGCGGAATCCTCGGACGCACCCTTCTTGGCAGCCTTGGCCTTGGACGTGCGCTTAGCAGCAGTACGATGGCTGCGACCAGGACGGACGTCGGCGGGCTCGACATCGGCGGGAGCGGCCTCGGAAGTCGTAGCATCCTGGACGGGCGCGTCGGCGGCGGTTGCAGACTCGGCGGTCGCCGCAGCATCCCGAGCGGCTGCAGCTGCGGCTGCGGCCTTCTCTGCCTCGACGAAGGCCTTGGGCTTGCGACCGCGACGGTGCGGGCGCAAAGCCGGATCGACAACGGGAACTTCGCTGGCCTCGACAGGCGCAGCGGGCTCAACAGGCGATGTGCCCTCCCCTGCCGCGGAACGGACCGAAGCCTCAGTGAGCTCGGGGGTTACCTGATCGGCAACCTGCTCGGCCTTAGCAGCCGTGCGACGGCGTGTGCGCGGTACCGGCTTCTCGGTCGGCTGGTCGGCGACAGGGGTCTCGGTGGCGGCAGGCGTCTCGGGCACAGACGGAGCTGCAAGCTCGGTCAGAGCCGCGGCCTCGCGCTCGGCAGCACGACGGCGGGCGCGCACCACCTGAGCCTCGCTAATCTGCGCCAACGCACGTGCCTGCGCGACCTCATCGGAAATCGGCGCCGAGGAGTCAGCTGCAACGGTGCGCTTGACGCGCGTCGTGCGCGTGGTACGGCGCTTGGGCTTGGTGACCTCCTCGCCGTCAGCAGCAGGCTTGGCCGTGCGGCGCGTACGCTTGGGCTTTGCCGGAGCAGCCTCCTCACCAGTTGCAGGCACGGCCTTCTCAGCCGTTGCAGCCTTAGGCGTCTCAGGAGCCGACGTTTGCGCGGGCGCCGCGACTTGGTCCGACGCAACCGGTGCAGCGGGAGCGGCTTGCGTCGTCGTTATTTCGTTTTCTTGCTGTTGATCAGACACAGTGTTTGCTCAACTTTCTTTTCAAGCCCTGTGATCACATGCTCCCTGCATAAACCTTCAGGGCGGCTAAACAGTCTAGTTCCGTTCAAAACGACGGACATCATTGATCTGTATCGAGATGATTGCGCCATATACGCAGCGTTAGTGTAACACAACCGCCGCCACCTGCAACTTAGTCATTGGGAACGCTCTTAAACGACTAGTCAAAAGGGACGCTCTTTGGTTTAACACCCACAAATCTGACTGCCTCCGCCAAAACTATGGCGGTTTACTACGATGAATCGCTCAACCGCGACCACTCCGAAACTTGTTGAACTAAAACCGCAGGTAGATGCCTTGCACTTTTTGCGAAAAGCCGGCGTGGTTGGAATTTCTCATTTCATCGTAGTAAACCGGCATAGTTTCGTATTTCCAGCAGTTCCAAATTCGTCAATACGTCGGCGTTTGCAAAAAGCCCGACCTCCGTGGGAGATCGGGCTTTCAAGGCTTAGTTAAACCAAGTCTGTACGGTCAAATGACTCGCAGATTACATCTGCTCGGGCGCGGAAACGCCAACAAGGGTGAGCACCAGGGCGAGCGTCACGCGGACGGCGTCGCAAGCGGCCAGACGGGCACGCGAAAGCTCGGGGTCGACGGGACGGCCCTCGCTCGGCAGAACCTGGCAGGCAGCGTAGAAGCTGTGGAAGTCGCCGGCGAGTTCCTCAGCAAAGTGCGTCAGACGGAACGGGGCGCGGTCGCGAGCGCAGCTGGCGATGAGGTCGGTGAGCTCGTTGAGCTTACGCGAAAGGGCGAGCTCGGTCGGGTCGGTCAGCAGCGAGTAATCGACGTTCTCACCGATGGCCTTGGCGGCGACGGCCTTCATGCCCATCTCGTCAGCCTGCTCGGGCGTAACGTCAGCGGCACGGCGCAGGATGGAGCACACACGGGCGTGAGCGTACTGCACGTAGTACACCGGGTTGGAGTTGTCGCGTTTCTTAACGGCCTCAATATCGAAGTCGACCATCTGGTTGGAGCTCTTGGAGATGAGCGTGTAGCGAGCGGCATCGGAGCCGACCTCGTCGACGAGCTCCTGCAGGGTCACCATGGTGCCCTTGCGCTTGGACATACGGACGGGCTTGCCGTTGCGCAGCAGGTTGACGAGCTGGCCCAGCAGAACCTCGAACTTACCGGGATAGCCAAGAGCGTCGCAGACGCAGCGGACGCGCTCGATGTAGCCGTGGTGGTCGGCGCCCCAGATGTCGATGACGTGGTCGACGCGCTGGAACTTATCCCAGTGATAGGCAACGTCGGAGGCGAAGTAGGTGTACTCGCCGTCGGACTTGATCAGGACGCGGTCCTTGTCATCGCCCAGGTCGGTGGAGCGGAACCACAGGGCGCCGTCCTTGGTGTAGAGGTAGCCCATCTTGTCGAGCTTCTCAAAAGCGCGGTCGACGGCGGAGGTGCCGGCGGTCTCGCCCTCGGTGTCCTTCACATACAGCGAGCGCTCGGAGAACCAACGATCGAAGTCGCAGTTAACGGCATGGCAAAGGTCGCGCATGTTGTCGACCATCTTTACATAGCCGCGCTCGCGGAAGCTCTCCATGCGCTCCTGCGGATCGGCGTTGACCCACTTATCGCCGTCGGTGCGCCAGAACTCGGCGGCCTCGTCGATGATGTAGTCGCCGCCGTAGGAGTCCTTGCCCAGGGTCTCGGCAAAGTTATCCTGGTACGGATGGGTCTCGGGATGCTCGTCGTTCTCGTCGGCAACGAAAGCGTCGCGGTCGGCGATCAGCAGCTTGTGAGCCTCGTCGATATCCACGCCCTGCTTGGCGATGATGTCGGCAAGCTGCATATAGCGCGTGCTGATGGAGTTGCCGAAGGTGTTCATCTGAGAGCCGTGGTCGTTGATGTAGAACTCACGCTGGATGTCGTAACCGGCGTGGTCCATAACACGGCAGAGCGAGTCGCCCAGCGCGGCCCAGCGGCCGTGGCCGATGTGCATGGGGCCGACGGGGTTGGCGGAAACGAACTCGACCTGGGTCTTCAGGCCACCACCGACGTTGGACTTAGCGAAGTCCATACCCTTCTCGCGAGCCTCGCCAAAGATGGCATTCTTGACGGCAACGGAGAGGTAGAAGTTGATGAAGCCGGGGCCTGCGATCTCGACCTTCTCGATCGCGGGGTCCTCGGGCATATGGGCAACGATGGCCTCGGCGATCTTGCGCGGGGCGCAGTGGGCCAGCTTGGCGGACTTCAGGGCCATGGTAGAGGTCCACTCGCCATGAGAAGTGTCAGCCGGTCGCTCGATAGCGCAATCGTCAAGTTCAAATGCGGAAAGGTCGCCGGCCTCCTGGGCCGCAGCAAGCGCAGCGCGTACCAGCTCTTCAATCTTCTCGGGCATAGATCCTCCTTGTGTTAAAGCCCCCGAGCTCTTGGTCACTCGTAGGGCAAAAGCCAGAGTTTGTAGCACTCTATCACAAGCGACGGGCACTGTCGCAGGGTAAAGCTAATAGATATTGCATATGCACAAAAATGACTACAGCTTGTATGGAGTCACTCAAAGATGCCAGTCTGTCTGCAGATTATGCAGGCGTTGAAAATGCATAAAGGTGTGAATGAGCTGCGTCTGTTATCGAATACTCTTACCTATCAGAGTTGTGTGCTTTTCCTGCATAAAGTAAGGGTTTGCGCACGTCAGCGTGTTATTCTAGACATACGTAAATTCGTATAAGTTGGAGGTAGCATGTTCTCAATCGGTCAACACGTCATTCATCCGGGCCAGGGAGTCTGCACCGTCGTCGGTTTTAGGGACGACACACCGCAGCCCATGCTGCTGCTCGAGACCAAGCAGGGACATGCGCAGACGATCCTCATGTACCCCGTGGCGCAGGCCGACCGTTTGCACGCCGCCATCTCGCAGCAAGATGCCGAGCACCTGCTGAGCCACTATGACGAGCTGGAGTGCGACACCTTTACCGAGCGCAACAGCTCGCTTGAGGAGACGCACTTTAAGCAGCAGCTCAAGCTGGGCGCGCCCGAGACGGTCCGCGTGGCAAAGACCATGATGTACCGCATTCGCCAGGCCGAGGAAGCTGATAAAAAGCCCAGCTCCTACTACATGCGCGTACTCAAGGAAGCCAAGCGCCGCTCCATCGAGGAGTTCGCCGTGGCCTTGGGCGTCACCGAGGAGGCCGCCGAAGCCCGCCTAGCCCAAGCCGCCCTCAACTAACCCAACCGCGCCAAAACCACCACAAAGGGGACAGGCACCTTTGTGGTGGTTTTCTTGTTCTAGTAGTATTCATTCTTATCGATACCCACGAGCACAAGGAGTCTCCTATGGCAGAGCCGCTTACCGCCGGAATCACCCGCGACCGCGCGTTCGAACTGCTCAACGAGCACAACAAGGACCCGTTCCATATCACCCATGGCGAGACGGTCGAGGGCACTATGCGCTACTTTGCGCGCGAGTTCGACCCCGAGAACGAGGAGTTTTGGGGCATCGTCGGTCTGCTGCACGACCTGGATTGGGAGGAGCATGAGGACGACCCCATGAACCACACCATCTATGCTGCCGAGATTCTTAAGGGCGAAGGTGCGTCTCCAGAGCTCATTCGCGCCATCCAGACGCACACGTCCGACTTCAACACCTCGCTGCCCAAGCCCGAGCTGCAGATGGAAAAGATCCTGTTTGCCTGCGATGAGCTCACCGGCCTGATCGGCGCTGCAGTCATCATGCGCCCGAGCAAGAGCGTTATGGACTTTACGACCAAGTCGCTCAAGAAGAAGTTCAAGGACAAGCGCTTTGCCGCCGGCTGCTCGCGCGACGTGATTTCGCAGGGCGCCGAGATGTTGGGCTGGGAGCTCCCCGAGCTCTTTGACCGCACCATCGCGGCCATGCAGTCCTTCGCCCCCGACCGCGATACCTTCCAGGCCTAACCGCCCACGCCACCTAAAACCACCACGAAGGTGCCTGTGAACTGCGCCCCGAAACTTGGACTGAATAAATAGCGACTACGCC
>CAUGGC010000010.1 GCA_959599095.1 uncultured Collinsella sp. | reverse complement strand
GAGCGGGGGCTCCTGTCTTTTTAGTGCCCTCGGATTGGGTCATAGTGTCTGTCGGTACCAAGGCATCGGCGTTGCCTTGATCCAAACCTACCAAAAGGGGACAGGTTTATTTGGTCGGTTTTATCTGGACAAACGTGGTCGTCTATCGCAATATGGTCGTTGGGGACGTTCTTGTTTGACTAGTCGTTTAAGAACGTCCCCAACGACTACATAGCATGAGAGTGGATAATCTCCCGGTTTGAGTCTGCATTCAAGCTCAAAGTGGGAGATTATCCACTCTCGTTTTTGTTCTACCTACATTTGTAGGAACAGTTCGTGGAGGCGGGTGTCTTCATCGAGTTCGGGGTGGAAGGTTACGCCGAGCTGGTTGCCCTGGCGGGCGGCGACGATGCGGCCATCGACCTCTGCCAAGGCCTTGGCGTCGCCGTGGACCTCGACGATGCGGGGCGCGCGGATAAATGTCAGCGGCACTTCACCGTCGATGCCGTCTACCTGTCCCTTGGTGCGAAAACTGCCGAGCTGTCTGCCATAGGCATTGCGCTCAACGAGCACATCCATGGTTGCCAAACGCGGCGTGCCCTTATCGTCATGAGCGGCAAGGTCGTGAGCCAGCAGAATCAGGCCGGCGCAGGTGCCCAGGACGGGCATGCCTTCAGCGATACGGGTACGAAGCTCCTCGAGCATGCCCAACTCATCAAGCAGTTTCCCTTGAACGGTAGACTCGCCGCCGGGAAGTACCAGACGGTCAAAGTTCTGCTTCAAATCAGCCGCCTGCCTCAGCTCAATACAGCGTGCGCCCAGCTCAGATAGCCTTGCCTCATGCTCGGCAAAAGCGCCTTGGACCGCCAGCACGGCAACCGTTTGGTGTGCATAATCGCTCATGTGCGATCCTTTCTGCTGGACTAGCGCCCGCGCTCCTCCATGATGATCTCGATTTCGTCGGCGTTGATGCCCACCATGGCCTCGCCCAGGTCCTCCGAAAGCTCGGCGATGAGCTTGGCGTCGGTGAAGTTTGCCACGGCCTTGACGATGGCGGCGGCGCGCTTGGCGGGGTCGCCGCTCTTAAAGATGCCCGAGCCAACAAAGACGCCCTCGGCGCCCAGCTGCATCATCAGCGCGGCGTCGGCGGGGGTCGCGACTCCGCCGGCCGCAAAGTTTACGACGGGGAGCTTGCCCGTGGCATGGACCTCGCGCACCAGCTCGACCGGAACCTGCAGCTGCTTGGCTGCCTCAAAGAGCTCGTCGTCGCGCAGGGCAACAACGTCGCGGATCTGCTTTTGGATCTTGCGCATGTGACGCACGGCCTGAACGACGTCGCCCGTGCCCGGCTCGCCCTTGGTACGAATCATCGTGGCGCCCTCAGCAACACGGCGCAACGCCTCGCCCAGATCGCGGGCGCCGCAGACAAACGGCACGTCAAACTGGGTCTTGTCGATGTGATAGACATCATCGGCGGGGGAGAGGACCTCGGATTCGTCGATGTAGTCGATTTCGATGGCCTGCAGGATCTGCGCCTCGACAATGTGGCCGATGCGGCACTTGGCCATAACGGGGATGGAGACGGCCTCTTGGATGCCCTTGATCATCTTGGGGTCGCTCATGCGCGAGACGCCGCCTGCGGCGCGGATGTCGGCCGGGATGCGCTCGAGCGCCATGACGGCGCAGGCGCCCGCCTCCTCGGCGATGCGTGCTTGCTCGGGCGTGGTGACGTCCATGATGACGCCGCCCTTGAGCATCTGCGCGAGCTCGCGATTGAGTTTGACGCGATCGGCCTTGCTGGTCTGTTCTGCCATGGTTGCTCCCTTGGTTCGCATGTACATTGCTTGACGGAACATCCTATCGGGGGGCTGGGTATGGCGAAATACTCAGTTTTCGAGATAATAACAAGGTCAGACTAATGCCAGATTGAATGTTTCGATAAGGTCAGGTGATAGACCCATGCTTGACTACAATTTGGAAAATCGCGGCGAAGCATCGCTTTATGAGTATGTTTACCAGCAAATTCGCGATGATATTGTTGCTGGCCGTATTGCGGCGGGGGAGCATCTGCCGTCTAAGCGCGCCTTTGCGAGTCATCTGGGTATCAGTGTCATTACCATCGAGAATGCATATAGCCAGTTGCTTGCCGAGGGCTATATTTGCTCAATGCCGCGTCGTGGCTACTACGCGTGCGAGCTTCCGGATGCGCCGGTTTTGGCTTTGGCTGCGGGGGATATCGACCGAGATGCTGTCCCTGTTGGTCCCAGCGCGCATGATGCCATGGGGCAGGCAGAGCGATTCGACGCACTTTCTCCTTCCGCATTGGAGGCGGCGCGGCTTTGGCAAAGTGCGCTACGGGCGACGCTGACGTCCGAAGACGAACGTGAAATCTTTTCGCCCGCACCGGCGCAGGGCACCGCTCGACTGCGACGTGCGATTGCGCACCATCTGCGCGGGACAAGGGGCATGAATGTCGACCCCGACAACATCGTTATCGGTGCGGGCGCCCAGCTGCTCGATACCATGTTGGTTCAGTTGCTTGGCGCGGACAAGGTGTATGCCGTCGAGGATCCAGGCTATTTGCGCTTGACGCGCATCTATCAGGCCATGGGTTGCGAAGTGCGGCATGTCCCGTTGGATGCTGAGGGCGTGGACTTGAGCGCGCTGCAGAAAACCGGGACCGATGTCCTTCACCTGATGCCGTCTCATCAGTATCCGACCGGTCTTGTGACGAGCATTGCGCGTCGCTATGCGCTGCTGAGCTGGGCCGCCGAGCGACCAGGTCGGTATCTCATCGAAGATGACTTTGATTGTGAGTTTCGCCTTGCCGGCAAGCCGATTCCCGCGCTCGCGTCGATCGATGCCGCCCAGTCGGTTATCTACACCAACACGTTTTCGAAGAGCCTTTCATCGGCGTTGCGTTTGGCGTACATGGTGCTGCCCGATGAGCTAATGGAGAGGTTTAAACGCAACCTTGGTTTCTACGCCTCGTCGGTAAGTTCTGTTGATCAGGTTGCCTTGGCGCGTTTGCTGGAATCGGGTGATTACGAGCGACATGTGAACCGCGTGCGCGTTCGTGCTCGCGAGGCGCGTGATGGCCTGGCGGCGCTTGTACGGAAAGCGTTTCCGGCAGGGGAGGTTTCGATCGATCATGCAGACGCGGGCCTTTACTGCACTGTTGCCCTGGCCGAGGACAAGGCAGGGGAGAGTTTCGCGAAGGCTCTCGCTGACGCTCGTATTTCCTATGTCAACATCGCCGATTGCCTGTGGACGGGTGATCGGGCATCGACTAAGAACGCTCCATCTCGCGTCCTCATACAATACGACGACCTGAGCTCTCAGTCGCTCAGTGTTCTTCAGGAGCAACTGCAATAAGCCAACGAAAAGGCCCGAACCAATACGGTCCGGGCCTTCTTCGAGCTAGAGGTTATGTCTCAGGCAGTTGGCTTAGCCAAAGTAGCGCTTGAGCAGGCCAGCGAAAGCCTTGCCGTGGCGAGCCTCGTCGCGGGCCATCTCGTGCACGGTGTCGTGGATAGCATCGAGACCGGCGGCCTTGGCGCGCTTGGCAAGATCGGTCTTGCCGGCGGTGGCGCCATTCTCGGCCTCAACGCGCATCTCGAGGTTCTTCTTGGTGGAATCGGTCACGACCTCGCCCAGGAGCTCGGCGAACTTGGCGGCATGCTCGGCCTCCTCGTGGGCAGCCTTCTCCCAGTACAGGCCGATCTCGGGATAGCCCTCGCGATGAGCGACGCGAGCCATGGCCAGGTACATACCGACCTCAGAGCACTCGCCCTCAAAGTTGGCGCGCAGATCGGCAACGATGTCCTCGGAGACGCCCTCCATCTTGGCGACGCCCACGACGTGCTCGGCAGCCCACTCGAGCTGGCCCTCCTCCTGCTTCAGGAAGCGAGAGCCGGGAACGCCGCACTGGGGGCACTTGAAATCCTCGGGCAGCTGGTCGCCGTCGAACTCTTCCACATAACCGCAAACGGGGCAAACAAACTTCATGATTCGATCCTTTCGATCGATGGCGATGGTGCGCTCGTCCGGTCCCGTAAGGGCCCTCTCCGGACGTGCGTCTTGACGAGTTCTATTATCCATAAATGAGACCGAATGTGAAGCCTATTAGGAATGATTTTTAATAAAACAATTTAAGCATGTGTAGATGTTGATTGATTAACGATTGCTAGACCTCGTGCGACCTCCGATGAGTACAATCGGTCGAGCAAATGTTGACCAATCAACAAATGAAGGAGCTTCCTTTATGCATCTAGCCCGCCGCGCCTGGTGCCGAACGTATCAAACGGTTTTTCGCATCGCATTGCCGGTGCTGCCCTATACCGAGCCACGCATTTTAGAGCACGCTGAGGAAGTGCCCGCAGTGCTTCAAAAGCGTTCAATACACCATGTTCTTATCGTGACAGATCCCGGCATTGCCCGTCTGGGGCTCACGGCACCGCTCGAGACAGCGCTCGCGTCCAAGGGAATTAGCGCTGCGGTCTATGCCGAAACACGTGCGAACCCCACGGTCTCAAACGTGGAGGAAGCGGCATCTCTGTATCGAGAGAGCGCCTGCCAGGCCATTATCGGCTTTGGCGGCGGTTCGGCCATGGACTGCGCCAAGGGCGTGGGCGCGCGCATCGCGCAGCCAAAGAAGCCCATCAACAAGATGCGCGGCCTGTTGCGTATCCATCGTCGCCTGCCGCTGCTCATCGCCGTTCCCACCACGGCGGGCACGGGAAGCGAGGTCACGCTTGCAGCGGTAATTACCGACGACGAGACGCACTACAAGTATCCCATTAACGACTTTGTGCTGATCCCGCGCTTTGCGGTGCACGACCCCGAGTTTACGCGCGGCCTGCCCGCCTCCATTACGGGGCAAACGGGCATGGACGCCCTGACGCATGCCGTCGAGGCCTTTATCGGGCGCAGCACCACGCCCTATACGCGCAAGATGGCGCGCCAGGCGGTGCAGCTCATCCACGACAATTTGCTCGAGGCCTATGAGTGCGGTGGCAACATGCGTGCGCGCCGCAATATGCTTTCGGCGGCGTATAAAGCGGGCGTTGCCTTTACGCGCTCTTATGTTGGATACGTCCATGCCATCGCGCACAGCCTGGGCGGGCGTTACGGGATTCCCCACGGCTTGGCCAACGCCATCATCCTGCCGCACATGCTTCGCGCCTATGGCGAAGCTGCTGCTCCCAAGCTCGCCGATCTCGCCCGCATGGCCGGCATTGCGCCGGCTAATGCGCTGGACAACGTGGCTGCTGAGGCCTTTATCGATTGGGTCGACCGCATGAACGCCGCCTTGGGCATACCCAAATATGTGACGGGCATTCGCCGCTCCGACATTCCTGAGATGGCGGCGCATGCCGATGCCGAGGCCAATCCCCTGTACCCCGTTCCGCTTTTAATGGACCGTTTGGAGCTCGAGCATATGTACGAGGTCGTTGCGGGTGGTATGTTTGAAGACGAGAACTAGGAGGGCCCATGAACACCGAGGAAATCGCGCGCATCGTTGCCGATCAGCGCGCCTATTTTAAGACGCACGCCACGTTTGATGTCAACGCTCGCCGTCGCGCGCTCGTGAGCTTGCGCGACGCAGTGCGGGCGCACGAAGCCGATATTGCCCATGCGCTCAAGACCGATCTGGGTAAGTCACATGACGAAGCCTATATGTGCGAGATCGGCACCTCGCTTTCCGAGATCCGTCATCAGATTGCGCACGTGGCTCGATGGAGTCGTCCGCGCCTGCGCCCGTGCGACCTCGCCAACGCCGTGAGTGTGTGCAAGACGCAAGCCGTGCCCTATGGCGTCGCGCTCATCATGGCCCCCTGGAACTACCCGTTTTTGCTAACGCTCGAGCCGCTCGCTGGCGCTCTTGCCGCAGGCAACACCGTGGTCATCAAGCCGAGTGCCTATGCTCCGGCATCGAGTGCGGTGCTCAAGCAGATCTGTGAAGAGGCATTTGATCCGTGCCTGGTGGCAGTTGTCGAGGGCGGGCGCGCCGAGAACGAAGCGCTGCTCGATGAGTGCTGGGACAAGATCTTCTTTACCGGTAGCGTTCCGGTCGGCAAGCTCGTCATGGAGCGCGCAAGTAAAAACCTTACGCCTGTGACGCTTGAACTGGGCGGAAAGAGTCCCTGCATCGTGGATGCGACGGCAAACTTGAAGGTCGCGGCACGCCGTATCGCCTTTGGTAAATGGCTCAACGTGGGGCAGACTTGCGTGGCGCCCGACTACCTGCTGGTCGATGCGCGCGTGCACGACGAGCTGCTGGACCTCATCAAGGAGGAGGCCCGCCGCATGTTTGGCGAGCATCCGCTCGACAATGAGAATTACGGTCATATTGTCAACGCTAAGCATTTCGCGCGCGTGCGCGGGCTGATCGACCCCGACAAGGTTGTGCTGGGAGGTACCGCGCGCGAGTCGTCGCTCAAGATTGAGCCGACGATTTTGGACGGCGTGGCGCCTGAGGACGCCGTAATGCAGGAGGAGATTTTCGGCCCCATCTTGCCGGTGCTGACGTTTGAGAGCTTGGATGAGGCCGAGGCGTTCATCACGAATCACCCGACGCCGCTGGCCCTGTATGTCTTTAGTCAGGATCGCGCGGTTCAGCAGCGCTTTGTGCGCTACGTGCCCTTTGGCGGCGGCTGCGTTAATGACACCATCATGCACCTGGCTACGAGCCATATGGGCTTTGGCGGCATGGGAGCGAGCGGTATGGGGCAGTACCATGGACGCGAGAGCTTCGATACGTTTAGCCACAAGAAGAGCATCGTGAACAAGGCAACGTGGCTGGACGTGCCGTTCCGCTATGCCCCTTACGCAAGCTGGAAGCACAAGTTCGTGCGCATGTTTGTGCATTAGAATCAGATGGTGTAGCGACAAACGGTCGAAAAGGCGCGGGTGGGGCGAATTTGTGTCCGCACGGGCCCGTAAGCTTCTCAGTACGGTTAAGCGCCGATTTATCCTGCTGTTAGAGGAGCTGCTATGTACGAGCCTTCACGTGTTCTTCTGTCGTTTCACATCGCAGGATTTCAATATGCCGACGGCGCTTTGGTCCTGGGCGATCTTAAGGTCGGCGATAAGCTGACGCTGTGTGCCGAGCGCGATAATCCCCATGACCCCGAGGCGGTTGCGATCTATTACGGCAACACCAAGCTTGGGTATGTTCCGGGAAACGAGGTCGGCCCGCTGTCCTTGATGATGTATTACGGCCACGAGGACGTATTTGAGGCCCGCGTGCAACAGGTTGCTCCCGAACGCAGCCCGTGGCATCAGGTGCGCGTTGGACTCTACGTGGTGGATGCTCGCTAATCGGTAAGGGAGGCGGCCATGTTTGATAACGATGATCTGTTCGATCTGACAGACGATCCGTTTGAGTGGGATCTGCTACTCGATGACGATGAGTTGGAGCAGGATCGTAAGAAGCGGCAGGGCAAGAACGCCCAGAGTGATGCGTCGAAAAAGAAAGACAAACGCCGCCGCGGACTGTTCGGCGGGCTCTTTGGATAACCGCCACATCGCTGCGTCTGTATACTTAGCACGAGTTGAACACGTTGCGAAATGAGGACAGAGACGATGATGTGGTTTACCGCCGACCTGCACCTGGGCGATACGAATATCTTGCACGACATGGATCGGCCGTTTGGCTCGGTCGAGGAGATGAATCGCAAGGTCATCGATGCCATCAATGAGTGCGTGGCTGCGGATGACCGCCTCTATATTTTGGGTGACTTTACCTATCATTTGCCCCTGGCGGAGGCGGTGCGCCTGCGCGAGCGTATCGAATGCCAGAACGTGACGCTCATCCGTGGTAACCATGACGGCGACTGGGAAGATCCCGACGTACCGCAGATTTGGGAAGACGTGCGCGATTACCTGGAGATTGCTCCCGGCTATGCCAAGGGCCATCGTCTGGTTATGAGCCACTACCCCATGCTCAGCTGGAACGGCAAGGCACGTGGCGCCATTATGCTGCATGGGCATATCCACAGCAGGGGTGACCGCACCAACGCACGCAACCGCGATCGCGAGCGTCCCATTTATCGCTACGATGTGGGCCTCGACGCCAACGACTACAAGCCCGTAAGCCGAGACCAGATCCTGAATTTCTTTGGACTGTAGCTCGCAAACCGCCACGAAGGGGACAGGCACCTTTGTGGCGGTTCTGGCGCCGTTGCCATTCTGGCAGCGGCGCCTATTTTGTCCGCGCGGCGCGGTAGAGTGTAGGCGGTTGAAATTTGCGTCCATTGAGGAGCTGCTATGAACGAGATCAAGTGCCCGCATTGCGGCGAAGTTTTTAAGGTCGATGCGTCCGGCTATGCGGATATCGTCAAGCAAGTGCGCGATGCTGAGTTCTCGCGTGACCTGGATGAGCGCGTAGCGGCGGCTCGACGCGAGGGCGAGCAGGCGCTGGAGCTTGAGCGCTCGCGTTCGTCAGCCGCTTTGCAGGAGGCAGAGTCTCAGCGCAACGCTCAGCTTGTCGAGCAGAAGAATGCTGCAGCTCAGCAGCTGGCACAAGAGGTTGCCAAGCGCGATGCTGAGCTTGCCGAGCTGCGCGCCAAGCTCGAGGGCGCTGCCACAGAGCGCGAGAGTGCAAGCCAGCGTGCGGCGGTTGAGGCCCGCGCCGATGCTCAAAAGGAGAATGCCGAGCTGCAGCGCGAGATCGACAACCTGCGTGCGCAGTTGGGGCGCAAAGATGATGAAGCCAGGCTTGCCGAGGCGGCGGCACGTAATGCTGCTCAAAACGATTTAGCTGCACGTGATGCTCAGATTGCCGAGCTGCAGGCCAGGCTTGCCGCGGCGGACAAGGCCCAGGAGATGGCGCTTGCTGCTGCTGCGGCCGAGTCGCAGCGTGAGCTCGAGGCCGCTCGCAGCGAGGCCGAGCGCACGCTTGCTGACTATCGCGCGCAGGTACAAGAGAAGTTTTCCGTCGCAAAGGCTCAGTCCGAGCAGGAAGCCGAGGGTCTGCGTGCTCAGCTGCGCGAACAGGAACTGACGGCCAAAATGAACCTATCGGAGGCGGTTGCCGCAGCAGAGCGTGAGCGTGACGAAGCGCGTGCCAAGCTGACGAGCGAGCTGGCGGTGCGCGATTCTCGCGAGGAGCAAGCCAAGGCGGCACACGAGCTCGAGCTTGCGCAGGCCAAGCGCGCGAGCGATGACCTGATTCGCTACAAGGATGAAGAGATTGAGCGCCTTAAGGACATGAAGGTCCGCCTGTCCACCAAGATGGTGGGCGAGTCGCTCGAGCAGCACTGCGAGACCGAGTTCAACCGTCTGCGCATGACGGCGTTTCCCAACGCGTACTTCGAGAAAGATAACGATGCGTCCGAGGGTACCAAAGGCGACTTTATCTTCCGCGAGTGCGACGCAAGCGGTAACGAGGTCATTTCGATTATGTTCGAGATGAAAAACGAGAACGACGAGACCACGACCAAGCATAAAAACGAGGACTTCTTTAAGAAACTCGATCACGATCGCCGCCAAAAAGGCTGTGAGTACGCGGTGCTCTGCACGCTGCTCGAGCCCGAGAGCGAGCTCTATAACGCAGGGATAGTCGACGTGAGCTATCGCTACGAGAAGATGTACGTGATCCGCCCGCAGTTTTTCATTCCCATGATTACGCTTCTTCGCAACGCCGCCATGGGTTCGCTGCGCTATAAGCAGGAGCTAGCGGAGTACAAACAGCAGAATATCGACGTTACGAACTTCGAAGCCAAGATGGAAAAGTTCAAGAATGATTTCGGTCGCAACTACGAGATCGCGAGCCGCAAGTTCCAAACGGCGATTGATGAGATCGACAAGACGATTAGCCATCTGCAGAAAACCAAGGAGGCGTTGCTGTCCTCCGAGAACAATCTGCGCCTAGCCAACAAGAAGGCCGACGATCTTACCATTCGCAAGCTCACGTGGGGCAACAAGACCATGAAGGCGGCGTTTGACGAGGCGCGCGGGGCTGCGTCAGAGACAAACGATGAGCCAGCCGAGGCGGATTCGTATGAGATCGAGGATGCCGAGTAAGGTATAGCGGATAGTGCAAAAGCGGGGCCGCTGGCGAAATTGCCAACGGCCCCGCTTCGTTTCGTTTCGGTACGTTCGGCTAGTCCTCGAGCAGGTCCTCGATAAAGCCGACGCGGTAGTTTTTGAAGATGACCTCGCCGCCGTCTTGCGTGGCGTCCAGATCGACATCGCCCATGATGCCAAAATCGTGGTCGCCATCCTCGTCGGCAAAGATCTGGTGCACGTGCCATACGTGCGCGGTCTTCTCGTCGGACTCGTCAATGGAAAACATCGCGGCGCTGCGGGCATCTCCGTCGGTGAGGATTTCCTCGTGCTGCTCGTGGTAAGCGTCGAGTGCTTTTTGCCAGCGGATCTCGCTCATGCCCCAGTCGTCGTCGAGCTCGCCCAGGTCGCGAACATGCTCGCGGGCGGCAAGGGTCACGCGGCGGAAGAGCGCGTTGCGCACCAGCAGGGTGCAGCCACGGCGGTCTGCCACGACTTCGTCGATGCCCTGCGGCGGTGCGGCATCGAGGGCTGCCGGGTTGCCGGCGTTCTCCCACTCATCCACCAGGCTCGAGTCCACCGAGCGCACCACAAAGCCCAGCCACGAGATAATGTCGCGCAGGCGCTCGTCGCGCTTCTCAATGGGTACGGTGCGGTCGAGCGAACGGTAAGCCTCTGCCAGGTAGCGCAGCAAAATGCCCTCGGAGCGGGCGATGCCGAGCTTTTGAATGTAGCCCTTAAAATCGCTCGCGCTTTCCAGCATATCGCGCAGGACGCTCTTGGGAGAGAGCTGGTAGTCGTTTGCCCAGGGCACTTCCTGGCAGTACTTGTCAAAGGCGGCATCGAGCAAATCCTCGAGCGGCTTTTCGTACGTGACGTCTTGAATGCGCTCCAAGCGCTCCTCATACTCGATGCCGTCGGCCTTCATTTCGGCCATAGCGCGATCGCGTGCGGCGCGCTCCTGTGCGCGCAGCACCTGCTTGGGATCCTCGAGCGTTGCCTCGACCATTGAGATTAGATCCATGGTATAGGTCTCGCTCTCGGGATCGAGCAGCTCCAATGCGGCAAGCAAGAACGGCGAGAGCGGCTGATCGAGCGCGAAGTCCTCGGGCAGATCGACCGTCAGCGCATAGTCGATGTCTGGTGCGGCGTCAGTCGGGGCGTCGGGTGCGGGCGGCACCTCGGTGCGAACGACGACGCCGGAATCGATGAGCGTGGCGAAGATTTCGTCGGCGCGAACCTCGAGCTTGGCCTTTTCCTCGGGGGTCTGCAAGCTCGTCTCGATGAGGTCGTGTACGCGGGCTCGGGCATCGCCGCCCTGCTCGACCACGCTAATCACCATGGAGTGTGTGATGCGCAGGCGCGGCTTGAGCGTCTCGGGCTGCGTCTCGATCAGGCGCTCAAAGGTCTGCTTGTTCCAGGTGACAAAGCCCTCGGGGGCCTTTTTCTTTTTAATCTTACGGAGCTTTTTGGGGTCGTCGCCCGCTTTGGCCATAAGCTTGGCATTCTCGATCTCGTGCTCGGGTGCCTCGGCAATCACCATGCCCTCGGTATCAAAGCCCGAGCGGCCGGCGCGACCGGCAATCTGGTGGAACTCGCGGGCGCGCAGACGACGCATCTTGTAGCCATCGAACTTGGTGAGCGCGGTGAGCACCACGGTGTGGATGGGTACGTTGATGCCGACGCCGAGCGTATCGGTGCCGCAGATGACGGGCAGCAGACCCTGCTGCGCCAAGCGCTCGACCAGCAGGCGATAGCGCGGCAACATGCCAGCATGGTGCACGCCGACGCCGCATCCAAGCAGGCGCTTGAGAATCTTACCAAAGGCCGTCGAGAAGCTCGTGCCCTTGGCCGCTTCCTTGATGGCCTCGCGCTGCTCCTTGCTGGCGATGCCAAAATTGGCGAGTGACTGTGCCGTCGCAAGTGCGGCATCCTGGCTAAAGTGCACGATGTAGAGCGGGGCCTCGCCGCGACGCATCGCGAGCTCGACGGTGCCCTCGAGGGAGGTCGTCACATAGTCGTAGCTCAGCGGTACGGGACGCGGGGCGTCGACGACTAGGTCGCAGGTAGCGCCGGTGTGTTCCTCGAGCGAGGCGGCGATCGCGGTGACATCGCCGAGCGTGGCGCTCATGAGCATGAATTGCGTGTGGGGCAGGGTGAGCAGCGGCACCTGCCAGGCCCAACCGCGATCGGGGTCGGCAAAGTAGTGGAACTCGTCCATGGCCACGCAGCCCACGTCGGCATCTTCGCTCTCGCGCAGTGCGTCGTTGGCAAGGATCTCTGCCGTGCAGCAGATGACGGGTGCCTTGGTGTTGATATGCGTGTCGCCGGTAATCATGCCTACGTTATCGCGGCCGAGCACCTGCACAAGGTCGAAAAATTTCTCGCTGACCAGAGCCTTGATGGGAGCCGTGTAGTAGCAGCGCTTGCCCTGCGCCATGCCCATAAAGAGCATGCCCAGCGCGACGAGCGATTTACCCGATCCGGTCGGTGTGCCTAAAATGACGTGATCGCCGGCAGCCAGGTCCATGAGGGCCTCTTCTTGGTGATCCCACAGTTCAATGCCGCGATCGCTCGTCCATTCAAAGAAGCGTTCGAAGGCTTGATCGGGCGTGAGCCACGGTTCGGGCTCGCTGCCGTCCTCGGGCTCCCACCAGGTGGGGGAGAGCGCGCCGAGCGAGCCAAACTCGGCTTCGGTTCCCGTGCCGCCCGAGAATGAGCTGGCGGCGCCGGCGCCGGAGACGGTGCTGGCGGCGGTATCTGTCGTGGTCTGTGCCATGTGGTTGCTTTCTCTCGCGATTGTCCGCCAACTATTATGGCGTAGCGGCGCATCGATGCGTTTGCAGGCAAGAAAATGCAGGAAATGGGCGTTCTGCCCGGCCGTTTGGTGCAGTTGCCAGCTAAGTGAGTAGACTTTTTGCGATGTCGCGAGCACATGGATTTTGCACAAGGGTTCTATCTGCGGTTTTAGTTTTCGTTATGCGGGTTGTGCTTGGCTATTGCAAAAAAGTCTACTCACTTAGGTTTGAGGGTTGTTTGCTGGCGCCTATTCGCGCTTATTTGCTGACGCCGCGACCATCAGAAGCCCCTAGGACTCTTGCGGCAGGTGCTTCTTGCCCTTGCGGGCACGGTTTCTGAAGTTCTCGACGGCCTCTTCCATGCCGAGAGGCACGTAGGTGAGCTCATCGAGGTTTTCGGGCAGGTAGCAGGCAAGGCTTTGCTCCTGCGCGCGGCCCGCCGCGAGCTGCTCTTCGATGGGTTCCGCGCCGGGTGTGGCGCAAATGCCATAGACGGCGGCGCCCATCTCGCGCGTGCGGCATTCATATTCGGTCTCGGGATGCTCGGGATGGTCGCGGCGGACGTCGTCACTTACCCAAAGCGTATCGTAGCCGGCTGCGGCAAACTGTCCCAGGGCGTAATCGCGCAACGGCTTGCTGTCGGTTCGCAGCGTTACGGTGGCGCCGGCTGCAAAGAGCGGGCGATAGAGCATCAGATGGTCGACATGGACGAGGCGCTTTTTGGCGTACTTGGCCTTGGGCTGCGGCGTGGGAAAGTTGATGGTGATGGCATCGAGCTCGCCTGTGGCAAATAGCTGCGGCAGCGATGCGGTGCCTCGAGGCAGAACGAGTGCGTTGGTCAGTTCATGCTCGCAGATTTTCTGTGCGGCATAGGCGATGCAGATGGGCTCTTGGTCCATGCCGATAAAGAGCGTGTTTGGCTCGTGGGCCGCGCGCTCTACAAGGTACGTTCCCTTGCCGCAGCCAAGATCCAGGTGAAGGTGTTCGAATGGCTTGCTGCCAACTGGCGCACAGACTTCACGCCAATCTCCGGCATAGGCCTCGGGGTTCGTCTCAATCGCATCGGCGTAGCGCTCCAGGCGCTCCTCGAGCACAAAGTTCTTAGGCGTGCGAACGTGGACGGCTCCCATGAGGCTCCTTGGTCATAAATATGGAACGCATAGCTGCGCGTTCCGTCAATGGGTTGAAAAGGGTGGGCATAGTTTGCTCGAAAGACGCGGCACGGCTCGGCGGCGAGTCGTCGATGCCTACAGGCGCTTGAGGATCACATAACGGTTGAGCTCGCCGCTGCGACCGTCGGCATGGAAACGCTCAAGCTCGCGCACGGGGACCTCGCCGCTTTTGTAGAACGTACGGACGCCGCGCACCAGGTCGGTGATCTGCTGATCGTCAAAGTGATGGCAATAGCGGTAGGCGTGGCGGTCGTTTTGCCAGCCAATGAGGTGGTCGCCGGCTTCAAACTGCGCGGAATCGTAACCCTCAAACGGCGGGGTGAGCTCGGCGCGGGCTTCGGCTCGAACGGCCTTGCGCGCCATGCGCTCGTCGTTCATAAACTCCCAAAAGCTGATGGCGATGATGCCGCCCGGGCGCGTTTGCCGCACCAGGGCGTCGAGCACGCGTACGCGGTACTCGCACGACGGCACGTGGTGCATAAAGCCAAAGCAGACCGAGATATCGGCGAGCGGGGCGTCGAAAAGCACGTCGGGTGTTTCGGCGGGGTTGAGCTTCATGAGGGCGTCGAGCACGTCGAGTTCCTGGAAGTGCAGGTTGGGAATGCGCAGCGCGTGGCCATGTGCATCGATGGCCAGGTCTTGACACGAGTCGACGCCATAGAACTCAAACGGGCAGCTGGCATCTGCCGAGGGGTTTGCGCCGTCGACGCCCTTGGCGGCAAGTGCGCCGCCGGCGGCAAAGTTCTCGAATCGCATATTGCCGCAGGCGAGATCGAAGACGCGGACGGGATGCTCGATCGTGGCGACGTCGAGCTGTTCGAGCGCGATGTCCATGGTGCGCACCCAGCCGGGCCACGGGGCCTGGCGCGTATCGGAAAAGGAGGCGGAGTGCTCGCGATAGAACGTGTTGTTGAGCTGGATGAGCGATGAGGCGAAATCGCGGTTCACGGCGCGGAACTCCCTCCGTTGGCGGTGCGGAATAAACAGTATGACCATACTACCGTTAACGCTGCAACGGGGACAACCGAGCTGCGGCTCATTGCTTTGTTTGGACACATTTCCGCAGCTCATATGTGCCCGCAACCGCCAGTTGTCAAAAATCTCACTAGAATAGGTGGCATGCTTTTGGCGGTGGCGGATAGATTTTTAACTGTGCAAGGCGCCTTAAGAACAAAAACGGTCCGGCGGCACGGCTGGCATCACATAGGAGGAACCATGAATGTAGAAACTGCGCAGCGGCTCGCCGACCTTCGCCGCAGCAAGGGCTTTAGCCAAGAAGGGCTGGCGCGAAAGCTGGGGCTGTCGCGCCAGGCGGTTAGTAAATGGGAGCGTGCGGAGAGCTCGCCCGATACCGAGAACCTGATCTCGCTCGCCAAGCTCTATGGTGTGAGTCTGGACGAGCTGCTCAATCCGAGCGATGAGATTGAGGACGATATCGAGTTTGAGAACGAGGACCGCGCTCGTCAGCGCGAGGCCGAGGCGGCAGAGCGCGCCCGCACCCATGAGGCGGCGGCGCGCGCCACCGAGGCGGCAACGCAGGCAAGTGACGCGGCAGCCAAGGCGGCGCAGGCGGCAAGCTGGAGTGCACAGGCCGCTAATGCCGCTACGGCGCAGGCGACGAGTGGCGGCGCAGTTGGCTCGACTCCGGTGAAGGGCCCGTTCCAGTCGTTCCCGTATTGGGCCGTGTGTTGGCTGCTGTTCTTTTTGCTGATGTTCCTGTTTGGTGCCGGCCCCTTTGCTGCGCTGATCTTCTTCACGATTCCCATCTATCACTGGGTGGCGCGTGCACTCGATGGCGATTGGGCGCGCGGGGATATTCAGGTTGGTCCGGCACCGGTGGCGGTCAGGGCCCAGGGGAAGGATACTTCTGCGGAACCTGATGCTGACGTGGCTACCGCGGCCACCGCTGAGCCATGTGCCAAAGAAGGTGACGAATGATGAAGCTTTCGCATGAATCCAAGCTGCGCATGGGCGTCGGCATCGGAGCGTTTGTACTGATTATCGGGCTTGTTTTTGGCGTTTCGCGGACTTTGATTCATTTTGATGGCCCGTGGGATCTCGACGATGTTATACCCGGCTTGTCCGGTATGGACGATGTGGTTGATGACGACGATTTTATGAACGATGGCGGTAACTATTCCGCTCGGCCTCAGCAGCTTTCGTGTACGACCTTTGATGCCGATGAGTTTCGCTACCTCGATTTCGATATCGATGCGGCTACGGTGGACGTCAAGGTTATTGATGGTAACAAGGCTCGCGTTATCGAGCGGGGACGCGTTGCCAATGGTATGGATGCCTCCAAGGCCGCGACGCAGAACATCGCATCCGTCGAGGACTCGACGCTCAAGGTTTCCCAGTTTGGAAGTGATGACGGTAAGGCAATCGATCGCTCAGTTACGGTCGAGCTGCCGCGCCGTGTTGCCGAACATCTGAAGGGAGTCAACGCGCACGTGGGCTCGGGTGATCTGCAGATTGCCGGTGTCACCTGTGATGGTTTCGACCTTTTCCTGGGTGCGGGAGATGTAGAGTTTGCGGGCAGCGTGACTGATGCGCTCAGTGCCGAGGTCGGTTCGGGCGATGTGACGTTCGAGCTCTACCAGGCCCCCGCGAAGTCGATGGACGTAAGCGTGGACTCGGGCGATGTGGAGATGACGGTTCCGAACTCTACGGGCTTTAAGGCGAGCCTCACCGTGGGCAGCGGTGACTTCGAGAGCGATTTCCTTCCGCTTGGCTACGATGGCGAGACCATATTGAATCTTGAATTCGACAACGGCGATAAGTCTGCTACGTATCGTTTCGAGGTCGGTTCGGGCGACATGTCGTTTGATCCGGAGTGACATGCGGTTTTCGGAGATCGGTACATATAGGCATGCTCTTTGATGAAGGCGCCGAAGCCGAGATCGGCTCCGGCGCCTTTGCCTTTACAATGGGGACATGGAACAGATTATCTTGAACATACTCGAGGCCCTGCGTCGCGGCGAGACCGTGGACGACAAAGCGCTCGTCAAACTGATACATGCCGAGGCGCGCCGTGAGGGTGCCGACAAACGCGATTTGGCCAAGCGCCGTCTGCTGCCGTTCTACCAGCGGGTTAAACGTGAGGAGCCGGTTCGGTGGGCTGCGTGGAATGTCGATTCCGATCTGGAGCGTCAACTGCTGCAGGTCCTGCGTATGAAGCCGCGCCGAACGGCCTCGGGCGTGGCGACCATTACCGTCATTACCAAGCCCTGGCCATGCTCGGGCGATTGCCTGTTTTGCCCCAACGATCTGCGCATGCCCAAAAGCTATCTGCACGCCGAGCCGGCGTGCGCCCGTGCGGAGCAAAACTGCTTCGACCCGTATCTGCAGGTGAGCGCTCGTCTGACCGCGCTTTCGCAGATGGGACATGCGACCGACAAGATAGAGCTCATTGTGCTCGGCGGTACCTGGAGCGACTATCCGCAAGGGTATCAGACGTGGTTTATGTCGGAGCTTTTCCGTGCGCTCAATGACGATGCCGTCGCCGGTGTGGCGGCAAACCCCATGTTGGCGCGTCCGGGCATCAGCCGTGCCGAGGCAGGGCGCCTGCTCGATGACGCTCCCGCCGATGCCCTGCCGCCGGTGGTAACAGAGCGCCGCGAGCGCTATCGGGCTGCCGGCATTGCGACCGACGAGGCCGAGCTTGCGAGCGGCGTTGCCGACGAGCAGGGGCGTGTGGATGCTGTCGTTGGTGGCTATAACCGCGCAGTGCGTCGTCTGTACGGCCCCGGTACGCCATGGGGCGAGGCTGCCGAGTGGCAGACGGAAACGATGGAGGAGCTTGAGCGTCAGCAGCGCATCAACGAGACGGCGAAGCATCGCGTGGTGGGGCTCGTTATCGAGACCCGCCCCGATGCCGTGACGCCACAGGCGCTCACGCTCATTCGTCGTCTGGGCTGCACCAAGATTCAGATGGGCATCCAGAGCCTCGACCAGCATTTGCTCGATATCAACGAGCGTCGCATTTCGGTGGCTCAGATCGAGCAGGCGTTTTCGCTTGCGCGCCTCTTTGGCTTTAAGATCCATGCGCATTTTATGCTCAACTTATTGGGCGCCACACCCGAGGGGGACAAGCGCGACTACGAGCGCTTTATGACCGAAGGGGCCTTTATGCCCGACGAGGTCAAGGTCTACCCGTGCGCGCTCATCGAGGGCTCGCGTCTGGTGGGCTGCTATGAGCGCGGCGAGTGGCGTCCCTATACCGAGGAAGAGCTGCTCGATGTGTTGGCCGACGACATCGTGGTGACGCCGGCGTTCTGCCGCATCAGTCGCATGATCCGCGACTTTAGCTCCGACGACATCATGGTGGGCAACAAGAAGCCCAACCTGCGTCAGCTCGTTGAAAACCGCTTGTCGGCTCGTGGGGAAGGCGCGACAGTGCGTGAGATTCGCTATCGCGAGATTAGCACGGCGGGCGCCGACTTGCATGAGCTGACCCTTGACGAGGAAGTGGCGTACGAGACGCCGGTGACGCACGAGCGCTTTTTGCAGTGGGTGACGCCGCAGGGCAAGATCGCGGGCTTTTTGCGTCTGTCTCTGCCCGATCGTGCTTTTGTTGCCGCGCATGCGGATGAGTTGCCGACGACACCGGACGAGGCGATGATTCGCGAGGTGCACGTGTATGGCATGGCGGCGCGCGTGGGAGATCAAGGCCAGGCAGCCCAGCACCATGGATTGGGGCGTTTGCTCGTAGAGCGTGCGTGCCATATTGCTCGGGACGCGGGCTATGCGCGCATCAACGTGATCAGCGCGATTGGCACACGCGAGTACTATCGCCATCTTGGATTTTATGACCATGGCCTTTATCTGCAAAAGGAGCTCTAGATGAACAAGCCGAGTGTTTCTGCCGGCGTCGTTGCCGGCGTTGCTCTGGGAGCCGCGGCGCTTGGTGCGGCCGCTGTCGCTGTTCGTGCTGCCTGTCTGCAGGTTGCGCGAACCCGCAATGGGTTGGCGCGTGTGAAGCGCGTGCACGACGAGGGCGGCGACGAAGTCCGTGTATTGGTGCAAGGTGGCGTCTACCAAAGCGCGAGTTACGTTGGCGATCGTTGGGCGGAGCCGGTCTTTGCGTACTATCGTGCATTTGACGATGTGTTTGAGGCCGAGGATGCGATGCGCGACGCTTATGGCCACGGCATCGACCGCATGCTTATGCTGGGCGGCGGCGGGTTTGCCTATTCTAAGTTCGCTCTGATGTCGCACGAGGACTTGCGCATGGACGTCATCGAGTATGACGGAGAGATTACGCGCCTGGCGCGCCGTTGGTTCTATCTGGACGAGCTGGAGCGCACGGTGGGCGACCGCTTGCGGGTGATTACTGCTGAGGCTCGCTCGTATCTGGGTGTGACGAGTGTGGGCCATCGCCGCTACGACGTGGTCGTGAGCGATTGCTTTGGCGGTGCCGAGCCCGTACGCGAGCTGGCGACGGTTGAAGCGTTGCGTTTGGTGCGGGGCAGCCTAAATGTCGGTGGCGTCTACGTTGCCAATATCGTGAGCGCAAGCGAGGGGAGCGATGTGACGTTCCTGCGCGATTGCGCTGCCACGGCACTCGAGGTATTCGCCCACGCCTGGGTGGTCCCATGTGGCGATGCGAAGTTCGGCGGCGAGGAGAACTACCTGCTCATCGCCAGCGACGGCGACTACGCCTTTGCCGAAGCCGTGCCCTTCGACGCCGACTTCCTCGGCACCGTCCTTCACGACAAGTAAGTCTCCCCGTCCCAAAAAGACTGGTCTTAGGCGTGGTCGCGCCAGCTGCGGACACGCTGCTTCATGCCATCGATGTCGAGCACGCCTTCGGCGAAACCCTTGCGCACGAGCTCTTCGGGAACAAACTCGTCGTACCGATCAAAGTAAGGCACCTCGCCAGGATAGACGAGGTCGATGGGGCCGAAGTCCTTCTCGGCCTCGGCGGCGAGCACCTCAAAGAACGTCTCCTCGTCGGCCTTCATCTTAAACTGCATAAAGTACGGGCGCGACGGATCGAGCCCGCGAAGGCCAAGCTCCGCGGCGCATTTAATCTTGAGCATACGTTCGAGCGCCAGAAAGGCATAGCTGCCCAACCAGGGGAAGAGCACCCAGGTGTCGCCACCCAGGTTAATGAGCGGTTTGGTTCCCGCGCCCGAAATCTCGGCGGTATGACGAGCCTGTGCAAGGCGTGCCCGTGCGTTGCCCATGAGATACGGATATGCCGCGTGCTCGTTGAGCGCCTTGCGCATGCGCTCGAGTACGTGTGTATTGATGTCGCCGGGGCAGTCGCCAAAGTAGGCCGGCACACGACCCTTGACCTGCGTGGCAAAGACGGTGTGGCGCTTCCAGTCCACTTCCTCGACAATCCAGCAGTGTCCGGCGATGGCGATGCGCTCACCGGGCGGTGGCGGGTTGACGATCGTGCCCAATTCGGCCGACTCGCTACGAACGGTGAACTCCTCGTTTTCCTGGAATACGGCGTAGAACTTAAAGTTGTTAATGATGCGCTCGCCCGCGAGACCCACGATGAGTCCGCCGCCCTCGGTGACCTGGATATGGTCGATCTTAATGAGGTGACGCAGCAATACGCGATAGTCATCGGCCGAGATGCGATGGAAATAGCTGAGTGTGAGCACGCGCTGGGCAAGCTCTGCCGGCGTGAGCTCGCCGGTGCTGGCAAGTGTCGACATAGTCTGGTGGTAGAGCAGACTGTAAGGGAGTCGATCGAGCTCGGGCGGCTCGACCCACTTTTCCTCGCGATAGAGTTGTACGAGCGCGATGCCCTGCAGGAGCTTCCACGGAATGGTCTCGGGCATCATCGTGCGCGGCTCGGGCTCTTCCTCGCGCATGACAAACCACATCTCGGGCGGAAGATCGCGGCGTCCCGTGCGGCCCATTCGCTGCAAAAAGGAGCTGACGGTAAACGGCGCGTCGATCTGGAAGGCACGCTCCAAGCGGCCGATATCGATACCGAGCTCCAGCGTAGAGGTGGTGACGGTTGTTTGTGCCTGCTCCTCATCGCGCATGAGTTCCTCGGCCGTCTCGCGCAACGATGCCGAAAGATTGCCGTGATGAATGAGGAAACGGTCGGGCTCGTGCCGGTTCTCGCAGTAGCTACGCAGCATGGAGCACACGGCCTCTGCCTCCTCGCGCGAGTTGGCAAAGACCAGGCACTTGCGGCCGCGCGTATGCTCAAAGATATAGCCCATACCGGGGTCGGCGTTGTCGGGCGCCGTGTCGGTGGGGTTGAGAAGCGCCTGCTCGGTCGCTCGTGGGATGTCGACTTCGCCCTCGGGGGCCGAGGAAGTGCGACGGTCTTTGGGAGCGGCTTTGCCTCGTGCCCGCTCACGACGTTGACGGCGCTCCTCTTGTGTGAGCTGTCCGCTGTGACGCATGTCTTGGGCGCCGGCGGGCAGTGCCGCGGATGCCGCCGCCTCGATACGCTCGCACGCAAGCACTTCGGCCTCTTGAGGACCCGTGCTCTCGAATCCCCGCTGCTGTGCCTGGGGACCCGAGTTGTAGAAGTGCTCCATGGAGATGCGCCACACGCGGCGCGGTTCTTCAAAGCGGGGGATAACACAGTCGCGCCCCGTTCCCTGTGAGAGAAAAGCGCCCGTGCGCTCGGGGTCGCCGATGGTGGCAGAAAGGCCGATGCGTCGAGGCTGCACGCCTGCCATGCGCGAGAGGCGCTCGATAAGACAGAGCGTCTGCCCGCCGCGGTCGCCGCGCATGAGCGAATGAACCTCGTCGATGACGACGTAGCGCAGGTCGCAAAACATGCGCGGGATCGCCATGTGCTTATGGATCAGGAGCGCCTCGAGCGATTCGGGCGTAATCTGAAGGATGCCGCTCGGCTTTTTGATGAGTTTGGCCTTGTGTGACTGCGAGACATCGCCATGCCAGTGCCAGACGGGGATATCGGCTTCTTCGCATAGGTCGTTGAGGCGGACGAATTGGTCGTTGATGAGCGCCTTGAGGGGGCCGATGTAGAGGGCGCCCACGCTTGCGGGCGGGTTCTCCCAAAACTCGGTCAGGATGGGAAAGAAGGCTGCCTCGGTTTTGCCGGAAGCCGTGGATGCCGTCAGGAGCACATTGTCCTGCGTATTAAAGATGGCATCTGCCGCTGCAACCTGAATGGAGCGCAGGCTCTCCCAATCGTGGGAGTAGATGAAGTCTTGGATAAACGGGGCGTAGCGGTCAAAGGCGTTCATGAGGCCTCCTTTCAAAAGCGAATCTCTCAACGTGGCGAGCAGTGGCTTGCTGCATTACTGCTTCAACGTTCGCCCAGATAAAACCTACCAAAATAAACCTGTCCCTTTTTGGCAGGTTAGATGGTGAATTCGGCGAAGTTGCGGTCGCCGTCTGCGGTTCCGGTGTCGCCTGTTGTGGCTGGCGGCGCCAGCGTGACGCCGCCGACGCTTTGCAGCAACTCAGCCACGTTTGCATCGGGATTCTGACACAGGATATCGAGCAGCTCGATAAAGTCACGGATGACCTCACGCGGCGTCAAGTGCGTATCGGCTCCCACGCGGCCAAACTCAATCTTGAGGAAGTCCACCAAGTCGTTCTCGGTAAGCGTGGGCGTCCAGCCAAAGTAGCCGGCGTGAATTTGCATGAGTTTTTCGATTAGCACCAGCAACTCCTCATAGGTGAGTGGCTGCAGGCGGATGATGGGCGCGAGCATGTCTTTGAGATCATCGCGCGCAAAACGGCCCTGAGCGAGACGGCTCCGAAGGGCCTCGTAGGAGAACACGCCGCGGCGGCGGTCTTCGATGGAGGTTGGCGTGCCGCCCATGATCATGCCCAGGTACTGCGCCTTGCCCTGGAGCGTGTCGTTGTACATGGTCAGGATCTTCTCGTAGTTATATTGGCGCGTGATCGCGTTGGGAATCTTGTACAGATTCACGAGCTCGTCAATGAGCACCAGCATGCCCTTGTAGCCGCTGCAGACCAAAAAACGTGCGATGAGCTTGACGTAGTCGTACCAATCGTCATCGCTGATGATGGTCGAGGAGTCCAGCTCGGCGCGCGCCTCGCTCTTGGTGCGGTACTCGCCGCGGATCCATTTGGTCACGCGGCTCATAGCTTCTTCGTCGCCCTCGGATACGGCCGCGCGGTAGCGGCGGAGCATACGGGCGAAGTCGAAGCCGTGGACCATTTCCTCGAGCGGGGCCAGTTGGGCATTGACGGCAGACTCATCGGCATCGGCACACGAGGCGACCCAGCGATCCAGGATAAGGTTGAGCGCACCGCCCTCGGGGCGCGTTTTAGTCGATATGTTGCGGATGAGCTCACGGTAGGTGGCAAGGCCCTGTCCCTGGCCGCCCTGCAGGCGGCGCTCAGGGGATAGGTCGGCATCGGCGACGACGAATCCCTCGCCCATGGCGTGCGTGCGGATGGTCTGGAGCAAAAAGCTCTTGCCGGTGCCGTAACGACCGACTAAAAAACGGAAGCTCGCGCCACCGTCGGAGATGAGACTCAGATCGGTGAGCAGGGCGCGAATCTCGACCTCGCGTCCCACGGTGATATAGGGAAGGCCGATGCGCGGGACCACGCCGCCCTTGAGCGAGTTTAGGATAACGGCGGCGACGCGCTTGGGCACGCGGGGTGCTGCGGATGCGGTATCACTCATGGTCTAGGTATCCTCTCACGTCTGCTTCGTAGTCCTCAATAATCTGCGGCCCTGCCGCGCTAAATTCAATTACGGTGTCGCCCACCAGGTCAAAGAGCGTCTCGTTGATGGTATCGACGAGCATGTCCTCGCTCTGCCCCGATTGCACTACCGCCGATTCCGCCTGTACTGCGTTGTGCTCGAGCAGCGCGCGGAGATAGGCGTCTGCGGCGGGCGCGAGTTCGTTCGTGGCGTCAGCGGGCACTGCGGCTGCGAACGCTGACGTTGGCGCGAGAAGCGGTGCCACGACACCAAACTGTTCGGTGGATATGGTCGGCTCGTCGGTCAAGTCCTGCCGAATGGGTGCCACGACCGCCTCGACAATCGCGTCGGCTACGGGCCCGGCTTCCGGTTGCCCTGAGTCCGCTGCCTCGGCTTCTGCGGACGCGCCGTCCTCGCGTTCCTCGTCGATCAAAAGCGCTTCGCGCGTTTGCGCAGCGGCGCTCCGAATGTGCCCCAGCTGACTCAGATCGATATCGATCTTGACGGGCTGGTGTGCGGCGTCCCACGAAAGCCATGCCACAATCTCGTCATCGATAATCTTGGCCAGATATTTGGGGACCTTTTCTTCCTTAAGGGGATGGGCGGGGTCCAGCGCCAGGCGCAGGCGTTGGTCGCAGGCGCGCATCATTTCACCGAGCTTGCTGCTCTTTTGCCTACTACCGTGGATACGCATGCATTCCCAAAAGCCGTTTTGGCAACGGTAGATATGGATGGGATCCAGGCGGTATTCGCAGTCCTCGTGGCGCTCGGGCGCAAAGAATACGGCCGAGGCAAACATGGTGTAGGGCATGGCCGTCTCCTCCCCAAATAAGCTCGCCACGATGCCGGTCTTTCGGTGCGTGTCATAGTAGCGCGCCATACGGACATACACGGCGCACGCCACGTGGCGCAGATCGCGGTGGTGGCTGCGGTCGAGCCGCGAGTTACTTAGGTTGTACGTGGAGAGGGCGTTGATGGCGGCCATGAGTCGCTCCTCGCGCACCTCATCGGGCGGAAGGGGGAGCGTGGGTTCGGAGGTTTTGCGACGCTTGGGGGTCTGGCCGGACGGTGCCGGTGCTGGTACAAGGTCTCGTGCCGCGCGTCGCAGCTCGATAAGGGCATTATCGAACATGACGGTTTTAGAGTCACGAAGCAGCTTGGGGTCGAGCTCATGGAACACGGCATAGTCCTGCAGCCACACGCGTGCGAACCGGTCGATGCCGGGTTCAAAGGCGCGATAGACATCCCAAAAAGCCTTGATCTTGTTAAAACCATCGAGCGGGTCATCTACGCCAATGCCGCAAATCAGCTCATAGAGATACAGAAAGGCAAAGGACGTAGACGTTTCCTCGACGGTTCCGCGGCGCACTTGGGCACGCCAGGTAAAGTAGCCGCGCAACTGCCGGTCGCTCATGGCGTTGTAGGTGGGAAAGTACGACTTAAAGGTGCCGTTGTAGGGGCAGTCGTCCTCAAAGTCGGCCATCAGCAGGCCTTGGCGGTAGAAAAGCTCGGCTTCCGAAAGCCAACGGCCCGCGCCGCCCTTGGGGTCTTCTTGCCAACGCGATATCTCACGCATCTTGCGGTACTGGTCGGGGAGGAAGTTCTGCATCTGTCGGCCGGTCTTGAGAATCGGCTCGTCTGCGTAGACCTCATGTGAGAAGCGAGCGGACTGATGGGTCCGGGCCTCGGCCATAATGCGCTCGATGAGCATCTTGATGTCCTGGTCGGCCACCGCTTCTCCTCTCCTAACGCAGCTTCGGTGACCTCATATCATAGCACAGCATCAAACAGATGTTCGAGATACCGCTGTGTAGATAGATTTAGAACAGGAGGGCGTAGATGACGGCGATGACGACGGAGGGGAGCATATTGGCCGTGCGGAAGGTCTGAGGACGGATGAGGTTGACGCCGACGCAGAAGATGAGCATGGAGCCTACGAGCGAAAGGCTGTCGAGGGCTGCCGTGGTCATGATGGGGGAGAGTGCGCCGGCAAACAGCGTGATCGTCCCCTGGAACACGGCGACGGGCAGGGCGGAGAAAATGCAGCCACGGCCAAGCGACGCCGTCATGGTGCAGACGATGATGCAGTCCAACGCGCCTTTCAGGGCAAGCGTTGACCAGTCACCGAGCAGACCGTCCTGGATCGATCCCACAATGGCCATGGCGCCGATACACACGGTGAGTGAAGTCGAGACAAAAGCGTTGGTGAACTCGTTATCGCCCTCGCTGCCGGTTTTGCGCTTCAGCCATTCGCCAAGGTTCTCGATGGCAGCCTCCAAGTTGATGGCCTCGCCGATGAGAGAGCCGAGGGCGAACGAGACAATGAGCATGGTGGTGCCGGTGGTCGCCAGCGCCTTTCCATCGATGATGAGCATCTTTTGCATGGTGCCGCCCAGGCCGATAAACAGGACGCACAGCCCCGATGCTTTCATGAGCGTGTCTTGGATGCGCGGTGTAATGAAGCGGCCGCCCGCTAATCCCAAAAGACCGCCCGCAACTAAAAGCACAACGTTGATGATTGTTCCCAAGCCCGGCATGAGCCCTCCTGTATTGATGCCAACGTGGCAATCGTAGCAGAACGAAATGCGAGGCACATCGCGACTCATCTAATACGTTATATAAGTGGTGTTAGGAATGATGCGCGGCATGTAAGCCTCAGGTGGTTGTCGGGACATAGGGATAGTAGTCAAAGCGCAGTGTCATAAGCCGCTGTGGGGATTCAATAGCCGCGGCGATGATATTGGCATCGCGGGCACGATCAAACCCTTCGAGTTCGATCTGATACGAGACGTCTTGCATAATGTCCAGACGTCGCCAGGCTAGGAGTGTGTCGCCATCGAATTCCAAGGTCTTGCCTCCATCTGGAGCAACGGCGTATAGACGCAGCTTGGCGGTGGTTGCAGGGTCGACAACCGTGACCTTTTTAATTTCGTTTCGAGTATTCTTGGCGCCCAACAAGGTGAGCAGTGTTGGGGCCACGACCTCGCCCGATGGCAAAAAGACGACTTCGATGGATTCGGGAAATGCGATGATGGCCGACTTGCGGACGGGTTGATTGGCGGCGGCAACTTCGATGTCCGCAGCGTCGATGACCTCTGTGTGGTCGAGCGCGGCAAGCACGCAGCAGTTACCTTCATCGATCTCTTGAGGATCAGCAAGCCCCAGACTGTCCGCGAGCTCGGGATCGTTTGGATCGTTAGCGGGCTCATTCGGTGCTTCGAGAGAAGCTGGGATGCCGTTTGTCGGCGACGGCGTGTCGCCCGCACCTGCTTCTTTGTCCGCGCTCTCTTCTTGTATGGTTGCGTTGATGGGTTCGTCGTTTGAGGGGAGCGTCTTGGCGTCAAGCGCGGAGGGAAGAATTCCGATGGCTCCGGATCCGTTCCACTCCATTTCGAGAAGCGCCGGGTCGGCAAGAATGCGTTGCCTGCTTTGCGCGTGGGCATCGATTTCAATAGGGCCTGTCTCTATCCCTCGTGTAAGGCTGAGTGATCCGGCTGGCTTCTCGAAATGAGCGTCTGTGTCTTTGGTGCTGACGGCGTAGAACAGCAGGGACGCTTCTCCCGCCGCGATGGCATCGGTGTCGGCTTTGGTCAGTCGCAACGATGTCGTGAATGAGAGGGTGGGCTGCGTGCCGTCTGCATTCGCGGCGGCGCAGCCCAGACATATACCGCCTCCTTTCTCAAAAAACGTACCGTCGAAGGCGACCTTCGCTCCGTTCGCCGAGTCATCGACCGAAGCGATGTCGATGCGCAGCTCTAAATTGCATGGATCGCCATCCGCATCGAGCACAACCGAGCGCCACATGCAGACGGCGCACCCCGCCTGGGAGCCGTTTGCCTTGTTCGAACGCTTGATATCCACGACTATCGAGCCGTCCGTATTACGACGAAGGCATCCCGAGGTTGAGATCGCGGCCTGTGCGATCGAAAAACGCTCGCACGCAATGGCGCTCGACGGATTTGGTGCGGAACTTAGGGCTGCTGGTAAGGAGTCCGCCATGGCGGGAGTCGCCCAAGCGGCGACAGGCGTTCCGGTTGCGAGCGCGCCGCAGAGTGCGACGACGGGCAAAAGGTTCTTCGATGCCATGGGGTCTCCTTAGCTAATTTAGTGCGGCCTGTCCATGTTTTGTTTCTGGCTGCGTTTGATGTGCAGACCGAGGCCGGCGGTTCCTGCGCCTGCTGCTGTGGCGCCTGCTGCCAAGAGCCATCGTCCATCGCCTGTCTGCGCCAATGGTTCCTCGCGGTCGCCGCGGTCGAGCCCCGAGAGGTCGACCGTCACTTGCGTGGCGGCCTGCGCCTGTTCTTGCTGGGCAAAGGCCATGGCTGGGCCAAACGCTAGGATGCTGACGGCGGCGGCCAGGGCGACGGCCTTATGCCGTGTGCGCACCGGGCTCGACCGTCCAGGTGATCGTTGCAACCTGATCGCCTTCGCCGGTTACGTGGAAGATGTCGCGCGTGACGCGGGCGACGTTTCCGCTTGTCTTGAGCTTAATAGTGTCCTTGCCGCCGGCAATGCCCTGGTAGCCCATGTCGAAGGCTGCGTTCTTGGAAAGATCGAGGCCCGTCCCCTGCATTGCGGCGCTGGCGTTCTGGAGTGCGCCGTCGGGGCCGACCTTAAAGTCGATGGAGTTCTGCGCGGTTCCGGCCTTGGCGTCGGCAGCAATGGTCCAGGTGTTCATGGCGTCGATCTTCATGTTGGTGACATGGATGCCGTAGGCCGAATGATTATCGATGGTGGTCGCGTCTTCTGAGGGGCCCTGGAGCGTGCCGTCGGCCTTGGCGACGAAGGGAATAACCGTCGGAACTTTGAACTCAACGTTGTCGATCTCGGTCCTGACCATTACTTTCGTGGTTCCAATGCGCCCGGCCGCCATAGCTGGCGTCGGGGCAGCGCCCATTGCGAGCGCGAGCGCGAGCCCTGCGCCCACGACGAGCGCTCTGGCTCCGTTCATGTTCCTGGTGATGTCCATGGTCGTTCCTTTCTATTCGCCGCGGGCCGTCCCCGCGATGATTGGACGAATGCTGGTGAATTGCGTGCGGTGCCGCGTCGGCCGGAAAAGCTAGTTCTCGGCTTGCTCAACCCGCACCTTGACACGTGTCGGATTGCCGTGGCTGTCGAGGGTCTTGGCATCGAGTGCCTGGATCTCGATGTACGCCTCGCCTTCTTTGATGTCGCCGGCGGGGCACGTCTCGATTGTCTTGCCGGTCTCGACCACACCGGATTCGTACATGGTCTCGTCGTTTTGGATGACGCGGAATCGCTGGGGAAATTTATTGTCTTGGACGTTTTGCACGTTGACGCGCAGCTTGCCGTCCTCCTGCAGCTGAGCGACCGGCGCGACCGAAATCGTCATCATGTTGTCGCGGACGATAGCGTCGAGCTCATCTTGGATTTCCTGACGCGTTTTGCCCTCGGCCGTCGTAACCGAAGCGCCCGCCTCGGGTACGGGCTGCGACTGCCAAGCGTATAGTCCTACGGCGACAAGGGCACAGACGATGGCCAGGCAGGCAACGATGAGCTTCCTGCGATGCCCCAGGCCTGCAAAGTGGGGTGGCTTCTTCGCGCTCATGCGGCATCCTTGGCGGTATAGATGCGCGCAAAGGTGGACGGGTCCGCTCCAAAGAGCATGTGAAGCATCAGACGGCGCGAGTAGACGAGCTCGTCGAAGTCGGGAGGGAGCTCGACGTCGTGGATATGCGCGATGTGGTGGGCGAGCGCCGAGAACGACTCGGGGTCGCAGATCACATCGGTGGTAACGTGGTAGACCGTCGTATCGGGGAATGCCTCTTCGTCGAAAGGCAGGAGATGGGGATCGTCGTCGACTTCGATGGCGATGCCGTACTGGGGCCAGTAATATGCCATGGGAACCTCCCTGCTTCTGGGGCCAAAACTTCTATCGGTTTTGGCTGTCGACGCCGACCGTATCAGCCGCTACTTGACCAATTTCTGACCAAATGCTTGACGGATTGGCGTCTCCGCAGGTAAAAGGCGGCAAAAAATACTCCAACTTTTTTCGAGCGACAATCGCGCGGTCGGCAACGGCGGGGCCATATGTGTCAAAAGCATCGTCTGCCGAGGAAGCCTTGCCGTTCGCCGAATTGCACGAACGTAAAAATCGCCAATTATGGAGACGGTCTCGAACACGTCGACGAAACGATGCGGTAACATCTCCCTGCAAACACTGTAGTTAGCTAAAGGGGGAGTTCGCGTGTCTGCAACCATTAAACCCTTCACCGACGAGTTCGAAGAGTATGGTCGCGATGAGTCTCGCGCATCGGGCGAGGCCTCGAGCATCTCGTTTCCGACGACGGAAGACGAGGTCCGCGCCATTTTGGGAAAGCTCCATGCCGAGTGTGTCCCGGTAACGGTTCAGGGCGCCCGAACCGGCCTTGCCGCCGGTGCCGTGCCCCACGGCGGGCATATCCTCAATACTTCCCGTATGAATCGCTACTTGGGCCTTCGCCGCGATGAACAAGGTCAATTTCTGCTGCGTGTGGAGCCGGGCGTTGTGCTCTCGGAGCTGCGCAAGCAGCTGGGCAAGAAGGTGCTGCCGATCGCTGGTTGGGACCAGGCATCGCTTGAGGCCTACGAGGAGTTCCAAGAGGCCCCGGAGCAGTTTTTTCCCACCGATCCCACCGAGGCGTCCGCCTGTCTGGGCGGCATGGCGGCATGCAACGCCTCCGGCGCCCGCAGCTACGCTTATGGCCCCATGCGTCCGCATATCACTGGACTCCACGTCGCGCTGGCTGATGGCGATTTGCTTGAGCTTCAGCGCGGCGAGGCTTTTGCCCGGGGCCGCCACTTATCGCTCGTGACGGCAGCGGGCCGTACACTCGAGCTCGATCTTCCCGGCTATACCATGCCCAAGACAAAAAATGCCTCGGGCTATTTCGTTGCGGACGAAATGGACGCCATCGACCTCTTTATCGGCGCTTGTGGCACGCTCGGCGTTATCACCGAGCTCGAGATTGCCCTGCAGGCGGCACCTGCGGTCGTTTGGGGCGTGAGCTGTTTCTTTGACAGCGAAGACAAGGCCGTGTCCTTCACCGATTCCGTGCGCCCAGTCCTGTCCCATGCGGCTGCCATCGAGTACTTCGATGCTGGCGCCCTGGATATCCTGCGTCGTCAGCGTGAGCAGTCGACCGCGTTCGCCTCGCTGCCGGCGCTCGACAAAGAGGCCAAGGTCTGTGTCTACGTGGAGCTCGACTGCGACGACGAAGTTCAGGCGACTGAGGAGCTGTATCACTTGGGGTGGGTACTGGAGCTTGCGGGCGGCAGCGACGATGCGACATGGGTCGCGCGCACCGAGGTCGATCGCGAGTGCCAGCGGTTCTTCCGCCATGCGGTCCCCGAGAGCGTCAATATGCTTATCGACGAGCGTCGCCGCACGGATCCCACCATCACCAAACTGGGTTCGGACATGTCGGTGCCCAATGCACGCCTTGCCGATGTCGTGGCCCTCTATCGCCGCACACTGGCCGAAAGTGGGCTTGAATCTGCTGCCTGGGGGCACATCGGTAACAACCATCTGCATGTGAACATCCTGCCGCGCGATGCGCAGGACTACCGTCGCGGTGGCGAGCTGTTTGCCCAGTGGGCTGCGGAGGTAACGGCTATGGGCGGTGCCGTTTCTGCCGAGCACGGCGTCGGCAAGATCAAGGCGGGCTTCTTAGAGACGATGTACGGTCACGAGGCCATGGTCGAGTCGGCGCGGCTCAAGCTCCAGCTCGATCCCGACGGGCAGCTGGGTCGCGGCAACCTGTTTTCGGAGAAGCTCTTGGATGAGCTCGTCCAGAAAGGGGGCGCGTGAAGATGAGCGATTTCCATATGGTGGTGTGCGTCAAGGCCGTGCCGGGCAGCACCGAGGTCAAGATGGACCCCAAGACCAATACCATCGTGCGCGATGGCAAGCAGACGGTCATTAATCCCTTTGATGCGAGCGCTTTGGAATGCGCGCTGGCGCTGAAAGACGACTTTATCGGCTTTGGCATGGACGTGCGCGTAACGGTGGTGTCGATGGGCATCCCCGCGACCGAGTTGCTGCTGCGCGACTGCATCGCTCGAGGTGCCGACGACGCGCTGCTGCTGACCGATCGCGCCTTTGCGGGTGCCGATACCCTGGCGACCACCTATGCTCTCAAATGCGGCATCGAGGCGCTCGACGAGGACTTCGACCTGCTCATCTGCGGCAAGATGGCGGTGGATGGCGATACGGCCCAGATTGGCCCCGAGCTTGCCGGTGCCTTTGAGATTCCCTGCGTGACCGACGTGAGCTGCGTGCAAAGCGCGGGCTTTACGACGTGTGGCTCGCTGGCGCTCGTTCACGGATGCGATGCCGGCGAGGAGACGGTCTATCTTGAGATGCCGTGTGCGATGACGACTGCCAAGGAGATTGGCCAGTTGCGTATGCCGAGTATTGCCGGTATTCGCGCGGCGGAGGAGGCGGACGTGTGCGTGGTCAGTGCCGCCGACGTGAACGCCGACCCCGCGCGTTGCGGTCTTGCCGGGTCGCCGACACAGGTCGTGCGCTCGTTTGTGCCCGACCGTGACCAAACGTGCGAGGACGTTGACGGAACGGCGTCCGAGCAGGCGGCAAAACTTGCCAAGATTATCGAGGGGATGGCATAGATGAGCGGACTGATTATCGATAGCGAAGCCTGTATCGGCTGCGGTCGCTGCGTTCACGCCTGTGCCTCGGGCGGCATCGTAGTGGAAGGCGAGCGACCCAGCCGATGCGCCCGCGTAACCGACGGCTGCATCCTATGCGGTGGGTGCGTCGACGCCTGCCCTGTCAACGCTATCTCGATCGAGCGTGACGAGGCCGTTGGTGCGGTTGACCTCGATGCGTATCGAGACATTTGGGTATTCGTGCAGACCGACGAGCGCGATACGGTGACTCCCGTTGCCTATGAGCTTATGGGCAAGGGCCGCGAGCTTGCCGATGCTCGCGGCTGCCGTCTGGTGGCACTGGCCGGCATGGGCCCCGAGGGTTCTCTCGGCGACCTGGAGCATCTGGTTTGCGCGGGCGCCGACGAAGTCCTGGCCTGTCGCGACGAGCGCCTGCGCCAAAACGATGCGGAGGTCTACGCCCGCTTGATCTGCGATTTGGTAGCCGAACGCAAACCCGAGGCCATCTTATACGGCGCGACCGCTTTTGGCCGCGAACTGGCACCCGGAGTTGCCGTACGCTTGCAGACGGGCCTTACGGCTGACTGCACCGTACTTTCGATGGATACGGAGACGGGACTGCTGCAACAGACGCGTCCGGCGTTTGGCGGCAACCTGATGGCCACCATCGTCTGCCCCAATCATCGTCCCCAGATGGCAACGGTTCGTCCCGGCATCTTTAAGGCGCCCGACTTTGACTACGACCGCTCCGGCACGATCACCCAGATATCGCTTGCGGATGATGCTAAGGCTCGTGTCGAGATCTCGATTCCCGCCGAGGAGTGGGGGCAGCAGGCCTCGATCGCCGATGCCGAGCGCCTGGTCGTGGTGGGTCGCGGCATTGGCTCCAAGAAGAATCTGCCCCTGATGCGAAGGCTCGCCGAGGCTCTGGGAGCCGAGCTTGGTTGCACGCGACCTGTCGTGGAGGCCGGCTGGTTGGAGTATCGCCATCAGATTGGCCAGACCGGCGTATCGGTTTCGCCCAAGCTTCTCGTGAGTATCGGTGTTTCGGGCGCCATCCAGCATCTTGCCGGCATCGGTGGGGCGGAGTGCATTATCGCCATCAACGAGGACCCGGATGCCCCCATTTTTGGTGCTGCCCAGTACAAGGTTGTTGGGGACGCCGTCGAGGTCGTCGAGGAGCTACTGGCCCAGCTTGAGCGCTAAGCGCGCGCCAGCCAGTCGCGCATCTCGTCCTTTAGGCGGCTCCAGGTTGCCTGCGTGGCGGGGTCGGTAAAGGGCCGCGTAATGCCAAAGGGCGCGTCGAGCAGGCGGTGGATATCGCCCTGTTCGCGCGCCAGCGCGCGGCTTGCTGGATAGACGAGCTCAAACATAAAGCAGATAAGCCCCACCAAGAAGTCGGCGGGCTCATCGCGCTCATCGCGTGCGACGCAGCGGTGCTCGTCAAAGGCGGCAAGTGTCGGCGACGAGAAACGGCTGCCGAGAAACGTCTTCTCGTCCACCTTGAGGATAGTGTCGACGGTGCTGTCGGCGATGGTGCGCATAATGTCGATCTTGTCACCATCGCGCACGATATCGCAGAAGCTCCGCGTGCGCACGTCGAGCCGCGCGGGTAGGCGGAAATCGCTGTGATAGGCAATGCTCGCTCGGATGAGCTCATCTTCTGCCGGGTCATCGATAAAGTCGCGGATGCTCGTTACGGCGGGTGCATCGTCGGGATTCTCGCCAAAGAGGACCTCGATGCCCAGCGCCGCATGGCTCATGCTCTCGGCGTCCTTAAAGGTGTCCCAGCGTCGCAGCTGCTCAAAGCGGCCCATATCGTGTAGCAGGCCGCAAAGCCATGCCAGGTCAATATCTTCTGACGACCAGCCCTGCTCGCGCGCTACGGCATCGCACGCCTCGGCCACGTGGTACGTATGCTCGATTTTGAGTGCGATGCGTGGGTTGGTGGCGTCGTAGGCATCGGTGTAGCTTTTGAAGGCCGCGCGCGCCCGGTCTCGATCGATAGCTGTCATAATGACTTCCTAAAAAGTTGTGTCTTTCGATCCGGTGGCAATTGTAGGTGAACTCGGTTGCTGTCGGATGATGATTCTGCCGTGTCGCTACATGCGGCTCGGAGACCTTGTCAGGATGAGAAGCGTATGGTGCTCAAAATCGTTAGAACCGTCTGGCCAGTGATGCTTACCTATGTTGCAATAGGCGCGCCGTGCGGAATGATCATGGGGCAGACGGGAATGGAGCCCTGGATGGTCTTTGCCCTGAGCAGCACGTTTGTGACGGGCAGCGGCCAGTTTATGATCTGCAATCTTTGGCTGGCGGGCGTACCGGCACCTTCGATTATCGCGAGCGTCGCCGCCATCTCCTCGCGTTTTGCACTATATTCGGCATCGCTTGCCCCGCATCTGAAGAGTGCCTCGAAGTGTCAGACGCTGGCGGTCACCGCGACGCTTACCGAAGAAGCGTACGGCATCTCGCTAGCCAATTTGGTCGAGAAGGACGACTGGGGCCCGCGTGAGTCCTTCGTGCTCAACGTGATCCTTATCGCAACATGGGGCGTTTCGTGTACGACGGGCGGCATCGTCGGCACCGTTGTCGATGTTCCCACCGCCATTGCAGCCTTTGTCTGCACCTCGCTCTTTATCTGCCTGCTCTTTTCGCAGCGGCTGTCGCGCGGCAACGTTGTCGCGGCGGTTTCGGGCGCGGTGTCCGTCGCCGTATGCAAGTTCTTGGGCCTCACGAATATTGCCGTGCCGGCAAGCGTCGTGGTCGGCATTGCCATTGCGCTGGCGTGCGATGCTGTATTTGACGGAAGAGGTGCCCGCGATGCCCGTTAACGAGTTCTTGGTTCTGTGGCTGTCGTCGTGGGCTGCTATCGCGTTCTTTCGCATCGCGCCGGCGTTCGCCTTGCGCGGGCGGACCCTGTCGCCCCGCATTACCGAGGCCCTGGGCTATATCCCGCCCGCTGCCTTTGCCGCGCTGGTCGCCAACGACTTGGTGAGCCCCGGCGCGTTCGACGCGGGACTCTGGCCTGCCTTGGTTCCCTGGATTGCGGCCGCCGGCGTCGTGGTCGTGGCGGTCAAGACAAAATCGATGCTGTGGTGCTGCGTCTCGGGCATCGTACTCTATATCGTCTTGAGCCTTATATAGGGGTGGCGTCGCGGGCGCCGAATCTCGTTCCATCCCAACTTGTCGAATTTTTCACCGAGCTGGTCTATTTCTTCTGGTACCATGGTCAAACTTTACTGTAGCAAAGCATGACGTGGGCTTTTGTTCCGCGTCAGCGGAAATGGGGGTTTCATGGCACAGGAAGCGACTGCCAACGAGCAAAAGAAATTCAAGGTTCCGCGCATCCCGGGCGACATCATGATCTATCCGATGATCGTCGGTCTTTTGCTCAACACCTTCTGCCCGCAGGTTTTTGAGATCGGCGGCTTCTTTACGGCTGCCTGCCGCGGTGGCTCCAATACCATCGTCGCCGCGATCCTGCTGTTCGTGGGCGCCGGCATCAGCTTTAAGTCCACGCCGGGCGCCATCAAGACCGGTATCGTCGTGCTGATTCCCAAGCTGGTCGTCGCAGCGGCTCTCGGCCTAGGCGTGGCATATTTCTTTAACGACAACTTCCTGGGTCTGAGCTCCGTGTCTATCATCGGCGGCATTACGTTTTGCAACATGGCGCTCTATACGGGCATCATGGGCGAGTTCGGCGATGAGTCCGAGCAGGGCGCCGTCGGTATCCTGTTCTTTACGGCCGGCCCCGCCGTCACGATGATCATCCTTGGTGTTTCGGGTCTTGCCAACATCCCTGTCGGTACTATCATCGGCTCCATTTTGCCGCTCGTTATCGGCATGGTTCTGGGCAACCTGTTCCCGTTTATCAAGAACCTGCTGGTTCCCGGTTCCAACCCTGCGATTGCCGTCATCGGATTTCAGCTTGGCGCGTCCATGAGCCTGTCGAGCTTTATCACCGGCGGTATTTCCGGCATCTTGCTGGGCCTTGTCACGCTGTTTGTCGTCGGTCCCATCACCTTTGCGTTCGAGCGCCTGTGCGGTGGTAACGGCAAGGCTGCCGTGGCTTGTTCCACCATCGCCGGCACGGCTATGACCACGCCGGTTGCTCTCGCCGAGGTCGCGCCGCGCTACGCCGAGCTTGCGCCCACCGCGTACGCCCAGATCGCCACTGCCGTTATCATCACGGCAATCATGGCTCCGATTCTGACCGGCTGGGTCGACAAGAAGTTCTGCCAGGGCAAGGAGGACCTGTCGCCTGCCGGTGTCGAGGCCATCGAGGAGGCCGTCGCGACCGACATCGATGGCGAGTAACGGCCGTTACCGATAATTGATTCCGGCGTGCAATTCGCGCCGTCCGAGCGCCCGAACAGAAACTGTTTTGCAGTGATGTTCGGGCGCTTTGCTATGATTCCCTTTACCCCTGCGGAGTAAAGGGGTGTTTATTGCCCTGATTCGAATTGGGCGATTCTGACCATTCGGATATTGAAGGGATGGCGTCTAGTGGTTAAGGCACTCAAGATTGAGATATTCCTGCTATGCATGATTGTTCTTATCGGGCTTGCCGCGCGAAGTCGTCGCTCCTTGTTCTCGAGCACCCTGCAGCTATTGTTTAGCATGCTTGGCTACACCTCTGCCGCGTACATATTATTCGATATGATCTGGACGCTTTCGGATGGTGCGGACGGCACGTTGGGTATTGCTGCCAACTGGATTTCCAACGCGGTTTCGTTTTCGCTCTTTGCCATCGCGTGTCTCATTTGGTTTATCTATTCCGAGACGATGCAGGGCTCTCGCCTTGTGACCTCGCGCTATAGGGTGGTGCTTGTAACGTTGCCTACGGCTCTGGTGGTCGTGCTGGCTTTTACCAGTTACTGGACGCACGCCTTGTTCTATATCGATTCGCAGGGCGTGTATCGTCGCGGCTTTGCCTATATGATCCAGCCCATTGTCAGCTACTGTTACGTTATACATACGTCCCTGCATGCGTTTGTGCAATCTCGCAGGGTCGAGAGCCTGCAGACGAAGGCTATCTATCGAACCTTGGCATTTTTCGCCATTCCGGCCCTGGTGGGCGGTACCTTTCAGATCGTATACTCGGTGCCTGGCCTTTGTGTCGGCATAATGATTAGCATGTTGCTGCTCTATATCATCTGCCAGGAGCAGCTCATCTCGACCGACCCGTTGACTGACCTCAACAATCGCAACCGTTTTGAGACCTATATCCTGTCGCTCTTCTCAAATGTGGATCAGGCCGAAGATGTGTATCTGCTCATGATGGACGCCGACGGCTTTAAGCAGATTAACGATCGCTATGGACATGTGGAGGGCGACCATGCTCTTCAGGTTATATCCGCTGCGCTCAAAGAGGTCTGCTCGGCGTCTGGTGGCTTTATCGCACGCTACGGTGGCGATGAGTTCGTGGTGCTCCAAAAGGCAGTGGCGGAACAGGATGTCATGCATCTGTGCGCGACAATCAACGACGAGCTCGCGCATGCCGAGGTGCCGTATGCATTGCGGATGTCCATCGGTTACGCGCGGGTCGGCGATAGTGTTGATACCTGGCAAGACTTACTTCGCGCTGCCGATGCGGAGCTCTACCGCGTCAAGGCCGAGAAAAAGAAAGCCGGCGTTCAGATACACTAGGAAAAGGGGCACACGACCGCATTGATGGTCGTGCGCCCCTATTGCGTTGGCGGGATTAGTAGCGGCTGTCGAAGATACGCCTCGTCTTTTTCTTGGAACGAGGCAGTTCGCTAGGCCTTTTTGGGCTTGTTTACGATGATGATGCCGCCGCAAACCAACAGCAGGGCAACGATGACAGTAACGGGGCTCGTGCCAGCGCCCTCGCCGAGCAGCAGCGCGCTCAGCAGCACGCCAAAGACCGGGTTCATAAACCCAAAGACCGAGACGCGGCTGACGGGGTTGGCGGCAAGCAGGCGCGACCACAGCGAGTAGGCGACCGCGGAGATAAGCGCCATGTAGATGATGAGCGCGATGGCGGGGGCGATTTCGGTGGGGGACAACGTGCCGCCCATCAAAAACCCGATGGCGGTAAGGACCACGCCACCGACTAAAAACTGCCACCCGGCAAGCAAGACGCCGTCGTGCTCGCGCGAGAAGATGCCGATCAGGCAGGTCGATAGGGCACCCGCGACGGTGGAGGCCAGGATAAAGCCCTCGCCATCGAGCCTGAAGCCAAAGGTGCCGTCCGCGCCCGAAAGGTTGACGAGCGCGACACCGGCAAAGCCCAGTACGCAGCCGAGCACTTTGGCCGCATCGAGCTTTTCGGTGCGAAACGCCAGGGCGGCAAAGAGGATGGCTAGGAAGTTGGCGCTGGCCTCGATGATGGAGCTCGACATGGCGCTGGCGCGCGAGAGGCCCAGATAGAAAAAGAAGTACTGCCCGATAGTCTGGAAGAGCGACAAGACAAAGATGGGCTTGATGTCGCGCGCTTGCGGTATGAGGGGGCGGCGTTGGGCCGCGCTCATCCCAACGATAACCAGGGCGCCGGCAAGCGTAAAGCGTAAACCTGCAAAGAGCAGCTGCGAAGCGCTATCGTGCGCTGGGATGCTAAAGAGTGCGTAGCCGATCTTGATGCAGGGAAAGGCCGATCCCCAGAGTGCACAGCAAACAAGACAGCCCAGGATGAGTCCGGGCAGGGTGGCGAGATACGGCTTGCGGCTTTCCATGATGTCCTTCCTACATGCGCGAAGTAAAAAAGAACCCGCCACCGGATGTGTCGGTGGCGGGTGTTGTTACCCGAAGGGATTGTACCTGATGGGAAAGGTTTAAGCGAAGTAGGCCACGCCGCTCTCAAAGATCGGCATGAACTTATCGCCGGGGACATGCTCGGGCACGTTACGGTACAGGTTGTCGCCGCGACGCTCGGCATGGCCCATCTTGCCCAGGACGCGGCCGTCGGGGCTCGTGATGCCCTCGATGGCGAGTGCGGAGCCGTTGGGGTTGACGGAGAGATCCATGCTGGGCTTGCCGTTCTCGCCCACGTACTGCGTGGCGACCTGGCCGTTGGCGATCAGCTGGGTGAGCACTTCGTCATTGGCGACAAAGCGGCCCTCGCCGTGGCTGATGGCGACGGTGTAGGGGTCGTCCAGGCTGCACTGCGACAGCCACGGGGACAGGTTGGACGAGATGCGGGTGCGCACCAGACGGCTCTGATGACGACCGATGGTGTTGAACGTCAACGTGGGCGCATCGGGCGTGGCGTCGACGATGTCGCCATAGGGCACCAGACCGAGCTTGACCAGGGCCTGGAAGCCGTTGCAGATGCCCAGCATCAGGCCGTCGCGGGCCTTGAGCAGGTCGCGAACTGCCTCGGTGACCTCGGGAGCGCGGAAGAACGCCGTGATGAACTTGGCGGAGCCATCGGGCTCGTCGCCGCCCGAGAAGCCGCCGGGGATCATGACGATCTGGCTCTGGCGAATACGACGGGCGAGCTCGTGGGTGCTCTCGGCGACGGCCTCGGGCGTGAGGTTGTTGATCACGAAGGTGTCGGCTTCGGCACCGGCTGCGCGGAAGGCACGTGCGCTGTCGTACTCACAGTTGTTGCCGGGGAACACGGGGATGATCACGCGCGGACGGGCGATCTTGGCGCCGCTGTACACGTGGATGTCCTTGGCACGGAAGTCGATGGTCTCGACCTCGGGGGTCTCGCCGGCGCTGCGGTAGGCAAAGACGCCCTCGATGCCGCTCTCCCAGGCCTCCTGGAGCTCGGAGAGCTTGATGACCTCGGAGCCGGTGTCGATGACATAGCCCTCGACGGTGGTGCCCAGGGGCTCGACGACAACGCCGTCGGCGACCTCGGGCAGCTCGGCATCCTCGGCGAGCTCGACGATAAAGCTGCCGTAGAGCGGGGTGAAGAGGCTCTCTGCGTCTACATCCTCGGCAAGCTCGATGCCGATCTGGTTACCGACGCACATCTTAAAGAGGCTCTCGGCGCCGCAGCCGTAGCCGGGCGTGGAGATGGCCAGGGCGTTGCCGGTAGCAGTGAGCGCCTCGACGGCGTCAAACGCGGCGAGCAGCTGCTGGGCGTCGGGACGGTAGTCCTCGCCATAGGTAGCGGGGGCGATGCGGACGACGCGGTGCGTGAGGCCCTTGAACTCGGGCGAGACGGCACGGGCGGCCCTGCCCACGGCGACGGCGAAGCTGATCAGGGTCGGCGGAACGTTGAGCTCGCCGGCCTCGTCCTCAAATGAGCCGCTCATGGAGTCCTTGCCGCCGATGGCGCCGGCACCCAGGTCGACCTGGGCCATGAGGGCGCCCAGGACGGCAGCCATGGGCTTGCCCCAGCGCTCTGCCTCGGTGCGCAGACGCTCGAAGTACTCCTGGAAGGAGAGGTAGGCGCGCTTGTGCTCAAAGCCGGCGGCAACGAGCTTGGCGATGGACTCGACCACGGACAGATAGGCGCCCGCAAATTGGTCGGCTTCCATCAGGTAGGGGTTGAAGCCCCATGCCATAGCGCTCGCCGTGGTGGTCTCGCCGTCCACGGGGAACTTGGCGACCATGGCCGAGCTTGGGGTGAGCTGCGTCTTGCCACCAAAGGGCATGAGCACGGTCGCGGCGCCGATGGTGGAGTCGAAGCGCTCGGAAAGGCCCTTGTTGGAAGCGACGTTGAGGTCGGTGACAAGCGAGGTCATGCGCTCGGCAAGCGTGGTGCCGGCCCAGCTGGGCTGCCACACGCTGCGGGCGCATACGTGGGCGATCTGGTGCTTGGGCGCGCCGTTGGAGTTGAGGAACTCGCGGGATAGGTCGACGATAGCGACGCCGTTCCAGGCCATGCGCATGCGCGGCTCGGCGGTAACCTCGGCGATAACGGTCGCCTCCAGGTTCTCCTCGGCGGCGTAGCCCATGAACTCCTCGACGTCACCGTCGGCGACGGCGCAGGCCATGCGCTCCTGGGACTCAGAGATAGCGAGCTCGGTGCCGTCCAGGCCGTCGTACTTCTTGGTCACGGTGTCCAGGTCGACATACAGGCCGTCGGCAAGCTCGCCCACGGCGACCGAGACGCCGCCGGCGCCAAAGTCGTTGCAGCGCTTGATCAGACGGCAGGCGTCGCCGCGGCGGAACAGACGCTGCAGCTTGCGCTCGACAGGGGCGTTGCCCTTCTGGACCTCGGCACCCGAGGTCTCGATGGACTCGGTGTTCTGGGTCTTGGAGGAGCCGGTGGCGCCACCGATGCCATCGCGGCCGGTGCGGCCGCCCAGCAGGATGATCTTGTCGGTGGGGGCGGGGCACTCGCGACGAACGTGGTTTGCCGGGGTAGCGCCCACGACGGCGCCGACCTCCATGCGCTTGGCCACGTAGCCGGGGTGATAGAGCTCGTTGACCTGACCGGTGGCAAGGCCGATCTGGTTGCCGTAGCTGGAGTAGCCGGCGGCGGCAGTAGTCACGAGCTTGCGCTGCGGCAGCTTGCCCTCGAGCGTCTCGGAAACCGGGACGGTGGGGTCGCCGGCGCCGGTGACGCGCATGGCCTGGTACACATAGCTGCGGCCCGAGAGCGGGTCACGGATAGCGCCGCCCACGCAGGTGGCGGCACCGCCGAAGGGCTCGATCTCGGTCGGGTGGTTGTGGGTCTCGTTCTTAAAGAGGAACAGCCAGTCCTGGTCCTCGCCATCGACATCGACCTTCACCTTGACGGTGCAGGCGTTGATCTCCTCGGATTCGTCGACATCGGTCATGACGCCGGTCTTCTTAAGGTACTTGGCGCCGATGGTGCCCATGTCCATGAGGCAGACGGGCTTGGCGTCGCGACCGAGCTCGTGGCGCATCTCCATGTAGCGGTCGAAGGCTTGCTGCACCACGGCGTCGTCGATCGTCACGTCGTCCAGGACGGTGCCGAAAGTGGTGTGGCGGCAGTGGTCGGACCAATAGGTGTCGATCACGCGGATCTCGGTGATGGTGGGGTCGCGGTCCTCATCGCGGAAGTACTGCTGGCAGAAGGCGATGTCTGCCTCGTCCATGGCAAGGCCGCGATCGGCGATAAAGGCGGCAAGGCCGGCCTCGTCGAGCTTGCGGAAGCCGTCGAGCACCTCGACGGGCTGGGGCTCGGGAGTCTCCATGTACAGCGTCTCGGGCAGGTCGAGCGAGGCGATGCGGGCCTCGACGGGATTCACCACGTAGTGCTTGATGGCCTCGATGGCGGCCTCGTCCAGAGCGCCCGAGATCATATAGACCTTGGCGGAGCGCACGGCGGGGCGCTCACCCTGGCTGATGAGCTGCACGCACTCGCTGGCGGAGTCGGCGCGCTGGTCAAACTGGCCAGGCAGGAACTCGACGGCAAAGACGGCGCCATCGCTTGCGGGGAGTTCGTCGTAGGTCACATCGACCTGGGGCTCGCTAAAGACGGTCGGCACGCAGGAGCGGAAAAGCTCCTCGTCGATGCCCTCGACGTCGTAGCGGTTGATGATCCTCAGGGCCTCGATGCCCTTGATGCCGAGAATTTCGGTCAGCTCGCCCTTGAGCTGCTGAGCCTCGACGTCGAACCCGGGTTTCTTCTCCACGTAGATACGAGAGACCATTGGTTCCTGCCTTCCTGATCGGTTGGGCGTACGGTACGGTATGCGGCAGCGGTCGGTTTGCGGGGTCTGCCCTGCGGTCGCCTTGAGCCACATGTTTGTAAACCTCACTATGATACGACAGCTCGCGGCGCGTTGAGGACGGCGAGGGTGCTACAGTGAAGCGCAAACAAGAGAAAGGCATCACATGGCATTCGTTTCGCTCGCCATCATCGCACTCGTGGCCTTTGCGAGCCCCTTCATCGCCTCGGCGATTCCTGGAAAACCCGTTCCCGAGACGGTCTTTTTGCTCGTGCTCGGCGCGGTGCTGGGACCCCATATGCTCGGCGTCATCCATGTAGATGCCGAGGTCTCGCTTGTGTCCGAGCTCGGTCTGGCCTTTTTGTTCCTGCTTGCCGGCTTTGAGATCGACCCCAAGAGCATCACGGGCGTCGAGGGGCGCTACGGCTTGGCGACGTGGGTCGTCACGTTTGGTATCGCCTGGCTTGCCGTGCGCTTTACCCCGTGGTTCTCGGTCAGTCATTTCGACGGTATCGCCGTGACGCTTGCCCTCACTTCTACGGCGCTCGGCACGCTCGTGCCCATCATGCGTGAGCGTTCACTTGTCGGAACGCGCGTGGGCGACTCGATTCTCGCGTATGGCACCTGGGGCGAGCTCGGCCCCGTGCTTGCCATGTCGGTGCTGCTGTCTGCCCGTACCGGCATCCAAACGCTCGTGATTCTTGGCCTGTTTGCGGTGGTCTGCGTGTTGCTTGCCGTGGTCCCAAGCCGCTCCAAGCGCGTCGGCAGCCGCTTCTTTGCGTTTGTCGAGGAACGTGCCGATACCACGTCGCAGACCTTCGTGCGCCTGACGGTGCTCATCCTGGTCACACTCGTGGCGTTCTCGGCCGTCTTTGATCTCGACATCGTGTTGGGTTCTTTTGCCGCCGGCTTTGTCTTGCGCTATATCATCCCCGAGGGCAACCATACGCTCGAGACCAAGCTCGACGGCCTGGCCTACGGCTTTTTGATTCCGGTGTTCTTTACCGTATCGGGCGCAAAGATCGACCTGACGGCCGTGGCGTCGCGCCCGGGTCTGCTCGTGGGCTTTATCGTGGCGTTGTTGATTATTCGTGCCGTGCCCATTCTTATTTCTATGAGCATTTGTCCTGCGACGCGTGATGTGTCGGCGTATGGCCGCATTACCGTGGCCCTGTACTGCACCACGGCGCTGCCGATCATCGTTGCCGTTACGAGCGTTGCCGTCAACGCGGGCGCGCTGTCGCAAGACATCGCGTCGGTTATGGTCGCTGCCGGCGCCATCACGGTGTTCTTGATGCCGCTGCTCGCGCAGCTCTTCTACCGCGTGGTCGATGCCGCGCCGGTCGCCGCCGTGGCAGAAGTTGCCGAGCATCCATCCGATGCGCTCGACATCCTGCGCGCCCACCACGACCTAGCGAGCTTGCTCGCACGCGAGCATGAGCTGCTGACCTCGCATGGCCATGGTCGCGTATTCGAGGGCCTGCCTACGCTCGACACGATTGCCGAGCGTCTTTCCGCCGAGGCGGCGAGCGGCCACATCGATGCTCGTATTGTGGACGCGGCACATCTTCTTGCCGATAAGACCTATGGAGACGAGGTCGACCTGTCCGAGCTGACTCCGCGTGAGCGCCGTCGCCTGGAGCGCGCCAAGCTCGCCGTGCGCGAATACCGCCGCCGCATGCTGGAACTCTATGCGCGCGAAGAAGCCCAGGACGACGACGGCAAGTAGTCGATACTCTCTCGAGGAAGCCGCGTCCTGCTTTGAAGGCTCGGAACGGGATGTGGTTTCCGAAACGGGGGCCGTTGGGAAACTGTGTCCCGGAATGGGCGCTCAGAGTGGGATGCAGTTTCCGCGAGAGACCCGTTGCGGAAACGGTATCCCAGAATCGGCGTTCAAAACGGGGCGCTCTTTCCGAAACATGGCCCTGAGGGAAGCTGCGTCCCGGTCTGAGTCGGAATTCCGGGACACAGCTTCCCTTTCAAACAGAAGAAGGCGCGCTGCCTGCAGTTGATGCAGACGGCGCGCCTTCTTTGTTGGACTATGTTGAGGCTGGGAGCTGAGGCTTGTGGTCCCTTAAGAGCGGGCGGCTCCGTCGACGGGGAGCACGGCGCCCGTGACATAGGAGGACATGTCGCTCGCTAGGAAAACGAAGGCGTTGGCGACGTCCTCGGGCTCACCCATGCGGCCGAGAGGAATAGTGGCGATGATGGGTTTGATGACCTCTTCGGGCAGGTTGGCGACCATGTCAGTCTTAGTCACGCCAGGGGCAACGGCGTTGACGCGAATACCCATAGGGGCGAGCTCGCGCGAGAGTGACTGGACCATACCGTTGACGGCAAACTTGGACGTGGGGTAACCGACGCCGGAGGGCTGGCCGTACTTGGCGACCATCGAGCTTGTGGTAGTGATGGTGCCGCCGTGGCCGGCCTCGGTCATGATCTTGGCGGCAGCCTGGTGGCCATTAAAGACGGCGACGACGTTAAGGTCCATGACCTTTGCGAACTCCTCGGCCGTGTAGTCCAAGAGGGGTGAACGCTGGGAGATACCGGCATTGTTGACGACCGTGTCCAAGCCGCCCATGTCGGATGCAGCCTGGGTAAAGGCCTCGGTCACGGCTTCGAGTGAGGTGAGGTCGCAGGAGCGGCCCCAGACCTTGGCGTCGGGATAGGCGGCTGTCAGCTTCTCAACGGCCGCATCGGCGGTCTCTTGACGCGAGCCAAAGACAGTGACGGAGGCGCCCTCCTCGATAAAACGGCAGGCGATGGCATAGCCGATACCGCGCGTGCCTCCGGTGATGATTGCTTTCTTGCCCTCGAGCAACATGGTATTTCCTCTCATCGCGGGCGGACATTCGCAGCACAGCGTAGCCGTAACCGGAATCGGCCGTGTTTGCATATCGGTGAACGGTAGCCCGCGTTACCGATGAGCGGCTCGCGCAAATGTGCCCTGTCGTTGTGCTTAGGGCAGGAGACAAAAAGGCTCCCATCCCACATCGGACGGGAGCCCTTCGAGCAAATGCGTTGTGGGGTGTAAACCGAACTAGTTCGCCATGACGCCTTCGGTCCAAGCCTCAACGTCCTCGATGCGCAGGACGTTGGCGACCTCGGCTACGCAGTCGACGCTGGCAAGCTCGGCGGTGGCAGCCTGGACGTCCTTCTCGAGCGCGCGGTGCGTCAGGAAGATGACCGAACAGGCATCGCTGACGCCCGACTTGCCGTCTTCGACCTGGTTGATGAGCGAGATCGAGATGTTGTGCTTGGCAAAGATGTTGACCGTCTCGGACAGGGCACCCACGCGGTCGGCGACCTTCAGGCGCACATAGTACTTGGTCTGGAGCTCGTCCATGGGCTTAAAGGCGAGGTTGTGGCCATAGGGCTCAATCTCGGGCAGCGGAGCCACGCCGCGGCTGATCTGCTCGGAGAGCGACAGGATATCGCCCACGACGGCGCTCGCGGTGGGGAAGGAGCCTGCGCCGGCACCGTAGAACATGGTCTCGCCCACGGCGTCGCCTACCACGTAGACAGCGTTCATGGCGCCGTTGACCTTAGCAAGCATATGGTCGGCGGGAATCAGCGTGGGATGCACACGGACGTCGACACCGGTGTCGGTGTTGCGGGCGATACCGAGCAGCTTAATGGTGTAGCCGAGCTCGCGGGCTTGGGCGATGTCCTCGGCACCGATGGTACGGATACCCTGCTGGTACACATCGTCGGTGGTAACGCGGGTGCCAAAGCCGATGGAGGCGAGGATGGCCGTCTTGCTGGCGGCATCGAAGCCGTCAACGTCGGCGGACGGGTCGGCCTCGGCATAGCCCTTGGCCTGTGCGTCGGCAAGCACGTCGGCGTAATCGGCGCCCTCGGCGTCCATGCGCGACAGGATATAGTTGGTGGTACCGTTGAGAATGCCGGCGATGGTCAGGATCTTGTTGCCCACCAGGTCGTGCTCGAGCGTGCTCACGATGGGGATGCCGCCGCCGCAGCTGGCCTCGCACTTAATCTGCACGCCGCACGCGCGCGCCTTCTCGGCAAGCGTCTCGACATGACGGCCCAGTAGGGCCTTGTTGGCAGAGACGACGTGCTTGCCGTGCTCAAAGGCAGTGGTGAAGATCTCGGTTGCGGGATGCTCGCCACCGATCAGCTCGACGACGATGTCGACGGCGGGGTCGGTGACGACGTCGTGCCAGTCACTCGTAAAGGCCTCGCGCTCAATGCCTGCCGCCTCGGCTTGCTCCCAAGCAAGCGCGCAGGCGCGGGTCAGCTTAAGGTCGATGCCGTAGGCTGCCAGGTACTCATCGTGGTGGCTCTTGATCAGACGGGCCACGCCGCCGCCGACGGTTCCCAGACCGATCAGACCGACGTTCACGGTGCGCAGGGGTTCGCTCATAGATAGCTCCTTCGTGCATCTTATGGATGGATTAACCGCTTAAAGGTTGAGTGCATTCTAGCGTGAACCGAGGGCGCGTGCTCGCCAGGCAACAGGAGTCGCACAAAACAGCACCCCCGAAACGCTGCGGAAACATTGGAAACATGCTCGCTATAAACGAACTTCCGTAACAAACTGTCAACGTTTGCGCCATAAGGTTTGCCCCGTACCGCAAGACGGCCGCACCGCGGCCAGCGAAAAGGGGGACACCATGTTTAGCATCAACAACGTACTTAACCGCAGGAGTTTCCTTGTCGGAGCCACGCTTATTTTTGCCCCGATCTATTACACCCCAGCGTCCGTTTTGCTCAAGAACGCCAAGGACATGAGCTACGACATGACACTAATGGGTGCCGACGGCATGGACAGCCTATGTGATTCAGGACGGCAAGTACATCGCCGCCTAAGTGCATATAACGAGACCGGCGGGCCGTTTTATTCAGGGCAAGGACGCCTGTAACAGAACGGAAACATTACTTTCACACAATAAAGTGGCTAAACTGCATAAACCGACAGTAATACGCAGAATTATGGATAAATGGGCAAAACAAAAGAAAAGTTGAAATAATCGCCACTTTCCTTAACTAAAGCGTCTAGTATTTTGCGAACGCCGAACACGGCGAAGGATGGCCTGTCGGGTAACCGAAACCCGACGAGATTTGAGAGGAGAGCCGCATGTCGAGCCTCACCGGTAAGTCATTGAACCCTGTTATGAATCGCAGGAGCGTTATCGCGAGCGCAGCAGGTCTGGGGGCGATGTCCATTCTAGCTGGCTGCTCCTCCAACGGCGGCGATAGCGGTTCCGCTTCGGGCGACGCTTCGTTTAAGATCGGCACCATCGGCCCGCTGACCGGCGCCAACGCGTCCTACGGCAAGTCCGTTACCCAGGGTGTCGAGCTTGGCTGCAAGGATTTCTCGACCAAGGAGTTGCCGCTTGCCAGCAAGGCCGAGGATGACCAGGCCGATGGCGAGAAGGCCGTCAACGCCTTCAACACCCTGCTCGACTGGGGCATGCAGGCCCTCGTCGGCCCGACCACCACGGGTGCGTCGGTTGCCGTTGCCGCCGAGTGCGGTAACGACCCCAAGACGTTCATGATCACCCCGTCCGCGTCCTCCGAGGACGTCACCGACGGCAAGGATTGCGTCTTCCAGGTTTGCTTCACCGACCCCAACCAGGGTGTCAACGCTGCCAAGTTCCTGGCGCAGAAGTATGCGGACGAGAAGTTCGTGCTGTTCTATAACTCCGGCGACGCCTATTCTTCGGGCATCGCAGATTCCTTTAAGGCCCAGGCCGCTGAGTCCAAGCTCGAGATTGTTGACGAGGAGACCTTTAAGGACGACTCCGCCACGAGCTTTACCAACCAGCTGACCAAGGCCAAGCAGGCCGGCGCCACCATGATCTTTGCGCCGATCTACTACACGCCGGCGTCCGTCCTGCTCAAGAACGCCAAGGACATGGGCTACGACGTCAAGATGATGGGCTGCGACGGCATGGACGGCATCCTGGGCGTTGAGGGCTTCGATACCTCTCTTGCCGAGGGCCTGCTGCTCATGACCCCGTTCTCCGCCGACGACGAGAAGAACGCCGACTTCGTTAACGCTTACAAGGATAAGTACGGCGATACCCCCGACCAGTTTGCCGCCGACGCCTACGACGGCGTGCACGCGGTGGCCGAGGCCGTCAAGGAGGCCGGTCTTGGTGTCGACGCCGATCCGACCGAGGTCGCCGAGAAGCTGTCCAAGGCTATGCTCAAGATTACCGTTGACGGTCTGACCGGCAAGCTCACCTGGAACGATAAGGGCCAGGTCCAGAAGGAGCCCACGGCGTACGTCATCACCGACGGCAAGTACGTACAGGCCTAATTGGCCGCCTTACATAGAGCGGTTTTGATCCCAAGCAGGGGAGGTTTTGGCCTTCCCTGCTTGCTTGGTATCTAGGGACAGTGTAACGTCCCTGTTTCATACATTAACTGGAAACCTATTCGAAAGGGGGATGTGGAACATGACGGTCTTTATCCAATACCTGGTCAACGGCCTGTCCATGGGCAGCGTCTACGCCATCATCGCGTTGGGCTACACCATGGTCTACGGTATCGCCAAGATGCTCAACTTCGCTCACGGCGATGTCATCATGGTCGGTGCCTATGTCTCGTTCTGCGCCACGTCGTATCTCGGCCTCCCGGGCTGGGCATCTGTAGTTCTCTCTTGTGTGGTCTGCACGGTTCTCGGTGTTCTCATTGAGGGTCTGGCCTATAAGCCGCTGCGCCAAGCAGGCCCGCTGGCCGTTCTGATCACGGCCATCGGCGTGTCTTACTTCCTGCAGAACGCCGCGCAGCTTCTGTGGGGCGCCACGCCCAAGAACTTCACTTCGCTCGTCACCTTCCCGGTGCCGGAGTTCTTGGCCAAGTTTAACGTAAGCGCCGTCTCACTCGTCACCATCGTCGCCTGCCTGGTTATCATGGCCGGCCTGATGTTCTTTACAGGTAAGACCAAGATGGGCAAGGCCATGCGCGCCGTGTCCGAGGACAAGGCCGCCGCTCAGCTCATGGGCATCAACGTCAACCGCACCATCTCGATGACGTTTGCCATCGGCTCCGCCCTCGCTGCCATCGCCGGCGTGCTCCTGTGCTCCTACTCGCCGGTCCTGCAGCCCACCACGGGCGCCATGCCTGGCATCAAGGCCTTCGACGCTGCCGTTTTCGGCGGCATCGGCTCCATCCCCGGTGCCTTTGTCGGCGGCATTCTCATCGGCATCATCGAGGCAATGGCGCAGGCTTACATTTCCACGAGCCTTGCCAACTCCATCGTCTTTGGTGTTTTGATCATCGTCCTGCTCGTCAAGCCTGCCGGCCTCTTGGGCAAGTACGTTCCCGAGAAGGTATAGGTGAGCGTTATGAAGTTTCTTAAAGACAGGCAGACGCGTCACGACTTTGTCACGTACACCATGTGCATCGTGGCGTTCGCCATCGTGTTCTTTATGCAGTCTAACCACATGATTCCGCGCATGATTGCCGGTCAGCTGGTTCCCATCACGGCCTATATCGTCATGGCCATCTCCCTTAACCTCGTCGTCGGCATCGCGGGCGACTTGTCGCTGGGCCACGCGGGCTTTATGAGCGTCGGCGCCTATACGGGCATCGTCACCGCCGTCGCGCTGGAGAGTGCCGTTCCGTCCGATCCGATGCGCCTGATCATCAGCATTGTGGTCGGCGCTATCGCCGCTGCCATTCTGGGCTTCCTGATCGGTATCCCGGTTCTTCGCCTGAGCGGCGATTACCTGGCCATCGTGACCTTGGCCTTTGGCGAGATCATCAAAGAGATCGTCACCTGCCTTATCGTGGGCGTCGATTCCCGCGGCCTGCATGTGATCTTTAACATCACGGGCAACTCCACGATTGACGACCTGCACCTGCTCGAGGACGGCACCGCCATCATCAAGGGCGCGCAGGGCGCATCGGGCGTGTCGACCTATTCGACCTTCCTCGCCGGTGCCATCCTGGTCATGGTCGCACTCGTGATCGTGCTCAACCTGGTTCGCAGCCGTACCGGCCGTGCCATTATGGCCGTGCGCGATAACAAGATCGCTGCCGAGTCCGTAGGCATCTCCGTCACCCAGTACCGCATGATCGCCTTCGTGGTTTCCGCTGCCCTCGCCGGTGCCGCCGGAGCTCTCTTCGGCGGTAACTTCTCGCAGCTCTCCGCCACCAAGTTCGACTTCAACACGTCCATCCTCATCCTGGTGTTCGTGGTCCTGGGCGGTCTGGGCAATATGCGCGGTTCCGTTATCGCCGCGGCGCTGCTCACGGTGCTTCCCGAGCTGCTCCGTCAGTTCTCGGACTACCGCATGCTCATCTACGCCATCGTGCTGATCTTGGTCATGATCTTTACCAACAACCCGCAGCTCAAGGCGTTCTTCGGTCGCGTCAAGGACCGCTTTGCTTCCAAGAAGGAGGTGGCAGCCGATGCCCAGTAAATTTGAGTTTAACAAGGGCAAGATGGTCCCGTATCCTTCTGGCGCCATCGTTCCCGACCGCGACCTGGGTCAGCGCCCGGCACTCGAGTGCATCCACCTGGGCATTGAGTTCGGTGGCCTTAAGGCAGTCGACGACTTTAGCCTGACTATCGGCAAGACCGAGATCGCCGGTCTGATCGGCCCCAACGGTGCCGGTAAGACCACGGTCTTCAACCTGCTCACCAAGGTGTATCAGCCCACGCACGGCACCATCCTGCTCGACGGTGAGGACACCTCGGGCAAGTCGGTCTATCAGGTCAACCGCATGGGTATTGCCCGTACATTCCAGAACATTCGCCTGTTCAACACCATGACGGTGGAGGACAACGTCAAGGTCGGTCTGCACAATCAGGAGCGCTACTCCGGTTTTGGGGGCGTGCTGCGCCTGCCGACGTACTGGAAGCACGAGAAGGCTGCTCACGAACGCGCCATGGAGCTGCTGTCCATCTTTGATATGGAGCATCTGGCAAACGAGCAGGCCGGATCGCTGCCTTACGGCGCTCAGCGTCGTCTGGAGATCGTCCGCGCGCTTGCCACCAACCCCAAACTGCTGCTGCTCGACGAGCCTGCCGCAGGCATGAACCCGTCCGAGACCGCCGAGCTCATGGAGAACATCGTTAAGATTCGCGACACCTTTGGTATCGCCATCATGCTTATTGAGCACGACATGTCGCTCGTCATGAATATTTGCGAGGGTATCTGCGTGCTTAACTTTGGCAAGGTCATCGCCAAGGGCACGGCCGAGGAAATCCAGAACAACGATGCCGTTATCGAGGCGTATCTGGGCAAGCAGAATAAGGGGGAGAACTAAATGGCAGAGCCGATGCTTTCCGTCTACAACATCAACGTCTGGTACGGCGCCATCCACGCCATCAAGGACATCTCCTTTAACGTCAACGAGGGCGAGATCGTGGCCTTGATTGGTGCCAACGGCGCCGGCAAGTCCACAACGCTCAAGACCGTTTCGGGCCTGCTTCGCTCCAAGACCGGTTCCATCAAGTTTATGGGCGAGGACATTACCCATACGCCCGCTGATAAGCTGGTTGGTAAGGGCCTGGCTCAGGTTCCCGAGGGTCGTCGCGCCTTTTTACAGATGACGGTTGAGGAGAACCTGGAGATGGGCGCCTATACGCAGCCCAAGTCCACGGTGGCTCCGGGCCTGGAGCGCGTCTACGAGCAGTTCCCGCGCCTGAAGGAACGTCGTCGCCAGGTCGCCGGCACCCTTTCAGGCGGCGAGCAGCAGATGCTCGTTATGGGGCGCGCCCTTATGAGTAACCCCAAACTGCTTATGCTCGACGAACCTTCCATGGGTCTGGCACCGATTCTGATCGAACAGATCTTCCAGATTGTCGAGGACCTGCACAAGGCCGGCACCACGGTGCTTCTGGTCGAGCAAAACGCGCAGATGGCGCTTTCCATCGCCACACGCGGTTACGTGCTCGAGACCGGCAAGATCACCATGACCGGCACCGGCCAAGAGCTCCTGCACGACGACAACGTCCGCAAAGCCTACCTCGGAGGCTAACCCACCTAACAAAAGGGGCGCTGACTATCTCAGTCAGCGCCCCTTTTTATTTGCGGTGAAATAGGGACTGAATACGGGCTCCAGAGGCCAAAAGAGTCCCTATTCCACCGCAACTTCATGGGGATGTGTGACAATGCCCGTCGGAAAACATCTGCTGTCTTTGGGGGTCTATCTATGCTGTATGAGTTTTGTGCCGAGAGCTTTGAGCGGGTGCCGGCAGCTATCGATGCCGGTGCAAAGCGCATCGAGCTGTGCGACAACCTTGCCGTTGGTGGCACCACGCCTTCGGCCGGCGTTATCAGCGCTACGACCAACTATGCACACGAGCACGATGCGCGGGTGATGTGCATGATTCGCCCGCGTGGCGGCGACTTTCACTACAACCAGGACGAGTTGCGTATGATGGAGATGGACCTGGGCCTTGCCGTGAGCGCCGGCGTTGACGGCTTGGTCTTTGGCTGCTGCAAGCCCTGCGCTGGCGGATGGGCACTCGACGAGCTTACGTTGGGCGCTCTCGTGATGGCCGCGGGCTGCGCGACCGAGGAATGCAAGCGTGAGCCCATCGACATCACCTTCCACATGGCGTTTGATCAGCTCTCACCCGAGGCTCAGCTCGACGCGATTGACATACTCGCCGACTGCGGCATTACACGCATCCTGACGCATGGTGGCGCTGCCGGTACGCCGATCGAGGACAACTTCGAAAACCTGGCCCGCTTGATCGAGTATGCGGGCGACAGCTTGACCATCCTTCCCGGCGGCGGCATTTCCACGGCCAACCGCGATACCGTGGCGGCGGCACTGGGCGTCTCCGAGCTCCATGGCACAAGGATCGTACCGCTGGAGGTGTAGCCCGTGGCGCTTGTATTCGATGTTCAGCAGGCGAGCGGCAAGCCCGACGACAACCGTCGCCCCGGTACCGCGTGCCCCTTTTGCAACACGGAGGGGCTCACCAACATCATCCAGCGCGACGGTGACTGCATCTGGCTCGAGAATAAGTTCAAAACCCTGCGCGCCACCCATCAAACCGTGCTGATCGAGTCGGCCGATCACGATGCCGACCTGGTGACCTATGAGCCGGATGAACTCCACCATGTGATGCGGTTTGCTCTGGGTTGCTGGCGGCGGATGATCGACTCGCAGCAGTATCGAAGCGTGCTCATGTACAAGAACAAGGGTCCGCTTTCGGGCGGCAGTCTGGTCCATCCGCACATGCAGATTGTGGGTTTGGAGCAGGAAGACGGCTATGCTTCGCTGGCTTCCGCCAATTTCGAAGGTATCAATGTCTGGCAACAGGGGAGGATCTCGGCCAACATCTCAACCGAACCCATCATGGGGTTCTTTGAGATCAACGTTTCAGCCCCGCAGGGAATCGCCGCCAGCGATGACACGAGAGATCAAGCCGAGGCGGATCTCTTCGCCGATGCAATCCAGGTAGCTCTGCGCTATATCCTGAACGAGCACCACGGTGGTCGCGCAGAGTCGTATAACCTGTTCTTCTATCACCTGGGCGGTCGGACCATTGCCAAGGCGCTGCCGCGTTGGGTGGTTTCGCCCTACTTTGTCGGCTATCGTTTGGCCCAGGTCAATGCTGAGACAACGCTCGATATCGATGCTGAGCGTCTGCGTGCGCATCTGGAAACGCTCGTATAGCAAGACTAACACCCGCGTAATGCGGACAGCCTAGCGCGCCATGGCGTCGCGGCCGGCTTCGACCCGCTTGCGCTGTTTGGTGCGCTCCTCGCAGGTTAGGCACTCAAAGAGATGCCCGATAATCGAGGCCAGCACCTGCTGAAACAGCGTGCCGCACATGACGGGGAACACGACCTCGCCCGGAAAGTACTGCGTGGCGATGACGGCACCCGAAGAGATGTTGCGCATGCCGCAGGTAAAGCACATGGTAGTCGTCTCGCTATATGGCAGATGCAGCGCACGTGCGACCAGAAAACCGACGACAAAGCCGCTGATGGCGAAGACCAAAATAAAGAGGGCGACTTCCAGGCGCACCGCGTTTATGTGCAGCACGTACTCGCTCATAGCGGTGGAGTTGGACGCGATGACGCCCATCATCATGAACTTGCAGGCGGGCGAGAGCACGGGAGAGAGTTTCTCGTGGCCCCAGCCGCGCGTGAGTTCATTGATGGCAATACCGAGCACAGCGGGGATGGCGATCATAAAGGCCATGTTCTGCATCATGCTCGGCACGTCGATCGAGACGGTGGCGCCCAGCAGGAGCTTGAGCGTAAGCGGAATCGTCACAGGTGAGATGACCGAGGACGTCAGGATGATGGTGAGCGCGAGCGGGCCGTTGCCGCCGAACATGCTGATCCACATAAAAGCGGTGACGGCCACGGGCACGCTGTATTCGAGCACAATGCCGCAGACAAGGTTGGGGTTGGAGCCAAAGAAGAGTGACCCCATGGCATACGCCGCGATGGGAATAAGCACCGCCGAGACGAGCAGCGCCAAGACTAGGTGCAACGGACGGCGGAACACCTCGGTTACCTGGTGAAAGGTGTTGCTGAGCGCACCCTGAAACGTCATAAAGGCAAACAAGGTGGGAACGATGGGCTTGAGTACGCCAATCTGTTGGGGAAAGAGCACGCCGAGTGCCACGCAAATCGGAACGATGACCTGCATGTGCCCCGCGAGAAACTTGCCCAGTCCAACCCATTGCTTCATATGCGCTTGTGACTCCCTTTGCCCGTGAACCCGTTTTGAATGGATATGCTAGACGCTCGCATGCGTCCGTGCGTCAGAAACGCTCGAATATTTCGAGGCTATTACCGTCATCGTTTACCGAAACCGCGGCGTGCTGCGGCGATTTGCGTCTGCTCTGCACGGTATAATAAATCCGTTCAACAGATCTGCCTGCCGAAGCGGGCATACACAGAGGACTCATCGCTATGAACCGTGAGAGGTATCGCGGCGACCTGCCCCTATCGGGGGTGGGCGCCTATGTCATCGCTTAAGACGACGCATCGCTGGGCGGTCGCTCAGCAAAACCCCGAGCTCGAAAAGGAGCTTTCGGCTGGCCTGGGCATTCCCGGGCTGGTGGCGCGTATTATGGTCGCGCACGGCATTACATCCATCGAAGAAGGTCAGCTGTTTTTGACGCCTTCGCTCGATCGCGACTGGGCCGACCCACTCATTATCCCGGGCATGTCGGTCGTTGCCGACCGCGTCGAGCGTGCTATTTGCAACCACGAGCACATTGCGGTCTTTGGCGATTTTGACGTTGACGGTATTACGTCGACCTGCCTGTTGACCGAGGCACTGCGCACGTTTGGCGCCGATGTCACGCCGTTTATTCCGCATCGCTTTGACGAGGGCTACGGTCTTTCGCGCGCGGCGCTCGACCGCGTTAACGAGCTCGCTCGCCCTCAGCTGATCGTGACCGTCGATAACGGTATTGCCGCCAAGGAAGAAGTCTCCTATCTGGAGAGCCTGGGGATCGATTTGGTGGTCACGGACCATCACGAGCCCTCCGACCAGGTGCCGCAGGGCGTGCCCCTGACCGACCCCAAGCTCGAGGACGAGGGCCCCTCGCGCGAGCTTGCCGGTGCCGGCGTGGCACTCAAGCTGGTGCAGGTCCTGGGCGAGCGTTTGGGCAAGCCGTCGTATTGGCGTTCGCTGATCGAGGTCGCGGCGCTGGGCACCGTGTCCGACATGATGCCGCTCACGCCCGAGAATCGCGCACTGGTCGCCGAGGGCATCCAGCAGATGCGCGTGACGGCCCGTCCCGGCTATATCGCGCTTGCCGCACTTGCCAAGGCCGACCTTTCTACCATTACGGCCGACGGCCTGTCGTTTTCGCTCATCCCTCGTCTGAATGCTGCCGGCCGCATGGCTGATCCCAAGCTGGCGCTCGACCTGCTGCTTGCCCGTGATCCTATCGAAGCAAGTGCACTGGCAGCCGAGCTCGAGGAAATCAATCGCCAACGCCGTGAGATCGAGGCGGAGCTCACGCGCGATGCCATGGCGAAGGTCGAGGAGACTTATGACGGCGGGCGCGCAATCGTCGTGGGCGGCGAGGGCTGGCACGAGGGCGTCAAAGGCATCGTGGCGAGCCGCTTGACCAATCGCTATCACGTGCCGGCGCTGCTGTTCTCGATCGAGGACGGTATCGCGCGCGGCTCTGGTCGCTCGGTGGGCAAAGTTAACCTGTTTGACGCCGTCGAGCGTTGTTCCGACCTGCTGATTCGTCGCGGCGGACATGCCGGTGCGGTGGGTGTGACCATCGAGGCATCCAAGCTCGATGAGTTCCGCCGCCGCCTTTCCGCCGTGCTATCGGAGCTTTCCGCCGAGGACTTTGAAGACACCGACGAGGTCGCCGCCACCGTCGACCTTTCCGAGCTGAATATCGAGACCATCGAGCAGATCTCCCGTCTTGAGCCGTTTGGCCAGGGCAACAAGGTGCCGCTGCTGGCTGCCGAGGGCGTGACGATGTGCGACCGCGCCGTGGTGGGCAAAACCGGCGAGCACATGCGCTTTGTGGCGACCGATGGCGCCGCGAGTGTGCCGGCCATTATGTTCCGCGTGCCGCAAATCGATAAGCTCATCAACTGCGATAGCGCTGTCGACTTGGTGTTCGAGGCCGTTGCCGAGCATTGGCAGGGGCGTGTGAAGCCCAAGCTCATGATCAAGGATGTTCTGGTTCGCGATACCACGCTGCCCAGCGTCGATGATCCGGCATGCGAGCTTCGTCGTGGCGTGCAGCCGGCGGATTCCGGCCTGCGCCTGGAGTCGCGTAAGCGCGAGACGCTCGCCCAGCTTTCCTATACCGAGCTCACGCGCTCGCTTATCCATAGCTTTATCGGATCGAACCAGCCGCACCGCGCGCAGGTTGAGGCGCTCGATGCCTTGGCCGACCACCAGAGCGTCTTGGCCGTTATGGGAACGGGCCGCGGCAAGTCTCTCATCTTCCATGTACATGCTGCGCGCGAGGCTGTCCTTCGCGGACGTGCGAGCATCTTTGTCTATCCGCTGCGCGCGCTTGTTGCCGACCAGGCCTATCACCTCTCGTCGACGATGGCAGCGCTTGGCATTGGCGTTGGCGTGCTGACCGGCGAGACCGTGGAGGCCGCACGCGATGATGTGTTCGCCGGCCTAGCTTCGGGCCGCACCGGTATCGTGCTCACGACGCCCGAGTTCCTATCTATCCACCGTGACCGCTTCGCGCGTTCGGGCCGCATCGGCTTTGTCGTTATCGATGAGGCGCACCACGCCGGCCTTGCCAAGGGCGGCGACCGCAGCACCTATCTCGACATGCCCGATATCCTCAAAGCCCTGGGCGACCCGGTTGTTATGGCTGCGACGGCCACCGCGACGGCTCCGGTCGTGGCCGAGCTTGCCCGCATGCTGCCGATTACTCGCACGGTGGTCGACGAGACGGTGCGCGAGAACCTGCAGCTCGAGGACGACCGCGACCTTGCGAGCCGCGAGAACCGTTTGGTGTCGATCGTGGCGACGGGGGAGAAGACCGTCATTTACGTCAATTCGCGCGACCAGTCCGTGGCGCTCGCCAAGACGTTGCGCAAGCGTGTGCCCGATTGCGCAACCCATATCGCGTTCTATAACGCGGGGCTTGCGCGCTCCGATCGCCGCCGCGTGGAGGAAGCATTCCGAGACGGAAGCCTCAGCTGCATCGTCTCGACCTCTGCCTTTGGCGAGGGTGTCAATCTGCCCGATATCCGCCATGTCGTGCTGTACCACATGCCGTTTGGCGCCATTGAGTTCAACCAGATGAGCGGGCGTGCCGGTCGTGACGGACAGCCCGCCGTGATCCACCTGCTCTATTCGTCGCGCGACGCCCGCATCAACGAGCGCCTGCTCGACTGCTACGCACCCGAGCGCGACGAACTCGTCACACTCTATCGTGCGTTGCAGACCATGTGGCGCTCCAACCGCGGTAAGACCGGGGATGATTCATTCTGCGCAAGCGATATCGACATCGCGCAGATGTGCCTTGCCATCGATGCTCGCACGCCGGTCGACGAGCGCTCGGTGGAAAGTGGCCTGGGAATCTTCGAAGAGCTTGGTTTCTGTCGCGTTTCGGGGTTTGACGACACCCGTCGCATCGCGATGGCCGAAAACCCCGGCCGTGTGCAATTGAGCAGGTCAATTCGCTATTTGGAGGGCTTGCGCTCGCGCATGGAGTTCTCGGCTTTCCGGAGTTGGGCGCTCGATTCGTGCGCTTCTGATATGCTAGCCAAAGTTAACCGCCCGATCGTACCGCGGGCCTAGGGGAAGGGGACCTCGATGGATGCCGCAGCCCGTACCGCCCATGATTCCACCCTCCAGCCGTTCTCGGAGATGGAGCACTATAAGCATGCCGATGAGCTGCCGCCCGAGATTATGGCGGACAGCTACGACAAACTGGAGCGCCTGTGCCTCAAATATATGAATGAGGACGACTTTTCTAAGGTGGAGCAGGCCTATTGCTTTGCTGCCGAGAAGCACTGCAACCAAAAGCGCCGCTCGGGTGAGATGTACATCAACCATCCCGTCGAGGTGGCCATCATTTTGGCCGATCTCAAGATGGACTGTGACGTGGTGTGCGCCGCGCTGCTGCACGATACCGTCGAGGATACCGAGACCTCGCTTGCCGATGTTTCCGGCCTGTTTGGCGATACGGTGGCCGAGCTCGTCGATGGCGTGACCAAGCTCACCAACATCGAAGTCGACAGCATGGACGAGAAGCAGGCCCTCACGCTGCGCAAGATGTTCCTCGCCATGTCCAAGGACATCCGCGTCATTATCGTTAAGCTTGCCGATCGTCTGCACAACATGCGCACCCTTGCCGCTCTGCGTGAGGACCGTCGCCTGTTTAAGGCTCGCGAGACCATGGACGTGTACGCGCCCCTGGCCGACCGTCTGGGCATGAGCTCCATTAAATGGGAGCTCGAGGACCTGTCCTTCTTCTACTTGGAGCCCGATGCCTACCAGCGCATCGCACGCATGGTGGCGGAGTCGCGCGAGGTCCGTGAGCGCTATCTGGCCGAGACCATCAAGACGCTCACCGACGAGCTCAACCGCATTGGCCTGGAAGACTTCCAGATCAACGGCCGTTCCAAGCACTATTGGTCCATCTACCAAAAGATGAAGCGCAAGGGCAAGGAATTCTCCGAGATCTACGACCTGGTGGCACTGCGCGTCATCACGCATTCGGTGCGCGATTGCTACTCCACGCTCGGCGCGGTGCATACGCTGTGGCACCCCATGCCCGGTCGCTTTAAAGACTATATCGCCATGCCCAAGGTCAATAACTACCAGTCGCTCCATACGACGGTTATCGGCCCCACGGCCCGCCCGCTCGAGATTCAGATTCGAACCTATGAGATGCATGAGCAGGCCGAGTACGGCATTGCCGCCCACTGGCTATATAAGAAGTCGGGCGGATCGTCTGCTTCCAAGACCAATGACGCTCAACGTTTGGACGACCAGATCAACTGGCTCAAGCATTCGCTCGATTGGGCGGCTTCCGACGAGATCACCGATGCCAAGGAATACCTGCACTCGCTGAAGGTCGATCTGTTCGATCAGGAGATCTTCGTCTTTACGCCCAAGGGCGAGGTCATGGCGCTTCGTGCCGGCTCTACACCGCTCGACTTTGCCTACGCCGTTCACACCGAGGTGGGAAACCATTGCGTCGGCGCCAAAATCAACGGTGCGGTGGCTCCGCTCACGCACGAGATTAAGACGGGTGACCGTGTCGAGATCCTGACTAACAAGAGTTCCAAGCCGTCGCGTGATTGGCTCAAGATCGTTAAGACGCCTTCCGCCAAGTCAAAGATCCGTCGCTACTTTGCCGCCGCGACTAAGGACGACGACGCTGCCGCCGGCCGCGATATGCTGGCCAAGGACCTGCGCAAGCGCGGGTATGGCATCTCCACGCCGCGCTCCACGCGTGCGCTCAATGCCGTGGCGGAGCAGTTTAACTTCAAGCAGCTCGAGGACCTGTTTGCCGCCGTCGGTGCCGGCAAGGTTGCCCCGCGCGCTGTGGGCAATAAGGTCGAGCAAATCTTGGACCCCAAGCCCGAGGAACAGCTCACCAAGGCCGAGGCTATCGCCGAGGTCGTGAAACAGCCGGCCCGCGGCTCCAACCGCAAGCCGCAAAAGCGTGGCAAGAGCGCAAGTAACGGCATTATCGTTAAGGGCGAGAGCAACAGTGGCCTGCTGGTCCGTCTGGCTCATTGCTGCAACCCCGTGACGGGCGACGATATCGTCGGCTTCATCACGCGTGGCCGAGGTGTCTCAGTGCATCGCGCCAACTGCCCCAACGTCAAGGGCCTCATGGAGCACCCCGAGCGCATGATTGACGTAGAGTGGGATGGTGCTGCCGACACCCTCTTCCAGGTCGAGATCGTGGTCGAGTGCCTGGACCGCATGGGCCTGCTCAAGGACGTCACCATTGCCATTGGCGATGCAGGCGGCAATATCCTTTCCGCCGCCACCTCGACCAACCGCGAGGGTATTGCGACCCTGCGCTTTATGGTCGAGATTTCGGATGCGAGCGGCCTGGATCCGCTGCTGGCTTCCATCAGCAGTGTCGATTCGGTCTACGACGCTCGCCGTCTTATGCCCGGCGAGGGCGGAGCGCAACTCAAGCGCCGTGTGTAGGTGCGAGAGCCTCTCAGCATCATAGATATTGGTTACGCTCGAGGCATCGTTTGGTGCCTCGAGCGTATTTTAGAAGGAGGGTATGCGCATGGACGATATGACTTTGGACCTGACACCCCGAGGCACGGCTTCGATTGAGGCGCTCGTCAACGGCCCGATTCAGACCAACAGCTACGCCGTGATTTCGAATGACGAGTGCTTAATCGTCGATCCGGCGTGGGAGGGCGAGCGTCTTGTGGAGCATATCCGCACCGCGCATCCCGAGGTGCGCGTACTCGGCTCTGTCTGCACGCACGGTCATGCCGACCATGTTGGCGGGGTTGCCGGGGTTCGAGCTGTCGTTGGCGACAGTGCGCTATATGAGTTGTGCGCTAAGGACGTGACGGTACCTCGCGCAAATATCGAGGAGCAGCGTGTCATGTGGGGTATCGAGACGCCCGATCCGGGTGAGCCGACGCGCTTGCTTGCCGAGGGCGATACAATCGAGGTGGGCGACGTCTGCCTGCAGGTGATCGAGACGCCGGGGCATACGCCGGGCGGCATCGTCCTGTTCGTCGCGACCGAGCAGGGAAACATCGCCTTTGTGGGCGACACGCTTTTCCCGGGCAGCCACGGTCGTACCGATCTTTCCGGCGGTGACGAGGCGGCGATTATGCGCTCGCTCTCCAAACTTGCCAAGATGCTTCCGCCCGATACCGTTTGCTTGACGGGCCATGGCGATTCGACCACGATGGCGCGCGAACTTATGCAGAACCCGTTTATGCAGATGTAGGCTCGAAGCCGTCTTCCGAACCACGAAGACCGCTCAATCGTCAAGCTATTTTCCCCAGTGGGTCGATTCTGTGGGGCAAACGGTCAAAATTTGTCCAATCGGATGGTATTCGTGAACAAACGAACGTTTATGCTCGGGTATGTCGTGGTAAAATCTCAGGCGTTATCGGAGCAACCTTACAGGAGGTTTCTTTTATGCTCGTCAACGCAGCAGACATGCTCAAGAAGGCCGAGGCCGGCAAGTACGGTCTCGGTGCCTTCAACACCAACAACCTCGAGTGGACCCTGGCTATTCTCCAGGCCGCCGAGGAGGCCAAGTCCCCGCTGATCCTTCAGTGCACCGCTGGTGCCGCTAAGTGGATGGGCGGTTTCAAGGTCTGCGCCGACATGGTTAAGGCTGCCGTCGAGGCCACGGGCGTTACCGTTCCCGTCGCCCTTCACCTCGATCACGGTTCTTACGAGGACTGCTTCAAGTGCATCGAGGCCGGCTTCACGTCCATCATGTATGACGGCTCTCACGAGGAGACCTTCCAGCTTAACCTCGACCGCACCAAGGAGCTCGTTGAGCTTGCCCACTCCAAGGGCATGTCCATCGAGGCCGAGGTCGGCGGCATCGGCGGCACCGAGGACGGCGTGACCTCCAGCGGCGAGCTCGCTGATCCTGCTGAGTGCAAGCAGATTGCTGACCTGGGCGTCGACTTCCTCGCCTGCGGTATCGGCAACATCCACGGCGTGTACCCTGCCGACTGGGCTGGCCTTTCCTTCGAGCGCCTGGGCGAGATCAAGGCTCAGACCGGCGACCTGCCCCTCGTCCTGCACGGTGGCACCGGCATCCCCGAGGATCAGATCAAGAAGGCCATCTCCCTGGGTATCTCCAAGATCAACGTCAACACCGATCTGCAGCTCGTCTTCGCCAAGGGTGTTCGCGAGTACATCGAGGCCGGCAAGGATCAGCAGGGCAAGGGCTTTGACCCCCGCAAGCTCCTCAAGCCTGGTCGTGACAACATCGTTGCCCGCACCAAGGAGCTCATGGAGGAGTTTGGCTCCGTCAACAAGGCGTAAGTAGCGGTTTAACTTTCCCGTCGGAGGCCCCGTTCACCCTACGCTTTTCCCTTGCACTCACCTGGCTTTGCCAGAAGTCGCGCAATGGGAAAAGCTTCGGGTGAACGGGGCCTCCTTCGTTAACTCGCTACAGGGTTACTGGGCTGAATTCATTTTTTTGACTACCGTTCGGTGGTGTTGATGGCTCCCTTGTTGGGGCTTTCTTTTTTATCTCGCTACAATGGACTTCAAGCGTTCTAGTGACTTGGAGTTTTAGTATGGCTGTTGTTAATGTGTTGCCTTCGGATGGGAAGGTTATTGACGAGGGTCCTGTTGGTTGCTCTGTTGATGTTTGCTGTAATGACTTTCGTCATCTCGATATTGGACTACCGCCCGAGATTCTTCGACTCAAGGATGCCGGATATTTGACGCAGACTGTTGCGGCTTGTGATCGTCTTTTGGGGCAGAATCCCGATCCCTCGCTTGCTGCCTGCGTTCGTGCCGAGCGGTATCGCATGCTTGAGACGCCGCTTCATTTTTCGGTGTCGCGCGATCGAGCTATTGCGATGATTCGCGAGGAGTGGCCTGAGTTTACCGAGGAGCAGTTTAACGATCTGATTGACCGTAAGCGTATTGACTGGCGCTTTATCGATGGTGAGCTGTTCGTTCTCGACAACTTCCTCGATTCGCTTCGCGTATATCCCAAAGAGGTCCCCGGCATGCGTCCCGATTCTACGGACGGAATAGCACTGCGCAACGAGATGCTCAAGGAGATGGAGTCGCAAAACGGATTGACTCGCGTTATTACGCTTAAGGCGTCCTTGTCTGTCCCCGGCGCTCTAGAGGGGGAGACCGTTCGCGCTTGGCTACCCGTTGCCGCCGCCTGTCGTCAACAGTCTCATATCGAGGTTCTCAATATGACGCCGGAGGGTGCTGTTGCTCCCGCGAACGCTTCGGCGCGTACCGCCTCGTGGTCTTCTTCGAGTGATCGCTCATTCTCGGTGACCTATCGCTATCAAATCAATGCCGCTTATCGCGATATTTATGGGGGTGCGCTTCCGTCGCATCCGTGTATGGACGCGCCGTTGCCCGAAGATATTTCTGAGGACCGTCCGCACATTGCATTCACGCCGTATCTGCAGCAGCTGACGGCCGGTGTTGTTGACGGACTCGAGGATCCGCTCGATCGCGCCCGTGCTATCTATGATTATCTGACGCAGCATATCGACTATCGCTATCAGCCGCCGTACTTGCTTTTGGGATCTATTGCCGATGACTGCGCGCATTCGCTCCGCGGCGATTGCGGCGTTATGGCGCTCACGTTTATCACCATGTGCCGTATCGCGGGCGTGCCTGCCCGTTGGCAGAGCGGCCTGTACGTTGCGCCCGATTCGGTGGGGTCGCACGACTGGGCAGAGTTCTATACGCCGCAGACCGGTTGGCTCAACGCCGACGTGTCATTTGGATCTTCTGCTCGCAGGATGGGGGAGGAGTGGCGCCGCCGTCACTACTTTGGCAATCTCGACCCGTGGCGTATGGTGGCCAACAATCGATTCCAGGCAGGGTTTGACCCCTCTTTCGACGGCATGCGCGAGGACCCTTACGATAACCAGATGGGCGAGGCTTCGGTCGACGGTCGCGGATGCCGTCAGCGCGAGATGCTCCGCACGGTCGAACTCATCGAAATGCTCGAAGTTCCATTTTCGAACTAATCGGTAGAAAGCTGTGATAAACTAACTCACGCATTACGTGCCCGAGTGGCGGAATTGGCAGACGCAGTGGACTCAAAATCCACCGTTGGCAACAACGTGCGAGTTCGAGTCTCGCCTCGGGCACCATACATGCAAGTGAGCGTTCAAGGGGGTTGCGGCCCCCTTTTTTCGTGCCGAACTCGCGTGAGCGCGCGAAGCGTTAAGCAAACAGGCCTGCGGCCTGTTTGTAGCGGAGCGTGGCGAGGGCGCCGCGCGTCCGAAGCCCGGGGCTTCGCGAAGCGAAGGCCCTTCGAGTCTCGCCTCGGGCACCATACATGCAAGCGAGCGTTCAAGGGGGTCAAGGCCCCTTTTTCGTGTACGTAATGTGATAACGCGCTGTACGTGTTATTATTCGCAAGGCGTTGTTCCCGCAATGCCCTAAAGAGGAACCCGAGGGTTCCCACCTTTTGGCGCCAATGAGCAGCTGACTGGTCATACAACTTAGATTCCCTTCCTCAAATCGAGGAAGTCTATGTGTACGACCTGGTTGCTGAGAAGCGCCGGGTTATTTTTTTATGAATGGAGGTAGGGAAAATAGCTAAGTCTGATGACACCCGCATCAACGACGAGATTACTGCATCTTCGTGCCGTTTGATTGGCGTCGATGGCTCTCAGCTCGGCCTGTTCGCCATCCGCGATGCCCAGCGCGTCGCCGACGATCAGGGTCTCGACCTGGTCGAGATCGCTCCCAACGCGGAGCCGCCGGTCTGCAAGGTCATGGACTACGGTAAGTTCAAGTACCAGCAGGCCATGAAGGCCAAGGCTGCTCGTAAGAACCAGTCCAAGGTCGAGGTCAAGGAAATGAAGTTCCGACCCAAGATCGACGTTGGCGACTACGAGACCAAGAAGGGCCACGTTCTGCGTTTCCTCAAGAAGGGCGCACGCGTTAAGATCACCATCATGTTCCGCGGCCGTGAGATGGCTCACCCGGAGCAGGGCCTTAACGTTCTCGAGCGTCTCGCCGAGGATCTCAAGCCTTACGCTACGGTCGAGTCCAAGCCTAAGATGGAAGGCCGTAACATGCTTATGCTGCTCGCCCCGATTAAGGGCGCCTTCGATGAGGATAAAGCGGCAAGCGATACTAAGTAACTAGTGTTCTGTAACCGATTAAGGAGTATTTCATGCCTAAGATGAAGTCCCACAGCGGCACCAAGAAGCGTTTCCGCAAGACTGGTACCGGCAAGCTTATGCGCGCCAAGGCTTTCAAGAGCCACATCCTGAGCAAGAAGTCCACCAAGCGTAAGCGTGGCTTCCGTCAGGAGACCGAGATTGCCGCTGCCGACCGCAAGGTCATCAAGTCGCGTCTCGCCTAAGTTCGCGTTCCCGTTTTTCGTTTTACCGTCTAGGAGTTGATAGAACATGGCACGTATTAAGCGCGCTGTTGCCGCCAAGAAGAAGCGCCGTACCGTTATGCACCGTGCGAAGGGTTACTACGGTGCCGCTTCGCGTACTTACAAGCATGCTAAAGAGCAGGTCCAGCACTCCCTGCAGTATCAGTATCGTGATCGCCGCAACAAGAAGCGCGAGATCCGTTCTCTTTGGATCACTCGTATCAACGCTGCTGCTCGCCTGAACGACATCTCTTACTCTCAGTTCATGCACGGCCTGAAGGTTGCCGGCATCGAGCTCGACCGCAAGGTCCTGGCTCAGATGGCTTACGAGGACATCGAGTCCTTCAACGAGCTGGCTACCATCGCCAAGAAGGCTCTCGAGGCCTAATAGATTCTCTTGAATCGCTAGGGGAGTGTCGCGTTGTGCGCGGCGCTCCCTCTTTTTATCTGAAGCGCGGTTTACATTGCTAAAAGCGCGGGTAGATAATCACCTACAGGTGACCGATCTCCATATATTCCTGAACCAAAGGGTCATCATCTGATACGTGCGGAAGATCCGCACCAGTCTTTCTATTACCTATAGAAAGCAATATGTTGTGTAGGACTTGTGAAGAGTGGAATTGACGTCCCACAGAGCTTCGCGGTCTGGCAATATATCTCCTTGCCGCGCGGCCCGGTCGGACCGGATCAGCCGCG
>CAUGGC010000009.1 GCA_959599095.1 uncultured Collinsella sp. | reverse complement strand
CTCGTAAAGCGGGGGTCACCGGTTCGAGCCCGGTCGCTGGCTCCATTGCACAAGATAGCCGCCTTTGGGCGGCTTTTTTGTTGTCGATTATGGGCGCGCGCCAATCCACGCATCGCCACGTCGATCGCTTCCTACTCAAAAACAGAAAACCCCACCAAACGTGATTTCCCTTAGGGAAACACGCTTGGCGGGGTCGTAGCGTGATTCCCCTAGGGGAATCACGCCATCAGACGAACAGCTCAACCGAGCAGCTCGTTACTCCTCCCAGTAAGCGTCGGCAAGCAGCTTACTCGGCGAACGCATTACCAAAGCTGTTGCCGCCCACCTACGTCTCGACTAGGGTAAGATCGGGACTGAACACGACAAAGTCGGCGTCGCGCCCCGGCATAATGCTACTGCACTTATCGTCGACAGGAGCTAGCAAGCGATGCCGGGGCCGTCACCCAAACTCTTACAGCTCGGTCACGACAACGCCGTTGTAGACCTCGTCCCAACGGTCCATGACCAGATGGCCGGTCATAGGATCCATGGCGTTGAGCTTGCCGCAAGTGTTGGCGGTACGCAGCACCGTCTCGTCGTCTGCGCCAGCAGCAATGGCATGCGCAAAGCCAGCGATAGTGGAGTCGCCAGAGCCCGTGGCGTTAACCGCAGGGATATCGGGCGTCTTTGCGCGGAACGCACGGCCGTTGTGGAAGCCAACGGAGCCGGCAGCGCCCATGGACACGACGACCCAAGGGATATCGGAGAAGCGGGCATCAGAAGCGAGCGCGGCGCGGAGTTCGTCCACATCGTCGGTGGTAAAGCTCGTGCCCAGAAGGCCGTTGATCTCGGTCAGGTTAGGCTTGACCAGCTCGGGTTTAATTTCGGACTTAAGGGCGGCCTCGAGCGAAGCACCCGAGGTATCGAGCAGCACCTTGGCGCCGGCGTTCTCGGCAATGCCCGTGATCTTGGCATAGTAGTCTGCCTCGACACCGCGGGGCAGCGAACCCGAAATGGTGACGACGTCGGCCTTGCCCGCAAGCTCGGTAAACTTGGCGGTAAAGGCATCGAGCTCCTCGGGGGCAATTGTCGGGCCGCTCTCGAGCAGCTCGGTCTGGTTGCCGGCGTGGAGTATGTTGAGGCAAATGCGAGTCTCGCCCTTGATGGGCACAAAGTCGTTGTTAATACCGTTGGCGTCCATGAGCTCAGCCATGTAGGCGCCCATGTGGCCGCCGAGCAGACCGGTTGCCACAACGTCGTCGCCCAGCTGACCCAGCACACGGGCCACATTGAGGCCCTTGCCGCCGGCGGTCTTTTCGGGCGTCACACGGTTAACGTCGTCGATAATGAGCTCATCGAGCTGATAGCGCGTATCGACAGACGGGTTCATCGTAACGGTGAGGATCATTTTTAGCTCCTTATCTCGCAGGCTCCTTATGCCTCGCGATACGAGTCGACAAAACGGAATTACAGAATCTCAATCGTGAACGAGCGAACGACGGTCTCCTTGGGCTTGGCGACAAGGCAGCCGCGCTTATGCTCAAGCACGTCGTCCTCATCGGAGCAGGTCGAAAGGCCGCCCCAAGGCTCAACCGCCACAAAATCGCCCTCGGGCTTGCTCCACACAATGAGATATGGGAAGCCCTCAAAGCTCAGGCGGACGCCCTTGTCCTCGCCCTTTTTGGAAAGCGTGACCTGACGGCTCTCGAGCACGTCAAAGATGGTCTCCGCAAAATCGAAGAGCTCATGCGACAGAGGCAGTGTCTTTCCCACCATGGGGTTCTTGGAGCGATTGGTCACGTCAATCAAGCCAGTCGAGGGGACGGCAGTGCAAAGTTCCGCAGCCTCGTCCTTCTCAAAGCGCAACTCGTAGTCCGTATAGGCCTCGCCCTCATCGAGCGGACACCTAAAGCCGGGATGACCGCCGATAAAGAACGGCATGTCCTCGGTTCCCTCGTTGGTCACCTCATAGGAGACGCGAACGGCATCCCCCTCAAGCGTATAACGAGCGACAAGCTTAAACGGGTACGGATAATCGCTCAGCAGCGCGGCGTTATCCTCCGAAGCCAGGCACATCGCCAGCTCGTTCTCGCTCTGGCTCAGCAGCTTCCACTCTTGCTTGCGCGCAAACCCGTGGCGAGCAAGCTTTACATGATGCCCGGCAAACGTCATGGCGTTGTTGTCACGCAAGCCTCCGCAAATCGGGAAGCAAATCGGCGCCTGGCCGGACCACACGGCGGGATCGCCCTGCCACAAATACTCGCGACCGTCGGCCTCAATCGAGGTAAACGAGCCGCCGGCCGTGGACACCTTAATAGAAATCGAATCGTTGGAGAGAGCGTATTCCATTGCCCATCCTTTCGAACAACTGCTTTTGCTCGCAAGTACCTGTCTCGGCCCTGACCAAAGGACAAACTCGCACGTTCATCGATGCGTCCGGTATCCCAGCCATGCAACGGAGTACCATACAGACATTGAAGCAATTACAGCTGAAAGGCCTTCTTATTCGAACCATCATCCTCTACGCCTCGCGCCATCACGGCAATACGAAAAAGCTCGTGGACGCCATCGTTGAGGCACACCCCGAAATCGATACCCTCGACGTGAAGTCACTCGGTAAAAACGAGTACCCCGACCTGCACGAATACCATCTGATCGGCGTCGCCACGGGCATTTATTACTCCGAGATCGACAAGGATATGGCACGCGTGCTCACGAACGTGCTACAGCCGCAGGACAAGGTGTTTGGCCTTATGACCTACGGTGGCAAAAACAAGTGGTACAGCAAGGATATCGATGGTATCTGCCGCATGAGGCAGGCCATCTTTATGGGCGTCTACGGCTGCCCCGGCTTTGATACGTGGGGGCCGTTTAAACTCACCGGCGGTGTCCAAAAGGGGCACCCGACCGCTGAGGAAATTAAGGGCGCCATCGACTTCTTCGACAAGATCGAAGACGAGTATGGCGACATCATCGTCGAAGAGTACGCCAAGCGCGAGAAGCGTCTAGCCTACGAAAAGGAGCATCCTGCGGGAGGTCTTGTGGCCGGCGTCAAGCGCACGGCAAAGAAGATCGCTAACAAGCTGTAATTGTGAAGGTACTTTTGAGCGTTTAACCCATACGGCGGGTCCGAGCAGATTCGGGCCCGCCGTTTTTTCTATCGTTACTCGGTAAAGGCGTTGCCGACGCTCTGACCGCCAACATACGTCTCGACGAGGGTGAGCTCATGGTCGAACACGACAAAGTCGGCGTCGCGACCCGGCATGATGCTGCCGCACTTATCCTCGATGTGCGCAGAGCGAGCCGGCACCTCGGTTGCCATGCGAATGGCGATATCGGCGCTGGCGATGCCCCAGTCGACGATGTTCTTGACGCCCTGGGCAAGCGTGAGCACCGAGCCGGCAATGCTCTTGCCGTCGGCGAGCCAGCACAGGTTGTCCTTCATGATGACGTCCATGCCACCACTGGTGTAGCTGCCCTCGGGCATGCCGCCGCAACCCAGGCAGTCGGTAATGAGCACCGTGTGCTGCCAGCCCTTGGCCTGCAGCAGCGCCTTGATGGCAGCAGGGTTAACGTGCTTGCCGTCACAGATGATCTCGGCGTAGGTCTCGGGCGTGGACATGGCAGCGCCCACGACACCGGGCTCACGGTGATGCAGCCCGCGCTGGCCGTTATAGGTATGCGTAAAGCAGCTGGCACCGGCGTTGATGGCAGCGATGCACTCATCGTAGGTGGCGTCGGAGTGACCGATGCTGGTCACCACACCCTTGGCGTTCAGAGCAGCCGCATAAGCAGCGGCACCGTCGCGCTCGGCCGCCATGGCGCTCTTGACGATGCGACCACCCGCAGCCTCCTGCCACTGATCAAAGATCTCCTCGGAGGGATCGATAAGATAAGCGGGGTTCTGCGCGCCCACGTGCTTCATGGTAAAGAAGGGGCCCTCCAGGTAGATGCCCTGAATGCGAGCACCGCAGAAGTCGGGGCCGCGACCCTCGTCCGCCTGAGCGATGGCGGCGCAGGCGTCCTTGATCTGCTCGACGCCATCGGTAAACGTCGTGGGCAGCCAGCTGGTGGTACCGCGACGGGCGAGCTCGGTCGAGCTGATATCGATGCCCACGGGATCATTATCGGTAGTTGAGTGGTTGTAGAAGCCATGGATGTGAGTATCGACCATACCCGGTGCGATCCACGACCCCGTGTAGTCCTTAATCTCGCAAGAGGGCTCGTCGGCCTGCCAGGCGCCAAAGACGCCATCCTCGACCATAAGATAGCCGCCCAGTTGCGGGCCTGCCGGCAAGAAGAACTTGTCAGCCTTAATTGCGTACGTGCTCATATGCACTCCTTGCTTCTAAAGCAGTTGACTGTGGTGATGCTATACCCAGCTCAGGTAAAACAAAAAGCGCCCGCCCGCCGTTATGAGCGGACGGGCGCCCTTACAGAGGGACGCGATTAAGCGGTGAAGGGGTGAATCGTCACGCCCTTGACCACGCGGTTGACCGTGCCGGTGGGGCTCGGCGTATCGGGCGTGTTGCCCACGCGCACGGAGTTGAGCAGGCTGATGGCCTGGGCAAACATCACGAACGGCAGAGCGAGATAGCCCTCGGGAAGCGCTTCGTAGCCCTTAAAGGTGAAGGACTCACCCTCATAGACGGTAGCACCTTCCTGCTGAACGGCGATGGTGTGCTGAGCGATTTCGTCGCCACCGATCTCGTTGAGGATGTCGATGTCGTACTGACGGGTGTAGGCGTCGTTGTTGACGAACACGAAGACGAGCGTCTTATCGTCGACGAAGGACTTGGGTCCGTGACGATAGCCCATGGAGGTATCGTAGGAAGTAGCGACCAGACCGTGAGCGAGCTCGAGGATCTTGAGCTGGCTCTCCTGGGCAAGGCCACCAAAGGAGCCAGAACCCAAGTAGGTCACGCGGTTGAAGTCGCCAGCCAGGTAATCGGCAATCTCAGACTCACGAGAGATGACCTCCTCGCCCATCTTGGCAATCGTCTCGACCCACTCGGCCTTCTGCTCGTCAGAGGCAGTGTCGAAAATAAGGGTGGAGAGCAGGGTCATGCAGGAATAAGAGCCAGTCATGGCGAAGCCCTTGTCGTTGGCGCGCGGAATGAGCAGCGTCAGCGCATTGGGATCATCGGCAGACTCGACGGCGAGCTTGCCCTCAGGAGCGCAGGTGATGTTGAGGAACTTGACGTTGTGGACGAGCTCCTTGGCAACGGCAACGGCGGCAAGGCTCTCGGGGCTGTTGCCAGAACGGGCAAAGGAAACCACGAGCGTGGGATCCTCGGCGCGCAGGAAGTCGCGCGGGGCGCTCACGATGTCGGTCGTGGCGATGGGCTTAAAGTCGTAGAGATCAGTGTTGCCAGCGTGACGCAGGTACGGGGCGCAGGTATCGCCAACGTAGTCGGACGTACCGGCACCGGTGAAGACAACGGACAGACGACCCTCGCCCATAGCGCGAGCCTCGGCCAGGAAGGCCTCGATGGCCTCCTTGTTCTCGCGATAGATGTTGAGCGTATCACGCCAAAGCTCGGGCTGCTGAGCAATCTCGGCCGTGGTGATCTGGGCGCCGAGCCCGGTAAGCTCCTCGACACTCTTCTCGAACATTTCTAATACCTCTTTCTTTACTAAATTGTCTGATATACAAAGACTTAATCTGAAAAGTTAAATCGGGTAGTAGTCATAGGCTGTTTTTCTTTCGTTAGCACTCGTATCCGATCACAGAGTATCTCGATAATGAGAAATCCTGTACTTGAACTTGTCGGCACGAGCCACCGAAAGCGTGAACTCGACAACATCATTTTGGGTGTTGTGAGTAGTTCGGACTATGTCCAGAACTGGCGCACCCTCACCAATACCTAGAAGCCGAGCGTCACATGGACGTGCTATACCCGCAGAGAACTCCTCATCCGCTACTCGAATTTTCTGCTGATAATCCTGCTCAATAACATCGTAAAGGGGCTTTTGTTCGAGTAGAGGACGCTTGAGTGAAATAAAGAGCCTTGCTGGAAGATAGCTACGCTCAACCATCATAGGTATACCATCTGCCATTCGTAAACGTTTGAGTTTTAATACCTTTTCACCCAAATGAATCCCCATTTGCATCGAGAGCGTTTTATCTGCTTCCATTTCACAGAACTCTAAGATGGTTGTTTCTGGCAGCCGGCCCATCGCTTTCATCTGTTCAGTAAAACTGTACGATTGGGTAAGATTTGTTGCTTGAGCTAGTCGATCGGCAACAAACGTACCGCGACCTTGTTTTCGCACAATCCGACCAAGATACTCAAGTTCCTGAATTGCAAGCCGGACAGTCGACCGCGAAAGCCCGAAACGTTCGGCAAGCTCACGTTCGGACGGAATCAAATCACCTGGCTGATATTCATGATCAATTTTTTCGATCAGAATATCTACGAGCTGGTCATATAGCGGTTGTCTGTGCCTCGTGCACGTCATGATATTCTCCACGTAATGAGCAATTGACCAATACTTCAGCCTTCAGGTAACGCACCAACATGTCCAATAAATGGGCTAATAGCGACACTACATCTCATCGTCTTCATCAATGTCAGCACTCTCGAGTTTCTTGAGATCGACTCCCTCACGACCAACGACCCGTGCGCGTTCGGCAAGTTCATCAAGCGTTGGGTCTCCAAACGCACGCGTCATAACGAGCTCCACCAGCATAGGTAGATTTGTTCCGGTGACAACGGTCACGTTATCGAGCTCAGTCGTCATTGGGATAGCTTGATTGAACGGAGTACCGCCAAGCAAATCAACAAACACCAATACGCCATCACAAGCTTGACGCATCTTGGCAATGCAGGTTCGCAAATCATCACCAAAAGTAACCGCCTCCGAGCCCGCAAAAGGAACTACCTCAAAATTAGGCTGTTCGCCGGCGACCATATCCACAGCGCTTTTCAAACCAGGTGCAAACTGACCGTGACCAGTTAGTACAAATCCAATCATTCTATCTACCTTTCTACCGTTCGCTTTCTCTAGCCATAGAACCCCTCAAAAGGGCTCTTACGACCACTGCATCATTAAAGTTTAGTGAGTATTTTGTTTTATCGTGGGAGGTCTGTGAGCGTCTCTAAGCTGCTTTTCAAGGTTGCGATATCTAAGTGCTTCGCCCTTGTTCCCGCTGCTCTCATATTGATATGAAAGCAGCAGATAGAGCTTTCCGCGTAACCCAAGGTCGCTCGTATCCAGCATAGCTTCCATCTCATCGATCTTATCATGCCGACGGCAAAAGACTATGTCGTAGGTTAATTGACTGTCCGCCAAAATGCCCTTCGACACGATGGGGCGCATCTCTTCCAACATGGACGCCGCCCGCTTCCGGTCACCCGTCTTGATATAGAAATTAAAGGCGCGAACCGCAAGCTGTCGACGTTGTTTGTCGCTGCACGGCATCTCCAGCAAGTGGTCAAGCATTCGATCTGCATATGCGTCCATATCAGCAGCTTCATAGATCGTGAAACGCAGGTAATACTGCTTATACGTAGACATTACTATGCGCGCAAGTTTGCGATCGAGCAGGTCTATGCAATCTTGGTATAAGCCCAAGTTAAACAATACCTGCAATTTCATATCGAAGTATTTTTTCGCTCCTTCGGTCACAGCGAAATAAGCCACGACAACACAAATAAACAGGACGATCCAAAATGGCATTGCACTATATTCCCTTCAAGGCAGCCTTAAGGAATTAATCGAACACGATGACTGCATAACCGCCTATGAACAGCGGTGTCCGACAAAACAAAAGAGGCGCACACTCCAGGGGATATGGCGATAAAGTCGCCTTGGAGGTGTGCGCCACGTCTCAATTGAGGCTCAAATGCCGTGACAATATGGGGTATTTAGCCCTTGCAAATGATACCGAATGCACCCAAGGCAATGGACAGAACCAAGACGATAAAGATAGCCTTCGTCGAGGTCATGCCCTTCTTACCGAGGAGCCAGTATACGAAGCCGACGAGTGCGGCAGGAACCAGCTTGGGGCAAATCATATTGCAGATGTTCTGCAAGTCAACGGTAACGCCGCCGATAACAGGCTTCGCCGCAATAACGATACCGACATTGGTTGCGACCAGAGCACCGACCATAAAGACACCCATTACGGAGGCCGCGTCGGTCAACGCATTCAGGCGATCGCTCATGGTGGTGACGAGCTTCATACCCTGCTCATAGGCCATGTGGGTCTGCTTGCAGCGGAACCAGTCAACAAGGATGTTCACGACGACCCAGATGAAGATACCCAAGGGGTTGCCGTTCATGGCCATATTGGCAGCCAGAGCGCCGAAAATGGTCGGGAGCAGCGAACCGAAGATGGAATCGCCGATGGAAGCCAGCGGTCCCATGAGACCAGTCTTGAGACCGGCAACAGCCTCGAGGCCCTCAATGCCCTCCTCTTCCTCGATCGCCAAATCGATACCGGTGATGATCGTGTTGAGGAAGTTTGAGGTGTTGAAGAACGGTGCGCACTGGGCGCGGCAGGCTTCCTTTAGCTCCGGCGTGCCGTCACCGTACAGCTTGCGCAGCGTGGGCAGGATAATCCAGAGATAACCAGAGTGCTGCATGCGCTCGTAGTTCCAACCATCCTGGAAACCAAACAGGTTACGACGGTTGATCTGCGCAAGGTCGTCCTTGGTAATCTTGTAGCCAGTGGTGCCATTGGCGAGTTTCTCATTAGAGCTCATCGTCGTCGTCTCCCTCCGCAGCGCCAGCAGCAGCGACGGGACGCTGGTTGTTCTTGTAGTACAGCAAAGACAGAGCAAAGCCAATAATAGCGATCGCCAGCATCGACATGTTATTGAACATACCGACCATATCCACGGCGCCCTTACCAAGCGCACCGTTCACAGCGACGATGTTGGCGTTGAGGTTCATGATGCTCGTGAAGGCCGTACCAAACAGGGCGGCGACTACAAAGCCGAGCAGCAGGTAGGCGACGTGCTTTTTGACCGGCAGGTAACGGAGCAGAATGGCGAAGCCAACGGCGGGCAAGGCACCGCCAGCAACAGACAGACCGTCACCCAGCCACTTCCAGTCGCCGTTAAGGGCGGTGGTGATGCCCTCGACCACGCCCTGGCCAAATGCGAGAGCCAGGAAGACCGGAATCATGCGGGACAACATCCAGGAAACGGCACCGAGCAAGTAGTGTACGTTGTAGGCGCCCCAGTTCATCTTCTCGATATCGGCATCGCACATGTGACCGAAGAACGTGTTGGCGAAACGGCCGGCGATATCGGTGTAAACGAGAATGGCAGCGACAGGTACGCCGATGGCGGCAAGAGCCGTCTCGGGATTCATGCCCGCACCCACGGCAAAGGCAGTGGCGACCAGAGTGCCGGAGTTGGCATCGATACGAGAGGCGCCGCCAAAGGTACCAACGCCCAGGACGGTGAGCTGCATGCTGCCGCCGATAAACAGGCCAGTCTGCAGGTCGCCCATAATCAAACCGGTAATCATACCAGAGAAGACGGCTGAGCCGGCACAGGTGTACCAGTTCAGCTCATCCATAATCTGATAACCCGCATACAGGGTTAACAGAAGAATCTGCCACCAAGCAATCATGGTAAACTCCTTATTTAAGGTGTAACAGTTTCTACAATACCAATACGCTTATATAAACCGTGCATCCCCCTTCACGGCCTAGCGTTAATTCGACTAGAGCGTGAGAGCCTCTGGGTTATCCTGCGGCGTCAGCTGAATGACAATAGGAAGATTATCGGCCTTGAGTTTGGCAAATGCGTCAAGGTCCCCCTGGTCGCAACTAATGTTGCGATTCAGCTTCTTGACCGGCTCCATTGTCGTCATATTACCGACGATGAGCTGCTCAAGCTTAACACCTTGTTCCAAAAGTCGAACGTAGACCTCAGGCTTTTTCGCAACAATGAAGAGACGTTGCGCATCATATTTGCCAGCAGTGATGTTGGCAGCGGCCTTGTCGACAGGAAGCACGGACAACTTCACAGTTGCCGGGCAAGCCATGCGAAGAACCTGCTTTTGGGTAGCATCTTGCGATACCTCGTCGTCAACTACCATGAAGCGGCTTACCCGACGGGCGTTAGACCAGAGGTTTGCCACCTGTCCGTGAATCAAGCGAAAGTCGATTCGTGCGCCTACAATCATTTCTACTCAACTCCTTCTTGTTCAAGTGTACGGATAACGGGCTCAGAGCGAAGGGAGATTTTCGCATCATACACGCCCTCTGTTTCGAACATAACGAGTTCATTGGTACCAGGGTGTAATAAACCGTGCGGAACATAGAGCGTCATGATGGGACCCTTATCCCAAAAACGTCCGACATTCGTTCCGTTTACGAATGCCACACCCTTTCCAAAACCCGTAGTGTCGATAAAGGTATCAGCCGGCTCAGATATATCAAACTTTGCGCGATAAAAGGAAGGTTGCCCCTCTACCCAGCCGGCGGAATAATCAAGATTATCGATGTTATCGAGTGGCAGACAACGCATCTCCCAACCGGTAACAAAGTGAAGATCAACGCAAACTCCTGTCCTAATGCCCTTATGCTGCGTATCAGCGAGCAATTTGTGACCATAATTGACGCGACCCATATCCTCGGTCAGAACATCCAGGCGGTTGTGTTCACAGGGAAGAACGCAGTGAATATCTTCCCCAATGTGCTCCTGATACTGCGTCGCCACCTTGTCACCGTTCACAAACACCTGAGCGCGGTCGCGGGCGTCAATAACCCGAATACGCTCTTCATCTGCACGGTCACGCTCGACAGTCGTGGTATATAACGTATATCCATACGACTGACCCATCTCTTCCATGGGCATAGGATATTGGGCTTCAATCGGCTCCGAAAGAATATCGAGCACATTAAAGAGACTTACGCGCTCACTCACCGAAATATCGGGCATGGAAAACGCCTTTTTTGTTAACGGCTTGCTTTGCGCGATATCGGGATACAGCTCGTGAACTGTCCTTTGAATTGCGAAGTATTTCTCGGTCGGGTTGCCCTGTTCGTCCAATGGAGCATCGTAGTCATATGATGTCACCTGGTGCAGGTCATGCGTATGGCGTGCAGAACATCCGTTCATAAATCCAAAGTTGGTGCCTCCATGAAACATGTAGAGGTTTAAAGATCCTCCAAGCTCGAGCACCTCGCGAACGCAAGAGGCAAGATCTTCGGGATCGCGTCTGATGACGTTCTCCCCATAGCGATTGAACCAGCCGTCCCACAACTCCATGCACATAAGAGGCCATTGTTTTCCATGCTCCTTGTGAAAAGCAGAAAGAGCCTCAAAGTTCTCCTTTGCATGAGAACCAAAGTTGCCGGTGCACAACACATCATCGTCAATGAGCGTACCGGCACGAAGGCACCCACGCCACGGGCCATCGGAAGTACAAAGGGGCACGGAAACCCCACGCTCGACCATAAGGCGACGAATCGCGCGAAGATAGTCCTTATCCTCGCAATATGATCCATACTCGTTTTCAACCTGCATCATGATGATATTTCCGCCCTTGTCAATCTGACGCGAGACGAGTATCGGCATGAGATGGTCGTAGTACTGCGCAACGTGAGCAAGAAATTTGGGGTCGCTGCTACGCGGCCTCATATCATGTTCGCGCAGCAGCCATGCTGGCATGCCGCCAAATTCCCATTCTGCACAAATAAACGGAGAGGGCCGAACGATTGCATACAGACCGAGCGATGCTGCCTCATCAAGAAATGCCGCCAAATCGATTGAGCCAGAAAAATCGAAGACGCCAGGCTTTGGCTCATGAAGATTCCACGGTACATACGTTTCGACCGTATTAAACCCAAGAGCCTTAAGGTTATAGAGCGAGTGGTGCCAGTCGCTCGGATGAACACGCATATAGTGAATCGCCCCCGACAAGATGGTGAACGGCTCATCATCGAGTAGGAATTGATTGGTGATCTTAAACGAATGCATGCTACTCCCGATCTTCGTGCTCTACGACGCGGATGCCGGTTCCTCGGCCCTCGGCTAAACGCCTTGCCTATTATGGACGCATTAACGCAATTATGTAGTCAGAATCTGAAGTGGTCCGTAAACGGTAGCCAAATGACGATGAACGGCTTTAATGAACAAAATATAAACCCGCTGGTAAATTACTTTTTTACTATAGATTTCTAGCGATTCTATATTTGAAAGGTGATATGTACCAGCTATCCACTATTTCATACTAGTTACATTATGCTTCAATCGCATTTCTTCAAATGCTTATCTGCTTTGTTGTTGCCGATTTGAGTGCGCGTGCGCCAACCCAAGCATCGTCACGGCTTCAGTTCCCCTATTCATAAACATAAAACCCCGCCAAACGTGATTCCCCTAGGGAAAACACGCTTGGCGGGGTCGTAGCGTGATTTCCCTAGGGGAATCACGCCATCAGGCGAACAACTCAGCCGAGCAGTTCGCTACTCCTCCCAGTAAGCGTCTGCAAGCAGCTTAAAGCAGATCTTCTTGACCGGCTGCGCGCCATCGCCCGGGAACTCGAGCGTGGGCATGTGAGGCTCGCCGGCAACGAACAGCGCGAACTTATCGTCAGCAAGATCGCCGGCGATCGAGGCGTCGGAATCGACCAAATCGTAGTCGTCCTTCTCGTCAAACTCCTGGACCAGCGTCAGGCTGCCCGTGGCGACCTTAAAGGCCTCGCGACCCTCGACGTCGATCTGCAGGTCGTGATAGCGCTGATGCGTCTCATAGTGAGCCTCGGCCTCGGGACGCGTCGTGGGAGCCATGACGTTCGCAAAGACCTTGTCGCCCAGAATCGGATGGCTGCCGACCTCGAGCTCCGCCGGGTCGTTCTCCTCGAGCCAGTCGATCAGCACGTCGAGGCCCTTGAGCATTCCGCGATATTCCTCGATATCGCCTAATGCACCGTAAATCATCTAAATCCCCTTTCGGATCGTTTCCTTGGCGGCTACTCGGCAAACGCGTTGCCGACGCTGTTGCCACCCACATACGTCTCGACCAGGGTAAGGTCGGGATTGAACACGACAAAGTCGGCGTCGCGACCGGGCATAATGCTGCCACATTTATCCTCGACGTGAGCAGAGCGCGCGGGCACCTCGGTCGCCATGCGAATTGCGATATCGGCGCTCGCAAGACCCCAGTCGACGATGTTCTTGACGCCCTGCGCGAGCGTGAGCACCGAGCCGGCGATAGCAGAGCCATCGGCGAGCCAGCAAAGGTTGTCCTTCATAATGACATCCATGCCACCGCTGGTGAACTTGCCCTCGGGCATGCCGCCGCAACCCAGGCAGTCGGTGATCAGCACCGTGTGCTGCCAGCCCTTGGCCTGCAGCAGTGCCTTGATAGCAGCAGGGTTCACGTGCTTACCGTCGCAAATGATCTCGGCATAGGTGTTGGGCGTGGTCATAGCAGCCCCGACAACACCGGGCTCACGGTGATGCAGACCGCGCTGGCCGTTGTAGGTATGCGTAAAGCAGCTGGCGCCAGCATTGATCGCTGCAGCACACTCATCATAGGTGGCATCAGAGTGGCCGATGCAGGTCACGACGCCCTTTGCGCTCAGAGCCGCGGCGTAGGCGGCGGCGCCGTCACGCTCGGCCGCCATAGCGCTCTTGACGATACGACCGCCGGCGGCCTCCTGCCACTCGTCAAAAACTTTCGCGGACGGGTCGATCAGATAAGCAGGGTTCTGGGCGCCCACATGCTTCATGGTAAAGAACGGACCCTCCAGGTAGATGCCCTGAATACGAGCACCGCAGAACTCAGGTCCACGCTCTTCGTCCGCCTGTGCAATGGCAGCGCAGGCGTCCCTGATCTGCTCCACACCGTCGGTAAAGGTCGTAGGCAGCCAGCTGGTGGTACCACGACGAGCGAGCTCGGTCGAGCTGATGTTGATGCCCTCGGCATCGTTATCGGTCGTGGCATGGTTATAGAAGCCATGAATGTGGGTGTCCACCATGCCCGGCGCAATCCATGTACCCGAATAATCTTTGATCTCACAAGCGGGCTCATCGGCCTGCCAGGCGCCAAAGACGCCGTCTTCGACCATCAGGAAGCCGCCCAGCTGCGGCCCCGCCGGCAAAAAGAACTTGTCGGCCTTGATAGCATACGTGCTCATCTATGCTCCCGTACCCGCAGTGCGTTTTAGGGCGGATCAAAAACCACTGCATTGTTAATTCGAGCGATTGTTCGTTGCCTTCTTGCGCTTGGCACATTTTGCACCCGCCGCAAAACACGCCAAGCCGTTTATACCCAATAACTCTAGACTGCGCGGTTGTGGTAGACCTTGTATTTAAACTGGTCGGCGCGCGCAACCGAACGCGTATACTCGATAACCTCGTTGTTCATGTCATATGTGGTACGAATCAAATCCAGGACCGGTGCGCCTTCGGCAATCTCGAGCAAACGAGCGTCGGAATGGCGGGCAATACTCGCGTAGAATTCCTCCTCTGCCACGCGAACTTTCTCGTGAAAGTCCTGCTCGATCATGTCGTATAGCGATTTGTTCTCGATCATGGGGCGCTTAAGCGCAAAGAACTTACGACTCGGCAGATATGTACACTCAATCATCAGCGGCACACCATCGGCAATACGCAGGCGCTTGATCTTGTACAGACGCTCGCCAAGACGCGCGTTCATCTCTATGGCAATATTCTTGTCAGCCTCGACCTCGGTAAACTCAAGAATCGTCGTCTTGGGCACACGGCCGATCGCCTTCATCTGCTCAGTAAAGCTATAGATTTGCGAGAGGTTTGCCGTTTGCAGAGAGCGGTCGCACACCATGGTTCCACGGCCGCGCTGACGAACCACCAAGCCTAGGCGCTCAAGCTCCTGTAGGGCAAGGCGAACCGTCGTACGCGAGAGCCCGTAGCGCTCCGACAAGTCACGCTCAGACGGCAAATAGTCGCCGGGTCGAAGCTCGTGATCGATTTTATCGGTCAGCAAATCGACGAGCTGATCGTACAGAGGTTGTTTGCGCGCTCCCATTGCCATAATGATACCTGCCGGATATATGACTCGAAATTGGTTGTAACCAGACACCACGTACTATAGCAGTTTTAATGGAATAACAGCAGGTCAACAAGCATATTTCAATAATGTTTGCCAGTTGATTGCCTGTGTACTGTAATACCAATTACATCGCTGCATCAAGTATTGAGGTAGCAAAAAGGGCCGCCCCCGCGGAGCGGGACGACCCTTTGCAAGACAGATACGTCTTTAAGGCTTAGAGAAGCTTCTTGAGCTCCTCGGCAACAGCCTGGACCTGCGTGCCGATGATGACCTGGGTAGCACCCTTGTCCATCTTCATGACACCCAGAGCGCCGGCCTTCTTGCAGGCAGCCTCGTCGACCAGAGCGGAATCGCCGAGCTCGAAGCGCAGGCGAGTAGCGCAGCAGTCAACGGTCTTGACGTTCTCCTTGCCACCGACGGCAGCAAGAACAGCGGCGGCCAGAGCGGCGAACTTGTCGTCGCCAGCAGCGGCGGAAGCGGAGGTCTCCTCGACATCCTCATCCTCGCGACCAGGGGTCATGAGGTTGAACTTGGTGATGGCGAAGCGGAACACGAGGTAGAAGACCACGAAGGCAGCGATGCCCAGCGGGATGATCATCCAGGTGTTGGCGGCAGCCGGGAGGCTAGAGGAGAACAGGAGGTCGGTAGCACCAGCGGAGAAGCAGAAGCCAGCACGGAAACCAACATAGTAGGTGACGATGGTGAAGATGCCGTAGAGGGCAGCGTACACGACGTAGAGCGGGAAGCACAGGAACATGAAGCCGAACTCGAAGGGCTCGGTGACGCCGCAGACGAAGGCGCAGATAGCAGCGGAGACAACCAGGCCGATAGCAGCCTTCTTGTTCTTAGCGGTCTGAACCATAGCCAGGGCAGCGCCCGGGACACCGAACATCATGCAGGGGAAGAAGCCGGACATGTACATACCGAGGCTCCACTTGACGTCAGCAGAGGTCTCGCCAGCCCAGAAGTGGGTCAGGTCGCCCAGGCCGATGGTGTCGAACCAGAACACGTTGTTCAGAGCGTGGTGCAGACCGGTCGGGATGAGCAGGCGGTTGAGGAAGGCGTAGATGCCAGCGCCGATACCGCCCATGGCGGCGATACCCTCACCAAGAGCAACAAGAGCACCGAAGATGAGCGGCCAAGCAAAGAGCAGGACGACGGAGACGACGATGCAGATGACGGCGGTCATGATGGCGACGCAACGCTTGCCGGAGAAGAAAGCCAGCCAGTCGGGAAGACGGGTGTCCTTGAACTTGTTGTAGCAAGTGCCACCGATGATGGCGGACAGGATGCCGATGAAGGAGTTACCAGCGATCTTGGAGAACGCGATGCCCTCGGTCGTGGCAAGCCAAGCGGTCTGAGCATCGGCGTCCATACCACGAATGGTACCAACAACAGCGGGGTTCAGGAGCTGCTGGATCATCAGGAAGGCGACGAGGCCAGCGAGGCCAGGGTGCCATCGTGATCGTCGGCAAGGCCGACAGCGGCGCCGACTGCGAACAGCCAGGCCATGTTATCGATAAGAGCGCCGCCTGCCTTGATGAGCAGGAAACCGGCGGTATAGGCAAAACCGGTAGTGTCACCGGCAGCACCCATGACTGCGGGAGCGAGCAGGTAGCCCACACCCATAAGAATACCTGCGACGGGAAGCGCCGCGACGGGAAGCATCAGCGCTTTGCCGAGCTTCTGGAGGTACTTCATCATATGGTATCTCCTCCAACCTTTCTTTCGTTGTTCACCAACGAGTTCCATGTCCGCGCCTTATGCATACCGGCTTCTCCGCTTGCCGGCATTGATGCGCAAACTTAGACAACCCAGTCCCTATTTGGGGTTGCTGGTATGTACGGTAGCACACACTCAATTCAAACGTCCACCACATTTCGTTCAAATTGCTATATCGTTGCCAAACGGTTATTTTTGGCCCGTAAACGGTAATTTACGCAGGTAGACATGGTGCGTTTCTTTCATTACCAAACTAATTCTTAGCAATTTCCATTCGATTTCGTCTCAAAATTGGTTACTACCAGATGAACAGTGGTACCACATTGTTACTACCAGTTTAGCCGAAATCGTTTTCACTTTATATGAATAAAGTGTCCCAAAATTTGCATACAACCACCCCCTCTCATCGCCCTCCCCACAGTGCAAAAAGCCCGCTAGAACGATATCCGTTCTAGCGGGCTTATCAGACTTTTTGGCTACGCACTCGGTGGCTCGGGCAGCCCTTACGCAAACAGGCCGTAGATGCTGATGTTAGCCTTGGCGTAGAGGCCGTTAGCATACTCGGTCCACTTGGAGCTGGCGCTCGAAGCCTGCGAGGAGTACTGCTGATAAGCAGTGTAGTAGGCGGTCATGGCCTGCTTGTAGGTGGCGCTATCGGCCGTAAAGGCATCGTCAGCGAAGGCCTTAGCGTAGGTGCCGTCGGCATCCTTCCAAGTGCCCTTTGAGCTATCCCACTCATCGCCGGCAAGGTTGATGATGTAGTCGGCGTAGTCCTTGCTCGCGGTCTCCTCGTTGCCGTCAGAAGGCTCGGTCGGAGCAGTCGGCATGCTTGCGGAGCTGTCGCCCACCTTCTTCTTGTAGAGCTTCTGCAGCGTAGCGGACTGACGGACGATCTGCTTGGCCTGGTCCTTGGACACGCCGTACTGCGTGGCCATGGTCTTGTAGTCCGAAGTGCCGATGGAATCCTCGGCGTACTTCTTCATCTCCTTAGAGGAGACGGTAATGCCCTCGTCCTCGGCAGCATCGAGCAGGATCTTGTTGCGCACGTAGGACAGGATGACGTCGGCAGACGGAGCGGTGTAGTTGCCATCGCTATCCTTGACAGTATCGAGGCTGTACTGGCTCTCAATGGCCTCGCGCGCGGTGATGTCGCTCTTCTTGCCGTTGTAGCTGTAGCTTGCCACGGTCGAATCGAGCTGGTCCTCAGTCAGGGTCGCCGAGCCGACTCCCTTGCCGCCAAAGCCGCCATTGCCAATAAAGAAGCCAATCACGGCAGCAATCACGACTGCAACCACAAAGGCGGCAATCATCGTCTTCTTGTGCTTGGATGCATGGTCGTCTTCGTCGGAGTCGTCGTCCTCGTCCTGTTCCTCGGGCATGAGGTTCTCGTCGGCGGCGTCCGCGGCGATCTTTGCCTCCAGGCGAGCGTCCTCCTCCTCGGCCGTCGTACCGGCAGCAATGTGCTCGGCAGACGTACCGGCGACCAGATCGATCTTCTCCTCCTCATCACCGTCGGGGCCTTCGCCGCGTTCGATGATCTGGATGCCGTCGATCTCGTCCTTCTCGTCCTTCTTTTGAATCAGACCCATATCAGTTACTCCTTGTTAGGAAACATAGTCCGCAATAGAATACGCCCGACAGAGCGCCGGGCGTATTGATTCTCAGGTTATACGCAAACACTTAAGTACTATTTAGGCGTTTGCAGTCTGCATGCCTTAGGCCAGGTGCGCGATAACGGCATCGGCAAAGGCCTGCGTGCCCACAGCGCCCTCAACGGAGCCGGTCTGGGCACGACGAACGTCGCCGGTAACCTGCTCACCCTCGTCGAGCGTGGCAGAAACGGCGGCGCGAATGCGATTGGCCGCGTCGTTCTCGCCCAGGTGATCGAGCATCATCGCAGCAGAGAGAATCTCGGCCGTGGGGTTGGCGATATCCTGGCCAGCGATATCGGGCGCGGAGCCGTGCGTCGCCTCGAAGATGGCGCAGTCGGCACCGATGTTGGAACCGGGGGCCATCCCTAGGCCACCCACCAGGCCAGCGCACAGGTCGCTCACGATGTCGCCGTACAGGTTGGGCAGCACCAGGACATCGAAGTCGTTGGGGTTCTGGACCAGACCCATGCAGGTGGCGTCGACGATCTTGTCGTTGAACTCGATATCGGGATAGTTGGCAGCCACCTCGCGCGCCACGCGCAGGAACAGGCCGTCGGTCGCCTTCATGATGTTGGCCTTGTGCACGGCCGTCACCTTTTTGCGGCCGCAGCGGCGGGCGTACTCAAAGGCGTACTCCACAATGCGGCGGCTCTTGGCGATGGAAATCGGCTTAATTGAGATGGCGGAATCCGCAGCGAAGGTCTTCTGGCCCGAGCGCTCAACGAGCTGCGAGAGCTCCTCGACCTCGGCAGCGCCCTCATCGAACTCGATGCCGGCGTAGAGGTCCTCGGTGTTCTCGCGCACGATGACCAGGTCGACGTCGCGGAAGCGCGAGCCGTCGCCCGGCTGCGACAGGCAGGGGCGCACGCAGGCGTACAGGTCAAAATGCTTGCGCAGGGCGACGTTAACGCTGCGGAAACCCGTGCCGACCGGCGTGGTGATGGGACCCTTGATGGCAACCTTGGTCTCGGCGACCGCATCGAGCACGTGCTGGGGCAGCGGCGTGCCAAACTCGTCCATGACGCCGGCACCGGCCTCCTGGACGTTCCAATTGATCTGGACACCGGCGGCCTCGACCACGCGGCGCATGGCCTGCGTAATCTCGGGACCGATACCGTCACCGGGAATCAGGACTACATCGTGCGCCATAATCTGTTACTCCTCGTTTTCAGCGTCGTCAGATTTTTTAACGCTAGCACGCTTCTTCTTTTTGGAGAGATCCAAGTCAAAGCGTTTAACAAGCATTTCGCAAATCTCGCTCGAACGGGCTTTGAGATAGCTGCCCTTGCCGTTCTCGGCATCGAACTTAAGGCGCAGCGCGAGCTTCTCGGCGACCTCGGCGTCAATCTCGCCCTGGCCAAACTCGTACAGGCAACCGAGCATGTCGCGATACTCGAGGTCGCCGTGGTAGCACTGAATGGCCTCGTCCAGGATGGGCCAAGCCTCGCGCGAACGCTCGACGCTCGTGGCGCCCCACACGCACAGCAGGCGGAAGGCGGCATAGCGCAGCGTGGAGGAAATCTCGTCGAACAGCGCGGTCTCGGCGCCCTCAAAGGCATCGCCCAGCTGCTCGGGGCAGGTGGTGGCGAGCGCCGTCAAAGCATCGAGGGCCTCCCAGCGTGTCTGAGCCTCGGGACGGTCGAGCGCCTCGATCAGCGCGGGCACGCAGGGCACGACGCGCTGGGGATCGCGCTCGGCAAGCAGATGCAGCACGCGGGCGGCAAACTGGCGGATGCGGCGCGTGGGGCAGCCGAGCTCCTGAACCAGGCGGTCGACGGCGTTCTCGTTCTCCTCTGCCAGCTGAAGCTGTGCCAGCTCCTCGTCGGTGAGCTGTTCGTCTTTGTTTTCTGCCATAGTTACCTCTTCTTACTATTTCTTAGCGTGCTTGCCAGCACCCTTGCTGTCATCGGTGACCGAGATGAGCTGTCGGTCGGCCGCGCCATTGCGACGCGCGCGACGGCGCTCCTCGGCATCGCCCGCGTCGGCGGCGGCGCGATGAGCCTTGTTGACGTTAAAGACCTCGTCGTGCTTGCGCCACGGACCGACGGACTCGCCAAAGCTCATCTTAAGGCCGGCGATAAAGCCGCCGAGCCAGCCGATCGGCGCAAACTGCACCAGCGGGAACAGCGAGAACACCCAGGTCAGCAGAACGACTGCCGCCGCTCCTGCAAAGTTGGCAATCCAGTAGTCGCGCTTGGTGATGACGCGCTTTTCGCAGGCCCACTGGCCGCACAAAAAGCCGATGTAGATCGCAAAGAGAAAGAGCACCAGCGCTAGCACCACGAACGTCCAGCTCATGGGCGCTACTCCCCGTGATGGTGGCCGCAGCAGCACTCGTGGCCGTCGTCATGGCCGTGGCCGCCGCAGCACTCGTGGTCCTCGCCATGGTGGTGGCCACAACCGCACTCGTGGTCGTCGCCATGCTCGCCGCAACCGCAGCCTTCCTCGTGAGCACCATGCTCCTCGGGACGATACTGCGACCAGTCCAGACCGGCGGCGATGGCGTCGGCCTCCTCCTTATAGAGGACCGTGATGGCCTGGGTGCCCAGCTTGGCACCACCGATGGCGTCGAGCATGTCGTAGAGCGTAAAGGCCACGTCGGCGCCGGGCAGCGCAAGCTCGCGGTCGTCGGCATAGGCGAGCGCCAAGCGCAGGTCCTTAATAAAGTGCTCGACCATAAAGCCAGGCTTGTAGTCGCCGTCGAGCGCCTTGGGCGCCAGGCTCTCCATGGCGCCGGACTTGCCGGTGCCACCCAGGATCATCTGACGGGTCTTCTCAAGATCAAGGTCGCTCAGCTCGGCAAACGCCATGGCGTCTGCCATGCCAACCATGCAGGCGCCCAGCGACACCTGGTTGGCAAGCTTGGCAGCCTGACCCTTGCCGGCGCCATCGAAGCAGCAGATGGTTGCCGCAAAGGTGGAAAGGATGTCGCGGACCGGCGCGATGTCGTTCTCGGTGGCGCCCACGATAGCCGTGAGCGTGCCGGCGATGGCACCCGACTCGCCGCCGGTGACGGGGCAGTCAAACGCCATGCGGCCGGAGACCTGGGCGGCCTCGGCAATGTCGCGCGCCAGCTCGGGCGAGCTCGTGGTAAGGTCGATCAGGACCGCGCCGGGCTTAGTGCACGCGAGCAGACCGTCACCTGCCAGGTAGAGCTCCTCGACCTCGGAGGGATAACCCACCATGGTAAAGACGACGTCGGCGTTCGCCGCGGCATCTGCCGGCGTATCGGCCCAGACGGCACCGCGCTCAACGAGCGCTGCGGCCTTGGACTTGGTGCGGTTGTTGACCGTGACGGGATAGCCAGCGTCCAGAATGTGACCGGCGATGGGGGCACCCATAATTCCGGTGCCGATAAATGCGACGGAGAGCTTGTTTGCCATGAAACCTTTCCTTTTGGGTTGGGTGTTATTACCAGGTTGAATACTCGGTGCCAGCGTTTGGGCTGTGAGTCGAGGGCGATTACGGACGCAGCGCTTGCCTACTGGCCGCGCACGCGGCGGGCGATGCGGTCGGAAAGCGACGCCTTGTCTGCGCGGTTCTTACCCCAAAACGCAAGTGCCACCATGCCGGGCCCCACGTGCGAGCCGATGGTAGGACCGACGGAACTACGGATAATCGTGACGTCGGCGCAGCCCTCCTCCTTGCGGATGGCGGCTTCGAGCCAATCGCCGTCCTTGTCGGCATCGGCCGTCATGATGGCGATGGGCATGGTGCGGTCGGGCACGTAGTTCTCGCGGAACGACTTGAGGATGGACTTGAGCGCCTTCTTGCGGCCGCGGTTGACGCCGATCAGCGACAGCGAGCCGGCCAGGTCGTAGGAGAGCTCGGGCTTGACGTCGAGCTTTGCCGTGAGCTGCGCCGCCGCGGGCGGAATGCGGCCGCCGGCAGCCAGCGCATCGAAGCTTTCGAGCGTAAAGTAACCGTGCACGTAGGTCTTGGCCTCGTTTGCCCAATCGACCAGCTGCTTGGCAGTCAGTCCCGCCGAGCGCTGACGCACGGCCTCGAGCGCCAGGAGCTCGCCGGTCGCGCAGGGTAGGGCGTTGTCGACCACGTAGAGCTCAAAGTTGGGATACTCGGCGCGCACGGCATCTGCCGCCTGGCACGCGGAGTTGTAGCTCGACGACAGCGCCGAGGTAAAGCACAGGTAGACCGTGGGCGTGCCCTCTTTGGCGCACTCGGTAAAGAACTCGATATAGCGACCGAGCGACACAGCCGAGGTGGACACGCGGGCGCCGGCGCGCATGCGGTCGTAGAACTCCTTAGGGCTCATGCTCGACCAGATGTCATCCGTGCGCTCCTCGCCATCGATAATGAAGGGGAAACCCAGGATATCGACATCAAGGTTCGCGGCGACCTCGGGACTAAAGTCGCAGCAGGTATCGACGACGATGCGGCAACGGTCCGAATGGCCGGTAGATGCAGCCTTGTCCATCAAAGCGACTCCTTACGTAAAAAAGGCGGCCACCCGCATGGGATGGCCGCCAACCGTTAACTCATGCAAGTTAACGTATTTTACTCGTCAAGTGTTTCGATGCGGGGCTTGATGATGCCATATCCACCATTCTTACGGTGATACACCACATTGATGAGACCGGTCGTCGCGTTCTCGAACACGTAGAAGTCGTGACCCAGCAGATCGGTCTGCACCAGCGCCTGCTCCTCGGTCATCGGGGTGACGTCAATAACCTTCTCACGGACGAGAAGGTCGTCCTCCTCCTCGGGCAGCAGCAGGTCGGCCAGATCCTCGACGCGCTCGACCGGCGCGACATCCGCGGCGCTGGCACCACCCTGGCGGTTGTCCACGACCTTGGTCTTGAACTTGCGCAGCTGGCGGGTAACCTTATCGGCGGAGAGGTCAATGGCGGCATACATATCTGCGCCGTGCTCGGCAACGCGAATCACAGAACCGCGGGCACGAACCGTGACCTCGACGATTGCCGGGTTGGGGTTCGAGGGGTTCTTCTCATAACGAAGCACGACGTCGACCGTCATGGGCTCGATATCGAAAACCTTGAGCGCCTCGCCGATCTTCTCATCCACATGCGCACGCAGAGCATCGGTTACCGTCGTCTTGCGTCCAGAAACCTTGATATCCATACGTGGCTCCAATCTGCCTCGGGGACTTACTGTACTGGCTATGTACCCATTGCCGTGCATTTAATCACGCGAATCCCCAAAGACCCGAATAACGACTGCTTGATACCGCATACCGAAGTCTCGCACTTTTCCGTAGCAAAGTGCGCTATAGGAGGGGGCCGGCCGCTTTGTATTTGGTCCCGAAAATTGGCTTTGACCTGCTGGTTTTATTGGGATGAAAAAGCCGGGCTCCCCCATCGGGGAAGCCCGGCAGTGCGTGTTGAAACCGTGAAGAGGTGTCCTTTCCAACGTATAGGAGACACCACCCCTAGCAATAACTAGCTATTGAGTTTGTTAATGTCGTCGTCGGTGATGGCGCCTTCCTGGCTGGACGATTTGTCCTCGGAGGATGCGGTCTCATTGTCGGAATCGGAGGACTCGCTGCCGGAGGACGTGGTCTCACTGGACTCAGAGTCGCCCGGCTGCACGTTAGCGCCCGAAACCGTCTTAGTGGTGAGGTCGTAGGGCATCCTGCCATACCAGACGCAGTGGACTGCCTCGAGTGTACCGTCGACCGTGATGTCGTCGAGGGCATCGCTCACGGCGCGGCACAGTCCATCGTTAGAGCTAAGGCCTGCGACGCCAAGTGTGGAGGGCGCCTCGAGCGTGCCGACATAGGAAATCTGGCTCATCAGGCGCGCGAGGTAGCCACCGGCCGTGGAATCACAGATCACGTAATCGACTTCGCCCGACTCGAGTGCCTCGAAGCACTCGTTGATGTTGGAGAAGGTCTTCTGGTTGGCGGTGATGCTTTGCTTGGCGAGCGCCTCCTGCGAGGCGGAGGACATCTGGACGCCCAAGGTGGCTGTGTTGAGTGTGTCAGTTGAGACGCTCGGGGGCTCTCCATCGCTGGTCTTGCCAAACACGGCGGCGGCATCGTACAGACAGGTGCCAAGCGAGCTGATGTCGCCGCCCGCAGACTTGATGTCGCCAATAAAGATGTCGGCCTTTTTATCGCTGAGCACGGAATCGGCCGAGGACGCATCGACAAAGGCGACCTTGAGGCCCATGCGGCATGCAAGGGCACGAGCAGCATCGACCGCATAGCCCGTGAGGTTTCCGTCGGCATCCTGCATGGCCTGCGGGGCGTCGGACGTATCGAGGGCGACCGTCAGGGTTCCCGGCGCGACCAGGGCATCGTCCGATACCGTGGGGGTGACGGTCTCGCGCTCGATCTGGTCGATCGTGGGCGTCGTGAACGTGGACAGTGGATTGAACGCGCATCCGCTCAGGCCCAAAACGGCAATGACCGCCGCGGTCCCAGCACCTAACCGAGCCGCATGCATCAAGCTGCCCCTCACCATGTCCACTACCCTGCCTTCTGTGTCGTATACGATCCGTGCCCTGCACGGAATATCGGGTTGTTCCCACCAGCTGACCTGGTATTTGACCCCACACTTGCGCACCGGGGCGTTTGCTCGGGAGGCCGCAGCCACCTTCACGACTGGCCCGCTCGCCCGCGAGGCGGTATTGCCCCAATGAAAGTAGAACGGACGGTGCGGCTTACATCTAGGACGCGCCATGATCGCGCCGCGCGCACGCGGTCGCTTACGTGGATCCCTTTGACCGCGTCTGTCTTGGACTAGGATGGGCATTTCGTCCGTCCGCAACCACAGCCTGGCAGGAACGTAGGGCATTATAGCTAAGTTCAAGCTATAGTTTAAGGTTAGGGACGTTATTCGCATCGCGAGTACAGATTTCGCAGGTCGGGACGGACCGCACGCGCTCTGATTGAGCCAGTCGCTCCCCCTGCGGAGAGCCCCAACACACCTGTCTTGGGGCGCGTGGGCAAAAAATAGCAAATATGAGTACTGTTATCAAATTAGTGGCAGGAATTTTTGGCTCTGCAAACAGTTTTCATGCTCTATAACATCAGATTGATGCCAGGTTATTCCACATTTGTTTAATATTTTTCTGATTTACGTCATCTTCTAGTCCCAAAATCCCTGATTTTGCTGTTACCGAATTTGTAGCAGTACTCATATTTGCTATATTTTGGCCAGAGCATATATTCAACCCCCTGTTTCAGAGCATTGTTAGGCGGGTTTAAGCCCAAAACACGCCCGCAGCGTGTTAAATAGCGCCTCTTGTTTCTTTCTGCAAGCGTCAACACGGTTGCGATATCGTTTTCCCATGCGTTGGTACATGCGCCATGCGAGCGCCTCTAACGCCTCCATGTCGCAGAGCATCTCGTTGTTGACCGTCGCGACCTCGATTCCCATGGACGCCAAACCCGTATTGCGTTTTTCATCGTGAATGCGCCCGCCGCGAGACGAATGGCCCTGCTCACCGTTGTATTCCAGGTCAAACCGAGCTGCTTCCTGATAGGCATCGCAAACCGCATGCGGCATCCCCGAGATCGCCTGCGCACGGTCGTTGAACTCGATCTTGTGGTCGGTCTTAAAGGGACCGCAGGCAAATCCGCCATAGGAAAACGGAAGCGAAAACATGGCAAGCATGATGCATTCCATGGGTGAGCGCAGGTTTTCCGACAGAAAGGGGCACAGCCGCCGCAGCTGCTTGGTCGCGCTCCCCTTGCATGCCGCAAGGTAATCTGCCAGGCGATCGGGCGTCAGCACTGGCTCGACCTCAAAGTAGCCCACATTTGACGGCTGATCCTTATCCTTTGCAAGCCTGTTCACGGTGGGCGAGCTGTAAGGGGGCAGATACTGCCCGCGATCGCTCAGCGAAATCTTGGAGCACAGCTCCTGGGCCAGGGCAAATGCCTGGATACAGCCGACTTCGCGTGCAACGGCGGCACAGAGGGCCTCGGGAGATAAGCTGTACACCCCCGGCTCCACCTCCAAAATCGAGGCGGCCGGCAGGCCTGTAGAACAAACGGACCAGCTTGTACCAGGCATGCGGCGACGCTGCTTCGCCGACCCCACCAGCAGGCACAGGTCTTCTTGGGCCTCGCCACTCACGGCCCCGATCCGCACCAAATCGGGAATATAGATGTCCTCGGCCGAGGGAGACGATGCATGCAGCACACGGCGCTCTTCATCGGGATCGAGGTCCCTCCAGCTGATGTAACCCATTTGTCGGCGCTCGGCGCGCATCATGCGCAGCGCCGAGGCGCCGGTCAGGATTACGGAGGCAGCCAGTTGCTCGCTTGCCGGCTCGTCAAGCCGCGCTATCTTCACTGCCACAAAACCACCCCTACCAAACGCGTGCGATAGCGAGGCCATCGACTGCTGCGGCGCCGGCACGCTTAAGCTCCGCCGAGGCTGCTGCCATAGTCGCGCCCGTGGTAATGACATCATCTATGAGCAGCAGACGCTTGCCCCGCACGTCCTCAACGGTCTCGTACACGCCTCGGGCGCGTTCACGTCGTTCTTTACGACCGAGCTCGCGCTGGTCACCATGACCGTATTTGACCAGGGCGTCCAGCAACGGCACACCTGAAAGATCGCAAAACGAGCGCGCGATTGCTTCCATATGATCGAATCCACGCCGCCGAAACGCCGCCGCAGTCGCGGGCACAAACACCACTGCATCGGCGCCGGACAGCACACTGCCGTAACGATCGGGGGCTGCCACCTGGGCATGCAAGGCAGTGTCGTAGAGCAACTCCGCCAGATAGGGTGCCAGGCGACGCTCGCTCGCATCCTTGTACGCCTTGATGATGCGCGGCAGCGGATGTGCGTAGACGGCACACGCCAGACAGCGATCGAGCGCCTCGGCCATTGCCGAAGACGTGCCCTCGACCGAACACTCAGTGCACAGCAAATCCCCAAACGGGGCGCCACATCGGGTGCAGCTATGACGTGGGTCGATGAGCGTGAGCGCGGCCAGGCAGTCTTGGCAAATAAGCGCACCGGCGCGCTCGCAGCCGGTACATCGTGTTGGCGACAATGCCTCGAGCGCCTCGTACGTCGCGCGCTCGGCAAACGGTAGCAATTCGTCCGCAAACGGTAGGGCACCGGCACTCTGCAGACGGCTCAATATGTTCAGATGGCTCTTCAAGACACAACCCTCCCTACGCTCGATCGCAGGGAGGGTTGTTGATTCGGCGCTATGATACCCCGATGCGCTCGGGGCAAGGCGGGTTAAATCCGCTCGCGGGCGTTATTCGCCGGCGGGCGGTTGTGGTGCGGACGAAGACGGGGTCGAGCCCTCGCCACCATCCTGGCGCGGCTTGCGGGAACGACGACGGCGACGGCGCTTTTGACCCTGGTCGGCCGAGCCCTCGCCACCGCGATTCTCGCGCGGCTCGCGCTCGTCGCGAGCGGCGCCACGCGAAGCCTTGGCAGCCGCTCCCCCGCCATCCCCGGGACGACGGCGCGTGACCTTGACCTCGCCATCCGAGACCTGATCGGCCACGGAGGGCACTGAGGGCTTCTGTTGCGCGCCCGAGGAATGGCGACGGCGCGGACGCGGCGCGCGCTCCTCCTCGCCACGTGACTTGCCGCTCTTGTCGACAGGCGCATCGGAGGCCGAGGCGCCCTTGGAAGCGGCACCGGCCTCGCGAGCAGCTGCGGCGCGGAAGGCGTCCTCGCGCTCCTCGCTCGACAGATGACGGCGGCGACGACGTGTGGGGTTCATGCCACCGCCGCGATTCTGCTGCTGGGGCTGCTGAACCTCGCGCTCGCGAGAGGCGTTCTTGCCCGCGGCTGCAGCCTCGCCGGCATCGCCCGAGCCCGCGCGCTTGCGGCGGCGACGGCCACCGGCGGCCTCCTCGGCCTCGGGCGCCTCGGCCTTGCCGCGGCCCTTTCCGCGGCCACGGCCCTCGCCCTGACCCTGACCGGCGCGAGCATCGGATTCGACATCGCGACGACGGCGCTTGGGCATCGACGTGCCGGCCAGACGGTCGGCACTCGACAGGCCATCGCCCACGTCGACGCCGTTCTCGCGATCGAGCTCCATGAGCGCCAGGCGCATCTCGGGCGACTCGATGCGCTCGAGCACGTCGCGCGTCACGCAGTCGGGACGGCAGTTGCAGCCCTGCTCGGCAGCCTTCTTTTTGCAGCCCTCCGAGCACGCCATATCGGCCAGGTTGACCTTAAAGACTTTGCCGTTCTCTAGGCGCAGCACCAGCTGCTCACGCGGCGTGTCATATTCCTGGATACGCGCCTTGCCAAGCGGCGTATCGATGAGCGTCTTCTTTTTGGGCGCACGGCTCTTAAAGTCCTTGTACGCCTCGAACTCGTAGCGCAGGCAGCACATCAGGCGGCCGCAAACGCCGCTAATCTTGGACGAGTTGAGCGGTAGGTCCTGCTCTTTTGCCATGCGAATCGAGACGGGCTCAAACTGTCCGCCAAAGCGCGTACAGCAGAGTTCCTGTCCGCACTGGGCATAGCCGCCCACCAGGCGGGTCTCGTCGCGCACGCCGATCTGGCGCATGTCGACGCGAATGTGCAGCGTCGAGGACAGATCCTTGACGAGCTGGCGAAAATCGACGCGCTCCTCTGCCGCAAAGTAGAACACGGCCTTCTCGCCGCCAAACAGGTACTCGACGCCCACCGGCTTCATCTCGAGGTCGAGCTCCTTGACCAGGCGGCGGAAGTCGACCATGGCCTCGTCGCCTTGGATGGCCAGGTCGTCGGCAAGCTGCAGGTCGATGTCGCTCGCCACGCGCAGCACGGGCTTAAGCGGCTGACCGATCTCGTCTTGCGGCACCTCAAAGGGATCGGCCGTGACCAGGCCGATCTCGGTTCCGCGCTCAGTGGAGCAAATGGCATAATCGGCCTCGAGGATATCCAGATCCTGCGGATCGAACCACAGGTCGCGCGAGGCGTAGGTAAACTTAACGGGTACGACTAACGGCATTTCAGTGCCTTCCTGATATCGAACAGCATGACCTCGATGGCCAGCTGGGGAGTAACGTTTCTGGCGATGTTGCGCTCGGCGGTCGCGACTGCCTCAAGCGCCCGGGTGGCACCCGCAACATTGGTCGCGGCGGCAAGCCGACCGATCGTGTCGCGCACGTCTTCGTTCACCACGTCGGCCGCCTCGTCCTGAAGCGTCAGCAGCACGTCGCGCATGAGCGTCCGCGCGCTCGCCAGCGCTTCCATGATACCCGAACGCTCGCGCGCGTTGAGTTCGCGCTTGTTGCGGTCCTCAAGCTGCTTCAATGCTCCACGCGACAGGTAGTCGGCGTTTTGCTCGAGCACCTTTTCCTGCGTGGACTTGACCTCGGCGAGCGGCGCCTTAACGGCGACGATGAGCGACTTGGCGCGGCCGAGCACGTCGGCCTCGTCGGCGGCGATGAGCGAATCGATGGCGCGAACCATCTGACGGCGGGCGTCCTGGCGCTCGGCACTCTTGAGGAACTCGATACCGCGCGTGGGGCTGCCCGCCACGGCGGCGGCCATGCGACAACGCGCAATATCCTGACCGGTGGCGCGGCTCACGGCCTGCGCGGCCACGGCGGGCGACACCAGCCGAAACGGCACGCACTGGCAGCGGCTCACGATGGTGGGCAGCATCACGTCGGCGGAGGTGCCCAGCAAGATAAACATGACGCCCTCGGGCGGCTCCTCAAGCGTTTTGAGCAGTGCGTTGGCGGTGTTGGCGCGCAACTGCTCGGCACGGTCGATGATGTAGACCTTGGCCTTGGCACGGATGGGCGCCAGAGGCACGTCGTCGAGCAGCTCGCGGGTCTGGGCGATGAGGTAGCCCGTGGCGCTCTCGGGCGTGTAATAGTGCACGTCGGGGTGTGTATGGCGGGCGACGCGCACGCAGCTATCGCATGAGCCGCAGCCATCCTGCTCGCACAGGAAGGCTTGGGCGAGCGCCCACGCGGCGTCGAGCTTACCCGCGCCGGGCGCGCCCAAAAACAGGTAGGCGTGCGATGCACGACCGCCGGCGACGGCATTGGTCAAAAAGTCGCGCACGCGCTCTTGGGTGTCGAGCTTGGCCAGCAGGCTTGCCTGAGCGGGGGCCATGTTACTCGGCCTCCTGGGCAAGCGCGGCGGCGACAGCATCTTGCGGAATGTCGAGACCGTACGCGCGAATCTGCTCGACCGTCCTCTCAAAGACTTCCTCGACGGTCGCGGTCGCGTCGATGAGCTTTACGCGGTTTGGTTCCTCGGCGGCAATGGCGCAAAATCCCTGGTAGACGCGCTCTTGGAAGGTCATGCCTTTTGCCTCCATGCGATCTGCCGCGCCACGGGCTGCCATGCGTAGCGCCGCCTGCTCGGGTGTGATGTGGTAGACGAGCGTGAGCGCCGGATGCGTACCGGCGACAGCCAGGTTGTTGGCATCGCGTACCATCTGACGGTCGAGACCATCGGCAAACGCCTGATAGCAGGTCGTGGAATCGTAGAAGCGATCGCACAGGACCACCTTACCGACAGCAAGGGCGGGCACGATGACCTCGTGCACCAACTGAGCGCGCGCCGCCTCGTAGAGCAACAACTCGCAGGTGTCGCCCATCGCCGTGTTGGCGGGATCGAGCAGCAGAGCACGGATCTTTTCGCTGATGGCGGTACCGCCCGGCTCGCGCAGGCTCACAACCTGGTAGCCAGCGAGTTCGAGCGCGCGGGCAAGCAGGCGCGCCTGCGTGGACTTGCCGGCGCCATCGACGCCCTCGAGCGTGATAAAGCTATGTTGAGCGGGCTCAAAAGCCATGGGCGCAGTCCCTTCCTACAAGGCGCGTAAATGCGATTTATAGCAACCAAGCCATGATACCCCAGTGCTCGGTGCGTCCCCAATGGCTAAAGGTGCCTTTCCAAAGTTGCGGTGAAATAGGGACTGATTGAAGCTCTGAGACCGCCAAACAGTCCCTATTTCACCGCAACTTATGATGGGGAATTTTGGACGCTGGGTATAATCGTCGTATTGCATTGAAATGTGGCGAAAGGAGTGGCAATGTCTCGGTATTGCGCCTCGTGCGGCAAGCTTCTTGCAGATAATGCCAAGTTCTGCACCTCGTGCGGTGCACCCGTTGAGCAAACAACCGCGAGCGATAGCCAGCCCGCTTTTGAGCAGACCGGCTCCCTTGATACGCCGCAAGCCAAGGCGGACGACCCCCTCGCCTATCGCCCCGACCCCGCCGCAGGCCCCGCGGCCGTCGAGACCACGCAGCGCATACCCGTCGCGAGCGGCTCGCCCCAACAGCAGCCGGCTCCCGCATACGCGCCCGCTTCGCCACAGACCCCCGCTCCCAAAAAGAGCGGCACCGGGCCGCTTATCGCCGTTATCGTTGTGCTGGTGGCGATCATCATCGCCCTGGTCGTTTTCTTTGTGATCAAGCCTTTCGACAACGCCGCCACGCAGACGACTGCCGAGGTAGCTAAGCTGCACCATGACGTCGATGACGATGACCTAAAGCCTCTCGGCGATCCCAACAGCCTGTACGACGATGATGACGATGACGACGAGGATGGCGGCGAAGCAACGCTCTCCGAGCAGAACCTCTACCGCCGACTGAGCGAATACTACGACTTGCTCGAAGACCTCGACAACTACGTCCGTGGCTGCGCACAGAACTTCAACGGCAGCTATCTGGAAGAGGATCGAACCACCCGTCAAAATCTCGCCGACGTCGCCGAGCGCACGGAGGACACCATCGAGCAGTATTACGACATCGTCGAGGACCTAGACGTCCCGACGAGCTCCAAGAACTACAGCTCCTGGAAAGACATCGTTGCCCTGTACGACGACCTGAATCACCGCATTGACGCAATCTGTGATGCCTGGGAGATCAGCCTGAAATACGCCAAGCCTGCGGACCACAAGAATGAGATCGTGGCGCCGCTGTCGCGCGACAACGTGGCGGGCACCAATGACAATAAGTACCGCCTAGACTTTGAGGAGCGCTATCCCGGCGCCAAACCCGTCGAAGTGAACTAGCGCTTTGTCGTTCCCGAGCCGGCAGTTAGGGACGTTCCTAAACTGCCGGCAGAAAAGAAACGTCCCTAACTGCCGGATAAAAAACGAGCGAGGATTTTGAGGTCCTCGCTCGTTTTTGTTTTAGTCAATGTTCCGACTGCGCCGTTACTTGTCGGCGGCTGCTTTCTTGGCAGTCGACTTCTTCGCGGTCGCCTTCTTGGCGGCAGTGGCTTTCTTAGCCGTCGTCTTCTTGGCCGCCGTCGTCTTCTTTGCCGTGCTCGCCTTGGTCGTGGTCTTGCGGCCGCGGGCGAGCTTCTTCTCCTTGGTCGGGCAGTCCATGTTCACGCAGATACGCCACGGGCCGCGCGCCGTGTTGACCACCACGATGGGGGCGCCGCACTCGGGGCAGGTCTCACCCGTCGCCTCGAGCTTACCGCGCGCCGGCAGAGGATAGCTCACGCCGCAATCGTCATAGTTGGTGCAGCGGATAAAACGCTTGCCGCTCTTCTCGCTCTTGTGCGCGATCAGGTCGCCATGGCGTCCGGCCTCGGCACACACCTTGCACTCGCCCACCTTAAGGTCGGGCTCGTAGTTGGTGGGGCATGTGGGGTTCACGCAAATCTCGAAGGCCTTCTGGCGGAACGGCTGACACTTAATGCGCGGCGCACCGCACTCGGGACACACGGCGGCCTCGCCCTCGAGCGGGCTCACCTTGACGCCGCTCGGCACCGGATAGGTCACGTCGCAGTCGGGCCAGCCCATGCAGCCAATGAAGCTGCCACGGGTCTTGGCGCTCGTCTTCATAACCAGGTCCTTGCCGCACTTGGGGCAGGCGCCCACGCGCGCATCGGCCGTGACGGCGTCGCTGATGGCGTCGCCCAGCTCCTGCGTATGCTTGAGCAGCTCGTCGAGCACGCCAGCCAGCAGCGCGCGCGAGTGCGTCACGACATGCTCTTCGGTATCCTCGCCGCGCTCCACACGGGTCATGTCGCCATCGAGCTCGCTGGTCATATCGGGGCTCGTGATGCGCGGGGCAAACTGCGTCAGTGCGTCGATGATGGCGATGCCCAGCTGGCTCGGCTCCACGGGATCGTTTTTGAGATAGCGCACGGCGTACAGGCGCTCGATGATGCTCGCGCGCGTGGACTTGGTGCCCAGGCCGCGCTTCTCCATCTCCTGCACGAGCTTGCCCTGGCTGTAGCGCGCGGGCGGCTCGGTCTGCTTGGCCTCGAGCTTAATGTCGAATACGTCGACCGTATCGCCCTGCTCAAGCGGCGGCATCTGCTCGTCGCGTTTAAGGCCATACGGGTAGGCCTCGCGGAAACCCGGGGTCACGAGCACATCGCCCGAAGCCACGAACGGCTCACCGTTCACATCGAGCTCGAGCTTGGTGTTCTCGATGGTCGCGGGACCCATGAGCGTCGCCAGGAAGCGGCGGGCGATGAGGTCGTAGAGCTTGCGCTGGCCGCCGTCGAGCGTGGACGGATCGCCCTCGCCCGTGGGATAGATAGGCGGGTGGTCGGTGGTCTCGACTTTGCCGCGCGTAGGCTTCATGGGACCGGCAAGCACCTTTTTGCATACGGGCGCCAGCGCCGGGTTGATCTTTGCCAGGTCGCTCACCACGGCGCCCAGATCGAGCGTCGCGGGGTACACGGTATTGTCGACACGCGGGTAGCTGATGAGACCGGCCATGTAGAGGGACTCAGCGATGCGCATGGTACGCGCAGGCGAGATGCCCTCGGCCGCGGCGGCAGCCTGCAGCGAGGTGGTCGCAAACGGCGTGGGCGGCTGCTGCTTGCGCGAGCGCTTGGTCACCGCGGCGACGGTTGCCGTCGCGACGCCGTCAACATGGCCGTACGCCTTCACAGCAGCATCCCTGTCGGTAAAGCGCGCCGTCTTGTGCGCGATCTTAAAGCGATCGTCCTCGGCAGCGCCCTGCGCGGCACCCATGCCGCGAATCTGCCAATAGTCCTCGGGCACAAACGCCATGCGCTCGCGCTCGCGCTCGACCACCAGGGCAAGCGTCGGCGTCTGTACGCGGCCGGCGGAGCGCACGTTACCAAAGCCGCCAAACTTGGCGAGCGTCAGGTAGCGCGTCAGCACCGCACCCCAAATGAGGTCGATGTGCTGACGGCTCTCGCCTGCGTCGGCCAGGTTCTGGTCGAGCGAGACGAGATTATCGAAGGCCTGCGTGATCTCGGCCTTGGTAAACGAAGAATACTGGGCGCGGGCAACCGGCAAGTCCGGCGCCACCTCGCGCACCTTGTTGAGGGCGTCCGAACCGATCAGCTCGCCCTCGCGATCGAAGTCCGTAGCGATGATGACGCTGTCGGACTTCTTGGCAAGGTTCTTGAGCGAGCGAATGAGCTCTTTCTCGGCCGGCAGCTTAATGACGGGTGCCCAGGTGAGATAGGGCAGACTCTCGAGCTTCCAGCCCTTGATGGAGATGCCGTCGGCAAGGAACGGCTTACGCTTGGTGTCGTAAGGCGGACGAGCCAGGCCATCGGGCATGTCGGCCGGCAGCATCTCGCCGTCCTCGGTAACCGAATACCAGCCCAGCTTTTTATCAAACAGCACGCTGTCGCAAAAATCGGGCGCAAGGATGTGACCGGCCAGGCCGATGGTCACGCACTCCTCGCCCTTCCACTCAAAACGGTAGATTGCGGTGTTGTACACCTTGTCCTTTTTGGGCTTACCCGTGGACAGCCGCTCGGCAATCTGACGCGCGGCGTCGTTTTTCTCTGCGATGATGAGCTTCAAAAGAGGCTCCTATCTCGTGTCTCTGCGGCTACGCCCGCCCGTATGGCGGCCGATTTACGCCCTTGCTTGCTCGATCTGCCCGATGAGCCAATCGCACCAGGCATCCATGCCCTCGCCCTTGCGCGCGCTCACGGCAAACCGCGGCGCCTGCGGATTGAGGTCATCGAGTGTCCTAGTATACCTATCCATGTCAAAATCGAAAGCCGGGGCCACGTCGACCTTATTGAGCAGCTGCGCGCCGGCGTGCTGGAAGATGCCCGGGTACTTGATGGGCTTGTCGTCGCCCTCGGGCACCGAGAGAATCATGATGGACAGGTTCTCGCCCAGGTCAAAGTCGACCGGGCAGACCAGGTTGCCCACGTTTTCGATAAAGATGACGTCGATATTTTGAAGACCCACCGCCTGGTCGAACGCGTCAACGGCCTCCATGATCATGTTGCCCTCGAGGTGGCACAGGCCACCCGTGTTGATCTGGATGGCGGGCATGCCGGCTTCCTTCATGGTGATGGCGTCGACATCCGAGGCAATATCGCCCTCGATGACGGCACAGCGCAGGCCAGCCTTGTCGCGCAGGCGCTCGTTGGTGCCCAGGATCGTGGTGGTCTTGCCCGAACCGGGGCTCGACAGCACATTGATCACATAGGTGTTTGTCTCTTTAAATCGCTGTCGCAGCTGATCTGCCAGGCGCTCGTTGCGCGACAGAATCGGCGACGCGATATCAATCGTTTTCTCAGCCATACTTAGCGCTCCTTACTTTGGCCCCTTTATACCCCATCACCAGATGGCTAGCGGGCTAATCGTCGGGGGTTTCGATTTCGATACTTGCGATGTCGAGCTCGCGGCCGTGCAGCAGACGCACGTTGGCGCCGCCACATTGGGGACAGCGGCAATGGAAGCGATCGTGCTCAAAGACCTCCCCGCAGTCCAGACACTCGCTTTGTGGATGGACTTCCTCCACGGCAAGCTCGCAGCCTCGCGTGAGCGGGTCCTCATCGCGAAATGTCTCCCACGCAAAGTCGAGCGCCTCGCGCACAACTTCGGTCATATCCCCGATACGCAGCGTTACCAAAACGGCGCGCGAGGCCCCCGCCCCACGCGCCGCGCGAATCACTGTATCGAGTATGCCGTTGACAATGCCAACCTCGTGCATACCGATTTACTCCTCGTCGTCCTCATCGTCCGAGAACAGGTCCAGACGGCTCACAAACAAGCCCTCCTTGCCCTCGCGCGCGGTAATGACCACGCGGGCAATGGCGAGCGAAATCTCGTAGAGCGAGAGCAGGGCACCATACATGAGGCCCAGCGTAACGGGCGAGCCGTCGGGCGTAATCACAGCCGAGCCCACAAGCAGGCCCACGTACACGTAGCGCCAGGCGCCGCGGAAGGCCGCGTAGGACACGATGTGGAAGACGGACAGGTAGAAGATGATGAGCGGCAGCTCAAACGCCACACCAAAGCCGATCATAAAGAGCAGCTCCATGTTGACGTAGTTCTCCAGGTCGGGCAGCGCGGTTGCGACGGCAGAGGTCTCGCCGATGAGCCACTCAAAGCCTGCCGGGATAATGATGAAGTAGCAAAAGATTGCGCCCAGGAAGAACAGCACCGTCGAGGCGAGCACCGTAGGCACAACCCACTTGCGCTCGTTGGGACGCAGTGCCGGCAGGAAAAATGCCAGAATCTGCCAGATGATCATGGGCGTGCACATGACCACGGCCATCTTGATGGCCAGCGAGAAGCGCAGGCCAAAGCCGCCGAGCGTGGTGGTGATGTAGAACTTACCGTCCGGCACAAAGGAGCGGATGGGGTCTTCCAGGATGTCGAGCACCACGGGCGTGGCGAAATACAGCACGATGGCGGCGGCAAACACCGACACGACCACGATAGTCAGGCGGCGACGGAGCTCTCCCAGGTGATCGAAGAGCGGCATGCGCGCAGGTCCGATAGGCATTACTCATCGCCTCCCTTCGAGGCGTCGGCGGTGGCAGCCTCGGCAACGGCCTCGTCCTCGGCCTCGAGCTCGCGAGCGAGCTGGTCGACGATGGCCTTGCGCTTGCGGGGACGACGGGCGTAGAGGTCAGCCGTCGTGGGCTCTGCCGGCTCGGGCTCGGACTCTGGCTCTGCAGCAGGCTCGGGCTCGACGACAGGCTCGGCGGCAGCGGCAGGCTCGGCGCCCTCGGCCTCGGACTCCTCAGCAGCACCCTCGCCCTCGGCGGCAGCCTCGCTCGCGGCCTTCTCGGCGGCAAGGCGGGCACGGCGCTCGGCAAAGGTCTCCTTCTTTGCGGGCGCAGCCGTCTCGACGGCATCCTCGTCTGCATCGGAATCGTCATCGACGGCAGTCTTCTTGGGCTTGACCGGTGCCGAAGCGGCCTCACTTACCGGATCGATAATCTCGGACTGAACAACGGCCGTCATCTTTTCCTGCGTCTCGCGGAACTGACGGATGGCACGGCCGATCGTGCGGCCCATCTGTGGGAGCTTATCCGGGCCAAACAGCAAAAAGCCGAAGACCACGATGATCGCGAGCTCACCCTCTCCAATACCAAACACACATACCTCCAAGGCTCGATGTGAGTCGAGCCCGCACCGCGCCATTCGGCCGGAACTCGTCTATTCATTCGGTCAAGTATAGCGCCCGGACGCCAAAACGTCCGAGCGCATCACAAACATATGCCAAACGGCACGCCCTTTTGGGGGCAAAGATTATGCAGCGGTGATCGAAATCTCCTGGTCGACACCCAACAGCTGGACCACGCGCATCACCGGGGGCTGCACATTGGTGCAGCTAAAGCGCTTGCCGTGGTCGACCGCGTGGTGCGCGGCGCCCACGAGCACGCCAATGCCCGTCGAATCGATGTAGCTCACCTGGGCAAAATCGAGCTCAACGGCCTCAGTGGGCTGCTCGAGCGCCAGGTCGATGGCATTACGCAGGCTATCGGCGTTAGAGATATCGATCTCGCCGGTTACCTTAATGGTGTAGAGCTCTGGCGTGGGGTTGGTGGAAATACCCAAATCCATGTATACGCTCCTTTACGTATCGAAAGTGCGGATAGTACGGGAAGCCGCGCGTTAGGCGCGCTCGGCACGCGCAAGCTCGGCAGCGACGAGCTTGACGGCCAGCACCAGCACATCGAGCGCGGCCTCCAGGTCCTCGACCGTGGGATAGCTCGGCGCGATGCGGATGTTGGTATCGCGCGGATCCTTGCCATAGGGCCAGGTAGCACCGGCCGGCGTGAGCTTGACGCCCAGGTCGGCGCACAGCGCGGCGACCTTTTGGGCCGAGCCCTCGGGACCATCGAAGCTTACAAAGTAGCCGCCGCGGGGATGCGTCCAGGTGGCGCAGCCCGTGCCGCCCAGGCCCTCGGTGAGCTTGCGCTCAACGGCCTCAAAGCGCGGACGCAAAAACTCGGCATGCTTTTTCATGTGCTCCTTGACCGCCTCGATGGTGGGAAGGAAGCGCACGTGACGCAGCTGGTTGAGCTTGTCGGCGCTGATGAGGCCGGCCTTCAGGCGCTTGGAGAACTCGGCGATGACCGCGGGGCTCGCACCGATAAAGCCGATACCGGCGCCCGGGAAGGTGATCTTGGACGTCGAGGCAAATGCCACCACGCGGTCCTCGGTGCCCGCCGCGCGAGCGAGGTCAAAGATGTTTGCGAGCTCGTCGGTCTCGTCGTACAGGTCGTGCACGCAGTAGGCGTTGTCCCAGAAGATGCGGAAATCGGGTGCGGCCGTGGGCATCTCAACCAGACGGCGCACAGTGTCCTCGCTAAAGGTGATGCCCGTGGGGTTGGAATACTTGGGCACGCACCAGATGCCCTTGATGGAATCGTCGGCGGCGACGAGGCGCTCGACCTCGTCCATGTCGGGGCCGTTGTCGGTCATCGCGACGGGGACGTTCTCGATACCCAGATCGGCGGTGATGCCAAAGTGGCGGTCGTAGCCGGGAACAGGGCACAGAAACTTGACCTTCTTGCCGTCGTGCGCTGCCTCGTAAGCCTCCCAGGGCTCGTTGCCGCACGAGCCGCAACGCCAGAACATACCGGCGATATCGTGCTCGATCAGCAGGCTCGACGAACCCAGCACGAGCGTCTGCTCGGCGGGGCAACCCAGGAACTCCCCCGCTAGCTTGCGTGCCGAGGGAATGCCCTCAAAGCAGCCGTAGTTGGAACAGTCGACGTTGCCGTCGTGCAGATCGGCATCGGCATTGAGGATATCGAGCATGGGTCGAGAGATGTCCACCTGGGAGGGCGACGGCTTGCCGCGGGCCATGTCGAGCGCCAGGCCCTTGGCCTTGACCTCGGCGACCTCGGCCTTGAGCGCCTCGATGGCGGCATCGAGTTCGGTGGTTTCCATCTTCTGGTAGATCGTCTGCATGGGTGCGACCTTTCACGAAGCGGTACGTTGCAATTCTTCTAAGTATAGACCGCTACCGTCGCAACGTTATGAAGCCGTGATAGATTAAGTCCATCGCAATGAATTACGAATCGCCGCGCATGCCGGCATGAAGCGCCCAAGGAGGCACTATGGAGTACGGATCGTTCCAGGCCGAGGAATTCGGCGACCTTCAGCGCCTGGTCGACGGACTGTTTTACGACCGCCACGCCATCGACCGCCTGGATCTGATCGTACAGGCCGAAATCTTGGACCTGGCACCCGATCTCATGGAAATCGTGAACCTTTTGCCGCCCGGCTATTACGACCGCCAGTCACTTTGCGACCAGCTCAACTCCGCCTTGGCCGCCCACGGCTGGGGCGCCATCTACGGCACCGTGGAATAAACCTAGTCATTGGGGCCTGTGGTCAAAAAATAGCAAATATGAGTACTGTTACTTTTTTAGTAACAGCGATTTTGAATTAAAAAGGCCAATCTTGGCCTTTTGTGCCCGGTTTTGGAAGGATGCATCGGCATTTTTCGTCCAGCCACGCAATCGTTAATGCACAGACAGAATAGATTTGTACATTATTTTTCGCGCCTAAAATGAAACGCCGTTTGTGACAGTACTCACAAACGGCGTTTTTTGGCCACTGGGGTGTCCGGCAGGTGGCAAGTACCACTCAAAACCGCGTTTTACACGCGCTCGAGCAGGCTCTGGCGTCTGTTTCTACGCGCCTACTCGTTCTTGGGCGCGGGGTGCTTGCAGATTACACTCATGTAGATCATGCCAAGTACGGCCGCGGTGACAGAGCCGGCGAGAATAGCGGCCTTGGCGGCCAGAACCTCAAACTGGGCCGTCGGGAAGGCGAGGCCGCTGATGAGAATCGACATGGTAAAGCCGATACCGCCCAGAATGCCCACGCCGGCAATCATATGCCAGTTGACATTGTGCGGCAGCTCGCAGGCCTTGAGCTTGACTAGGGCGAACGTCATGCCAAAGATACCGATCGGCTTACCCAGCAGCATGCCAAAGTACACGCCGAGCGTCACCGGGTCGGTGAGCAGCGTGCTCATGTCCACGCCCACTAGGCGAACCTGTGCGTTGACGAACGCAAAGATCGGCAGGATCACAAAGTTGACCGGCGTGGAGATCAGGCGCTCCATGCGGATGAGCGGCGGGGTCACGCGGTGCATGACGCGCTCGACTTTGGTGGTCGAGACGGTAAAGTCATGCTGGCCCAGGATGTGCGCCTCGTCGTCGTAGCGGTCATCGAGCAGCGGCAAACACTCGCCCAGCCAATCGGTGAGGCTATCAAGCTTAACACCGCACTTGGCCGGGATGGTGAAGGCCAGGATGACGCCAGCAAGCGTAGCGTGCACGCCGCTCTTGAACATGCAGAACCACAACAGCAGGCCCAGTACCGAATACGGGGCAAGGCGGTAATGCTGCGTCTTGTTGAGCCACACGAGCGCACAGGTCACAAGCGCGGCGGCGCCCAACCAAAACGGATTGGGGCTCTGACCGTAGAAGATGGCGATGGCGGCGATGGAGATGAGGTCGTCGGCGATGGCGAGCGTCGAGAAGAACACGCGCACGCCGTTGGGCACGCGGTTGCCCAAAAGCGACAGCACGCCCAGCGCAAAGGCAATATCGGTTGCCATGGGAATGGCCCAGCCGTTGTGCGCGCCGGCATGGTTAAAGATCAGATAGATGCAGGCGGGAACGACGACGCCGCCCACGGCCGCCAGCATGGGAAGCATAGCCTGGCGCGGGTTCTTGAGCTCGCCGACCGTCATCTCGTACTTAAGCTCAATGCCCACCAACAAAAAGAAGATCGCCATGAGGAAGTCGTTGACGAAAAGCTCAACGGTAAGACCGGCCGTAAGGTTGCCCAGACCCACATACAGCGGGGTCTCCAAAAAGTGATGGATGGCCTCGTAGGCATCGGTGTTGGCGCAAATGACGGCGGCGATGGCGGCGAAGACCATGACGGCGGCGGAAATCGTGCCGTTCTCGGTGATGCGCTCCCAAATGTCGTGGCGCTCAAAACGCTTGCGCTCACGAACGTTAAACAGCTGCTCGGGTGCTGCCATGGGCGGCTCCTTTCACGGGAAAGCTCCCGTCTTAAAAAAGCACGGCCCGCCCAAGTGGCGGCGCCGCGCTCTAACGTATTACGCTTGCATCTAGCCTACCCTGCACGACAAGCGCGCAAGCGTGGCCGAAAAGCGGAACCACAGGTTGAACATTATTTGCTCAACGGCACGGGCACGCCTATCCAAGAGACGACGCGGCGCCGTGCACAAAAAACGACCGGAGCACGGGGCTTCCGCGATCCGGTCGTGGCGTTTGGTCGACTAAACCTAGCAGGCGGCCATGATGGGGGCAGCGACCTGCTTCTTACGGGAGAGGACGCCCGGCATCCAGACGCCGTCGTGCTCGTCGGCAATGCCCAGGCCCTTCTGAGCAGCCTCGGTCTCGCCCTCGAGCAGGACCTGCGAGCCCTCCTCCATGATGTCGGTGATGCACAGGACAATGCCGTCAGCACCCTTCTCGGCGGCGTAGGCGCGCATGGCCTCGCGAATCTCGTCGATCATGCCGAGTGCGCGGGTCTTGTCGACAGTCTCGTACTGGCCGATGAGCAGCTTCTTGCCAGCAGGCTCGAACATCTTGATGTCGTTGCCGACCATCTCGGCTGCGGTGAAGGAGCCGGACGGACGGGTGAGGAAAACCTCCATGCCAAACTTGACCGGGTCGACGCCCACCTGCTCGCCGAGCTTGGCGGCGACGGCGCGGTCGACATCGGTGGTGGTGGGGCTCTTGAGCATGAGCGTGTCGGTCATCATGGCCGAGAGCAGCAGCTTGGCCTGAACGTCGGAAAGCTCAACGCCGAGCACGCCGGCGAGCTTGGTGACGATGGTGCAGCTGGAGCCCCAGGGCAGGCAGATGTAGTGCAGCGGGCCGGCGGTCTCGAAGTCGCCGATGCGGTGATGGTCGACGACGCCAAAGACCGTGGCGTCCTTAAGGCCGGCGACGGACTGGGCAGACTCGTTGTGGTCGGTGAGGACGACGAGCTGACCAGCCTCGACGGACTCGATCACGCGGGGCTCGGCGATGCCGGCGTCGGCGAGCAGCTTGGCGGACTCGGCCGGAAGCTGACCAAGGGCGCAGGCCTCGTAGGTGTTGCCGGCATACTCAACCTGGTTGAGCAGCTGGGACAGGACGACGGCGCTCATGATGGCGTCGTTATCGGGGTTCTGGTGACCAAAGACAAGAACGTTTGCCATGGATATCCTCCACTTGATATGTGTACTTGGACGTAGCTATGGTAGCACGCCGATGCCGAGCCTTCGCAGACGGAAGGGCCACGGCATATTTTGGGGCGCAGGCACGGGGGCCAAGGCTGTCCCTTTTGCACCATGTTGGTGCAATGTAACCTGTCCCCCTTGCACCAGCTATTTACCGGCAGCGCGCAGGGCTACGTAGGCAGCACCGATGATGCCGGCGTCGTTTCCGAGCGAAGCGACCTTAATGGGCGTCTCGCGCGAGGCGGAAAGCGCGTACTGCTTAAAGTGCTCGCGAACCTTGTCGAGGTAGACATCGGCCGAGGCGGAGGCGCCGCCGCCGATGAGGAACATCTCGGGGTCGACCACGTTGGCAATAAGCGCCAGTGCGCGGCCGAGATAGTCGGCCATGGTATCGGCCGCGGCCAGCGCGAGCTTGTCGCCCTCGCGGCAGGCCTGGAACACGTCCTTGGAATCGGAGGGGCCGGTCAGCTCGATGGGCTCGACGCCCGCCTTCTTGCACTCGGCAAGGTAGTTGCTCACCACGCCGGTGGCGCTGGAATACTGCTCCAGGTGGCCATGGCCGCCGCAGCCGCAGGTGCGCTCCTCGGCCGGGTTCAGGCACATGTGGCCAATCTCGCCGCCAGCACCCACAACGCCCGATACCACGTCGCCGTTAACGATAACGCCGCCGCCCACGCCGGTACCAATGGTGACCATCACCACGTTCTGTACGCCCTTGGCAGAGCCGAGCCAGGCCTCGCCCATAGCAGCAGCGTTGGCGTCGTTCTCGTACTTAACGACCGCGTCGGGGCAGTGCTCCTGGATCGCGATCTTGAGCTCGGGCAGGTTGATGGCGATGTTCGCCTTGACCTTGGCATCGCCCGATGCCGGGATGGGGCACGGAACGGCCAGGCCAATGCCCGACACAAAGGCACGCGGAATCTGGGCCTTGGCGACCACCTGGTCGATAGCCTCGGTCACCGCGGCAAAGCCCGCAGCGTCAACGATGGGAGGCGTGGGCACGCTGGCCTTGGCAAGCAGGTTTCCGTCCTCATCGAACAGACCCTCCTTGACCGAGGTGCCGCCGACGTCGATGCCGATGTAATACTGCTTAGGTTCCATGGGAGCCCGCCTTTCTCGTTTAAACATTGCCTGTATGGTACCGCTCCCAAGGCAAAAACCTGCCAAAAAGGACAGGTTTGTTTTGGCAGGTTTTATCCGGGAAAACGCGAATGGCCGCTTAACACGACATTACTCAGATGTTTATCTATTTAGAGCGCTCTAGTTTATATGCGAAGCGACTTTTAATTATATCTTTCTCGAACTTTTTAAATATACAATAGGGATGCTTAGGTGTTAACTATACTTTCTTTTATACTCAATCAGGTTGGATAGGAGGTTCCGTGATCCCAAAATACGAAGCGATAGCTGCAGATATTCGTCGCACTATCGAGGATGGCGCTCTTAAACCGGGCGACAAGCTTCCTACCGTCGTTGAGTTCTGCAAGCTCTATAACGTTTCCAAAATCACCGTCAAACGAGCTATCGAGCAAATCACCGAAGAAGGTCTTATTACCAGCCGGCGTGGATCGGGTACCTACGTTAAGGACACGGCGGGGCTTCCCGGCCAGGCGTTTTTCCAGGGCAAAAACGACCGTACCCAGGGTTTTTCGTATGAGCATCGCGGGGAGAAGGTGACCTCGGTGGTCTACGATTTCTCGATCGTTAATCCACCAGCGGACATCGCAGCCCAGCTGGGAATTGCCGAGGATGACTTTGCCTATCACGTCGTGCGCGTGCGTCAGGCCGATGAGAAGCCCATCGTTATCGAGTACACCTACATGCCCCTCGAGCTGATTCCAGGCCTTAAAAAGAAGGACCTGTACGGATCGGTCTACCGCTTCATCCGCGAGCAATGTGGGCTGAAGATTTCGAGCTTCCACCGTACCATTCGCGCCGTGGCAGCAACCGAGGAAGAAGCCGAGCGTCTGGACACCAAACTTGGCTCTCCCCTGCTCGAGCTCACCCAGATTGGCTTTTTGGACAGCGGCGCCGCCTTTGAGTATTCGATCTCGCGCAACGTTGGCGATCGCTTTGAGTTGCACAACGTAACGTTGGCATAGGTTTTTGTAGTCACGCGGGCGCTCGTTTTGAGCCGTCTTACGCGGCACCCGCACAACCTTATGGGAGTATGCACATGTCCGATTTGATTAAACTCACGCCGATCTTCCACGAGAAGATCTGGGGCGGCCGCCAGTTGGAGACCGTGTTTGGCTACGACATTCCCGAGGGTCCCATCGGTGAGTGCTGGGCCATCTCGGCCCATCCCAACGGCGACTGCCAGATTGCGGAGGGACCGTACGCCGGCCACACGCTGTCGTGGCTGTGGGCCGAGCACCGCGAGCTCTTTGGCAACTGCGAGGGCAAGGAGTTCCCGCTGCTCATTAAGATTCTGGACGCCAAGGACGACCTTTCGATCCAGATTCATCCCAACGACGAGTACGCCGCCAAGCACGAGAACGGCAGCCTGGGCAAAACCGAGTGCTGGTATGTACTGGACTGCGAGCCCGGTGCCACGATCATCGTCGGCCAGCGCGCGCACGACCGCGCCGAGGCCGCGCAGATGATCGAGGGGGGCCGTTGGGACGAGATGCTCAACGTGCTGCCGATTCACAAGGGAGACTTTTTCCAGATCGACTCCGGCACCGTTCACGCCATCAAGACCGGCACGCTGATTCTGGAGACGCAGCAGTCGAGCGACGTGACATATCGCCTGTACGACTACGACCGTCCCGGCACCGACGGAAAGCTGCGCCCGCTGCACATTGAGCAGAGCCTCGACTGCATCGACTTTGATGCTCAGGCTCCGACCGACGGCACGGTGACCGCGCCCGAGGTGGACGGCGTGACCGAGCTCGAGTCCAACCCCTGCTACACCGTCGATCGCGTGCGCGTCAACGGCAGCAAGACCCTCGACCAGCGCTGGCCCTTCATGTGCCTGTCGGTCATCGACGGCGAAGGCACCGTCTGCGGCGACCCCGTCCACAAGGGAAGCCACCTGCTGGCCCCGAGCACCGTCAGCTCCATCGACCTCGAAGGCAAGATGGAACTGATCATCAGCCACCTCTAGTTCGCACCAACAACCCAAACGCAACAAGGGGCTCCCCCGTTCACCAACGGGGGAGCCCCTTGTCCATATATATCAGCCCACCCGGCTCTCCAGACCAAAAAGCGAACGAGCAAAGCAACGCTCGTCTAGCAACGTTACCCAAGGACCTGGGCGGGCGTATAGGGCAACATCGATCGCGAGTTCCGCACGCAAAGGAGGCCACTTAATGTGGCCTCCGTCTTGCGCAGGACTGCCCGAGCAGGCGATGTTGCCCTATACGCCCGCCCAGGTCCGCCGGGATCACTGCAGCTTGACGATTGGCGCAAAACCTTTCATCAGCTTTTTGGTCTGGCCGGTCTTTTCGAATTGAACCTCGATCATGTCTCCGGCGACCGAGATCACGGTACCCGTGCCAAAAGTCTTGTGGCTCACGGTATCGCCCGCGGCAAAGTCCTGCGATGCGCTGGCACGATCGACCTTGCGCTCCACCGTCGGGGACACCTTGGAAGACGGCTTTTTGGCTCGCGACGCGCCCGAACCAAAAGTCGAGGCAACACGGCCGGCGTCAGGCGAAACCCCACGATGGCGCTCGGTCCCGTAACTGCTGCCGCCAAAGAAATCGTCAAAGCTCGATCCGCCACGCGAACCGGAACCGCCGGTCGAGCGCGTATGCGAACCAAACACCTTGCCACCATACATGTCCGAGCCCATACCCGATCCAAAGGTGCCGTGTCGGTCGCCGCGTTTCTCCCAGCCCGTGCCCTCAAAACCGGCAGAACCGATGCCGCTAAACTCGATATCCTCAAACGGAATCTCGTTGAGGAAGCGCGAGCGCGGGTTGGCAGAGGTCGAGCCGTAGGTGCGACGCGTGGCCGCATAGGTCAGGAACAGGCGCTTGCGAGCACGCGTGATGGCGACGTAGGCCAAGCGACGCTCCTCCTCGAGCTTGCCCGGATCGTCACTACCGCCAAAGTCGTGCACGTGCGGGAAGATACCCTCCTCCATGCCGGCCACGAACACCGCCGGGAACTCCAGGCCCTTGGCGGAGTGGATGGTCATCATGGTAATGGCATGCGTCTCGCCGGCCAGGGAATCCAAGTCGGAGCGCAGGGCCAGCCACTCCATGAGCGCCGGCAGCGCCTTACAGGTGAGCGGACCGTAGGTGCGCTCGATCTCGTCGGCATGCACGGCACCCGCCGGCATCTCCGTCGGCGCGGCATACGCGTTGCCCGCGATGGCGGCGGCCAGGGCATCCTGCGGAGACAGCGCCGGAGCGGCCAAGCTATCGAGCGGATTGGAGCCCGCGGCGTCACGCGCGCCAACGAGCGCCTCAAACGAGGATACCGGGGCAGATGGCCCCGGTTCGGGCGCAGGCGCGCTCACCACGACAGGCTCGGGCTCGGCGCTAGCAGGCACATCGGCAACACCGGCAGCGCGCAGCTCTTCCAAGCTCTCGAGCGTACCTTCGATATCCTCGTGCGTCTCCTCAAATTCGGCGGCGACGCCCAGGAATTCCTGGATGTTCTCGGCGCGGCTCTCGGACTCCATGGTGCCCTCGGCGCGGAAAGCCTGCAGCAGGCCCGTCTTATCGACGATCATCTCGACGACGTCCTTGAGCTCGCCGTCCATGCGGCGACCCTCGCGCACCAGCGCCACAAAGCTCGACAGGCCGTTGCGCACCTTGGCGCTAAACATGCCCGTCTCGGCTGTTGCGATCTCGCAGGCTTGGAAGAACGAGCAGCGGTTGTCGCGTGCCAGCTGCTCAATCTTTTGAATCGAGGTGGAGCCGATGCCGCGGCGCGGCGTGTTGATGACGCGCTTGACGCTCATCTCGTCGGCCGGGTTCACAATCATCTTAAGATAGGCCATGACGTCGCGGATCTCGGCACGGTCGAAGAATCGCGTGCCACCCACGATCTTGTAGGGCACGCCTGCGCGCAGGAACATATCTTCGAGAATACGCGACTGAGCGTTGGTGCGGTAGAACACGGCGATGTCGTCGTAACTCGTGCCCTTGGAGTGCAGCTTCTCGATCTCGCCGGCAATCCAGCGGCCCTCGTCGCGCTCATCGCTTGCCTGGAAGGCCTGGATCTTCTCGCCATCGCCCTCGGCCGTAAACAGGCGCTTGTCCTTGCGCTGCGAGTTGTGGCGCACCACGGCGTTGGCGGCGCTCAGGATATGGCCCGTGGAGCGGTAGTTCTGCTCCAGCTTAACGGTCTTGCAGTTTTTAAAGTCCTGCTCAAAGTCCAGGATGTTGGTGATGTCGGCGCCACGCCAGCTATAAATGGACTGGTCATCGTCGCCCACGACCATGAGGTTTTGGTACTTGGCGGCCAGCAGGTTGGCGATCTCGTACTGGACGTGATTGGTGTCCTGATACTCGTCGACGCTAATGTAGCGGAAGCGCTCTTGGTACTTGTCGAGCACCTCGGGGCGGGTGCGCAGCAGCTCGAGCGTGCGCACGAGCAGGTCGTCGAAGTCCATCGCGTTGGCGGCGCGCAGGCGGCGTTCCAGCTCCAAGTAGACCTGCGCGGCCTTTTTGTCGTTGGGGCTGTCGGCGGATTTGAGCATGTCCTCGGGGCCGATCATGGCGTTTTTGGCCGAACTGATCTTGCTGCGGATCATGTTGATGGGAAATTGCTTTTGCTCGATACCGAGCGCCTGCATAATATCGCGCACCATGCGCTTGGAATCGTCGTCATCGTAGATGGTGAACTGACCGGTGTAGCCCAGCAGGTCAGCGTCCTCGCGCAGCATGCGCACGCACATAGCATGGAAGGTGCACACCCACATGCCGCGGGTACCGCTGGGGATGAGTGCCGCCAGACGCTCGCGCATCTCGGCCGCGGCCTTGTTGGTAAACGTGATGGCAAGGATCTGCCAGGGCTTAACGCCCAGGTCGCCGAGCATATGTGCGATGCGAAAGGTCAAGACGCGGGTCTTGCCCGAGCCGGCGCCGGCAAGGACCAGCAACGGACCCTCGGTGGTCAGGACCGCCTCGCGCTGGGCGGGATTAAGGCTGTCGAGGTCGACGAGCGGCTTGGCGGGTTTGGGTGCCGGCGCGGGAGCGTCGTAGATGTCGAGCGGAACGAGCTCGGGCTCCGGCGCGGCGGGGGCGGTGTATGCATCGAGCGGCACGGGTTCCGGCGTGGGCGGCACGGGTACCGCGGCGTTCTTTTCCCAGGGCAAGGGCTGGGTCATGGGCGACTCCTCATCTGACGGACGGCGCGCCTGCGGGCGGCGCCATAGTTTGAGCCGTACCAGTATACCGAGCCGCGCGGACACCGACGCAAATCACACCACGACTCCGTCCGCCACAATCGGGCCCGCCCAGCGGATTTGGCGCAATGGGGTCAGGTTACTTTGCACCAATCTATTGGCAATCACGAAACCGCCGATGTCATGGCAGCAGCAGCGAGCGGCGGCCAGGGCGAACAAATTGGCATGAAAAGGGGGCGGCATAGACCTTTTGGTCATGCCACCCCCTTTGAATGACAAGTTGTCGCCCCGGCCGCCGCGCAGCGTCGACTAAGTTAGAGGCCGAGCATCGGCTCCAGAACGAAGAAATATGCGAGCACTACGATGCCCAGGATGATGCGGTAAACACCGAAGCACTTGAAGTCGTGACGGCGGACGAAGCCCATGAGCCACTTGATGGCGATGAGCGAAACCACAAAGGCCACAACGCAGCCCACGCCCAAGATAGCGACCTCGTTGGCGCCGAACGTGCCGCCCTTGATGAAGTACTTGACCAGCTTGAGCGCACTCGCGCCAAACATGACAGGGATGGCCAGGAAGAACGTAAACTTGGACGCCACCGAACGCGTGCAGCCCAAAAGCAGGCCGCCGATGATGGTAGAACCGGAGCGAGACGTACCAGGCACCAGCGAAAGCACCTGGAAGCATCCGATGCCCAGTGCGGTCTTCCAACTCAGGTCCTCGAGCGTGGCGATGGAGCCAAAGTCCAGATCCTCGTCATCGTCCTCATCCTCAGCGGTAGCCGCGGCGGGCGCCGCAAAGTGCGCACCGGCGGGACGTCCACCCGACACCACAGCACGCGAACCAAACGAACCGGCAACGGCCATTTCCTCGCGCTTGCTCGCGCGCCAGTTCTCGATCACGATAAACAGCACGCCGTACACAATGAGCGCCAGCGCCACGACGGGAGCATTGTAGAAATGCTCCTCCATCCAGTCGTTGAGCGGCAGGCCGATCGCCGCGGCGGGAATGCAGCCGAGCACAATCTTGCCCCACAGCACCCAGGTGTCGCGACGGCCCTCCTTGCCCTTGCTGGGCGAGAACGGATTGAGCTCATGGAAGAACAGCACACAGACGGCCAGAATGGCGCCGAGCTGAATCACGACCAGGAACATATTCCAGAACGTCTCGCTCACGTTCATCTTGACGAACTCGTCCACCAAGATCATGTGACCGGTCGACGAAACAGGCAGCCATTCGGTGATGCCCTCGACCAGGCCCATGAAGGCAGATTTTAGAAGCTCGATAATATCCAAAGGGACCCCCTCGTTAGACACCCGCCGATATTGTTCTGCGGACGGTGCGGGCGATGTCCCATTATCAACCGTTCGGGCGCGTCTACGCCTACCCTTACCAAAAAACTCGCCCGTTCACAGAATTGCGAGCGGTCAAACCCAAATCCTTGGGTATAACTGCAACAAGATAAAGTGTCCGGCGGCCGACGCGCCCGCGCCCGCCCGATGCACGAGCCCCGCGCCCGTGCGATAGACCAAGGAGGAAACCATGAACGAGGGCTACACCAAGGTATTTGTTTCACTCGACGGTACTGAGCAGCAGGATTTTGTGCTCGCACGCGCCATCAAGGTCGCCGCGAACAACGGCGCCAAGCTAATCATCGGCCACGTTATCGATTCCACGGCGCTCGAGAGCGCCGGTTCCTATCCGGTCGATCTGGTCAACGGCCTAGAGGAGGCATTTAAGAACTCCATTGCCAAGCAGCTCGAGGAGGCCAAGGCCAATCCTGACATTCCCGAGGTCGAGGTCATGATTCGTGCTGGCCGTATTCGCGAGACGCTCAAGGACGAGATGCTCGACGTGGTTAAGCCCGACCTGGTGCTCTGCGGCGCCCGCGGCCTGTCCTCGATCAAGTATGCGCTGCTGGGTTCGATTTCGACGTTCCTGCTGCGCAACACGGACTGCGACATCTTGGTCGTGAAGTAGGTTCCTTCCCGCCGGCGCAGGGCCTGCGGGGTTATCACGCCGACGTCCTCGCCGCTTCGCGGCTGCGGGATGTCGGCTTAGATAACCCCTCCCGGCCTTGCGCCTTCGTCACCGTACTTCAACGAGTTGGCTGATAAAAGATGGCGTGCCGCCCCGTTTGGGGCGGCACGTTTTTTATGGGGCGATTCATTTAAATCCTTGCGGCTATATTCACGTTCGGGAACATAGCGCCAATTGCCTTAGCTAAGTTCACGTTCGGGAACACAGCCGTCCGCACCGTAAGACGGGCTGGCTACTCAAAGTATTGGAACTTGTTGGTTGAGAAGACGAATGTTACGACGAAGCCTTCGCCCGGCTCGGATGCCGCGGTGACGTCGATGCCCATCTTGGAGCACAGGCGCGCCACCAGGTAGAGGCCAATACCCGTTGCACGCTTGGTGGTGCGGCCGTTGTCGCCGGTAAAGCCCTTCTCGAACACGCGCGGCAGGTCTGCCGCACACACGCCACAGCCGTTGTCCGCAACGGTGAGCTCGATGCGCTCGCTTGCCAGACCCTCGTCCAGCAACGCACCCGAAAACACGATCTTTGCGCCGTCCTCACGCGCATATTTAATGCTGTTCTGAATGAGCTGGCCCAGAATAAACTCGAGCCACTTCTCGTCGGTAAAGACCTCAAAGTCGAGGTTCTCGCACACCGGCGCCACGTGTGTCGCGATGAGCTCGCGGGCGTTGGCTTTAATCGCGCCCGTCACCAAGGTCTTAAGGTCCCAGCGACGAATCAGGTAGTCGCGCTCCACAACCTCCGAGCGCGCATAGTACAGCGCCTGGTCGATATAGCGCTCCACGCGAGCAAGCTCGCGACCCAGGTCATCCACACGCGACAGGTCGTCTTCGCTGCCATCCAGGTTTTCCAAAATCAGATGGGCTGCCGCCAGAGGCAGCTTGGCCTCGTGGACCCAGCTCTCGATATAGTCGCGATAGTCATCGGTCTGGCGCCTGCCTTCGGCAACCTCGTCACAAGCGGCTTTGCCCACCCGGCGCAAGACCTCGTACTCGAGCTCGCCCTCGGCATAGGTCGGACATTGCACCATCTCCTGCACCCATGCGGGACTCTCGAGCTCCTCTGCCGCACGCTCCAGCTGGCGCAGAAAACGACGACGGCGCGCGTATTCGATCACGATGCCGAGCATGCCAAAGATAAAGGACACACCGACCGCCACGACCACGATAGAGACGGGTGCACCGGCGACCGTCAGCACAAAGCAGCTCAGCAGCACGCCGCACGTCCACACGGCGACGGGAAGCAGCGCGTCTTTAAAGAACTTGCCAAACGACATAGCCGGCCCCTAGACCGAATAGCCTTGGCCGCGGTGCGTTGTCAAATACCCCTTGATGCCGATTTTTTCGAGCGTGGTGCGCAGGCGGTTGATGTTGACGGTGAGCGTATTGTCGTCCACGAAGGCGTCGGAGTCCCACAGGTCCTGCATGATGGCCGAGCGCGAAACAATCTTGCCCGCGCGGCTCAGAAGCAGTGAGAGGATACGCAGCTCGTTTTTAGTGAGCTCGGTGCTAGTGCCGGTTTGCGTGTTGGTAACCATGGAGCGGGCGAGGTCGAGCTCCAGCCCCTTGTGGACAAGTGTGCTGCGCTCGCCTGCCGCCGCGGTGCGACGCAGCAGTGCGTTGATGCGCGCCACGAGCACACGGGCGCTGTAGGGCTTGGGAACAAAGTCGTCCGCGCCGAGCGTCATGGCCATGACCTCGTCGATCTCGGTCGTGCGCGACGTGAGGACGATAATGGGAACCTCGGATTCGCGGCGAACCTCGTGGCAGATATGCTGGCCGTCCTTGACGGGAAGTGTGAGGTCGAGCAGCACCAGGTCGGGCGCGGCAGCGAGAATATCGCGCGAGACATGCTCAAACGATTCGCAGGCCTCGATTTCAAACCCGGCGCGGGCAAGGATGTCGATAAGCTCACGACGAATGGGCTCGTCGTCCTCAACGATATAGATTAGCGCCATGGATTCCGCCCCCCTCTTGGTTGTCTTGCCCCATTATGACCGCGGATCCGCAGGTGCGCGCCTCGCGCGGCACCAAGGTGACAGAACTGTTCGCAAGCGGGGGTGTTTTGTCCGCCTCACGCTCGCGACGGAAACGGAGACCAAAATGAGTTTTTAATCCCCGTCCCAGAAAAATCATTTAGCGGCGGGCGCGGAGCTTTTCGTAGCCGTCGGCGAAGAAGGCGACCGTGGCGGCGTCGGCCTCGGCGGCGTCGGTGTCGTCGGCGGGGACCACGCCGTGCTCGTCGCTCACCAGGAACAAGGCGCCCTTGAGCTGTGCGGGAATATCTACGCGCGTGACCGGGATGCCCTTGGTCTGGGCCAGCTGCTCAATGAGCGTCGCCGTGCCGCACAGGCACTCGTCCGCTGGCGCCACAAAGGCAAGCTCGCCGTTATCGACGGCGGCGAGCAGCTCGGGCGCCACGCCGGTTTCGTCGGCCTCGGAGCGGGCCTCGGCGGAGCGGGCACGCAGCGCCTTGGCCGACGTATCGGCGAGCGGCTCGTACTCCCCCACCGTCATGGCGGCGTTGCCGTTAACGTCGATCACCAGCATGAGCACGCCATCGTGCGCGGTATAGTCGCCCTCGGCTAGCGACCACTCAACGTGCTGCTTGGCCCAGCTGAGCATGTTATGGGTAAGCGGCTCGCCCTGCACCAAGCGCTCGGACAGTGCGCGAATGTGGCGGTTGAGCATGGGCACCTTTTTATTGGACATGCGCCAACGGCAGACAAGCGCGGGCTTGTCGAGCGTAAACTTCTCGACCGCCTCCTGATTGGCGCAAAAGTCCGCGTACGCACGCTGATCCTCGGCATTGCCAAACAGCTCGGCATCATCAATCTGGGGCATGGTCATACCTTTCGTGTTAGTCATTCCGTCCTCTTATACCAAAAAGACGGCCCTCCAAACGGAGCGACCGTCTTTTGCGGAGATTATTTTGACGATATGGTCAGGCGACCGATCAGCTTAATGGGATAGAACAACATCCCATTAAGGGTTTTCCAAGTGCCCGAGATTGCCCCGAAAGAGGAGCGCCGCGTACTAAATGTACGCAAGCGACGGTTTGAGGGGCAAGGTCGGGTGCTTGGGAAAGCCTCTAGTGCCTAAAATGCCTGGCACCCGTGAAGACCATCGCAATACCATGCTCATTGCAAGCCTGGATGCTCTCGTCGTCGCGCTTGGAGCCGCCGGGCTGGATGATGCAGGTCACACCATGCTCGGCAAGCACGTCGACGTTGTCGCGGAACGGGAAGAACGCGTCGCTTGCGCAGGCAAAGCCGCCCTTCTCCACGCCCTCGCGCTCGCAGAAGTCCTCGGCGCGCTCGCAGGCAAGCAGCGCAGAGTCAACGCGGTTAGGCTGACCCGGGCCCATGCCAATGCCGGCCTTGCCCTTGGAGACCAGGATGGCGTTGGACTTGACGCCCTTGCAGACCTTCCAGGCAAACTCGAGCTCGGCCATCTCGGCGTCAGTGGGCTTGCGGTCGGTGGGAAACGTGAAGGTCGCGGGATCCTCGGTCACGTGGTCGACTTCCTGCACCAGCATGCCGCCGTCGACGGAGCGCAGCTCCACCTGGGCGCCGTGGTCCACGCCGCCGGTAGCCAGCACGCGCAGGTTGGGGCGTTTGGCCATGCGCTCGAGCGCCTCGGCAGTGTAGCTCGGGGCGATGATAACCTCGACGAACTGCTTGTTCTGATCGGCGAAGTGCTCGACCAGCTCATAGGGAACCTCGCGGTTGCAGGCGATGATGCCGCCAAAGGCGCTCTTGGGATCGCAGGCAAACGCGCGGTCGTAGGCGGCCGTGATGTCCTCGGCCGCGGCGGAGCCGCAGGGGTTCTGATGCTTGAGGATCACGCAGGCAGGCTCGTCGAACTCGCGGACCAGGTTCCAAGCGGCGTCGGCATCCAGATAGTTGTTGTAGCTGAGCGGCTTGCCCTGGATCTGCTCGGAGCCAACGAGCGGGAACTGCGAGCTCGCGGTGTTCTCGCAGCCCTCGGCAAAGCGATAGACCGTAGCCTTCTGCTGAGGATTCTCGCCATAGCGCAGGTCGTCGACCTTCTCCAGCGAGATCTCAAGCTTGGCAGAAGTGTCCGCCACGTCGCTTGCCTGGGCGGCAAGCCAACGGGAGATAGCCGTGTCGTAGGCGGCGGTGGTCTGGTAGACCTTCACCTGCAGGCGACGACGGGTGGAAAGCGTGGTGCAGCCACCGGTCTCGTGCATCTCGGCCAGGACGGCATCATAGTCGGCCGGGTCGGAAATGACGGTAACGCTCGTGGCGTTCTTGGCGGCAGAGCGCAACATGGAGGGGCCGCCGATATCGATGTGCTCGATGGCGTCTGCGAAGGTGACCTCGGGGTTGGCGACGGTCTTCTCGAACTCGTACAGGTTGACGACGACCAGGTCGATCAGCTTAATGCCGTGCTGAGCGGCCTCCTGCATGTGCTGCTCGGAATCGCGGCGGGCCAGCAGCGCGCCGTGAACCTTGGGGTGCAGGGTCTTAACGCGGCCGTCCATCATCTCGGGATAGCCCGTGAACTCCTCGATGGGGGTTACGGGAACGCCCGCGTCCTCGATGGCACGAGCCGTGCCGCCCGTAGAGATGATCTCGACGCCAAAGTCATCGACCAGCGTCCGTGCGAAATCGACGACGCCCGTCTTATCGGTAACCGAGATCAACGCGCGTGCGATCTTCACATCAGATCCCATGCAGTCCTCCTGTCTGGTACGCCGCCGTGCTCTGTGAGTCGGTGATACGTCGATCTGCAGCGCTCGCGCAGCGGCATTGAAAATACTGATTTAATGTAGCGCATCGAGCGCATCGATGCACCCCGCAACGGGCGCATGTGCAGAAAAAGTTTGCGAGCGGAGGGGATGGGCACGACACCGGGCACGGTGAGTTCATGGAACACAGGGGCACCATAATTTGATGCCAATGGCGTGGTAGAACTGAGCTCGATATGCATCCGCAAAAGAAAGAGGCACCATGGTCTCGCGGGTTCTCTACCGACCGTTTGATACCGAAGACTTCGACGCCATCGCGCTGATTCTGCAGCAGCTTTGGCATAATAATTCGGATAACGATGAGTACAACCGCCTTGAGGCCGCGTGCGACCTCGCCTATTGCCTTTCGTCATCGACGTTTTCGCAGGTTGCGGTGATTGACGGCGAGGCGCGCGGCATTGCACTTGCACGCGCAGGACAGAACTCCGGCGTCACTATCAACGAGCATTGGATGGATACCGAACGCGCACTGCTATCGCAGATGCGTGAGCTGGAGCCTGATGCCTGCGCCGAGTATCTCTCGTTTGTGCGCGCAACCATCCGAACCAACAACCGCCTGCTCGAGAGCAGCCCGTTGCCGCACGACAACGAGGTCACGCTGCTTGCCGTGGATCGCGATGTCCATGGCCTGGGCGTTGGCACGGTTCTGCTCGATGCCGCGGTCTCGCACCTGTCCTCGCTTGGAGCGACGAGGGCGCACCTGTACACCGGCTCCAACTGCTCGTGGAAGTTCTACGAGCTGCACGGCTTTAAGCGCACGGCCACGCACCGCGCCAACCGCGAAGAGCGCCGTCACGACATGCCGCGCGAAAGCTTCCTCTACGAGCTGGACCTAACCGCCTAAACCTGGCAGCCATACCTAGTCATTTAGGAACGTTCCCAGTGACTAGTCGTTGGGGACAGCCTTCGTAGGTAGCGCATAAAAATGGGATGGGCTTCCCCCGACGGCTGTCGAGAAAAGCCCATCCCATGATTTACGACCGTTAGAACGTTCCGCCGCCGCCTCCGCCGACGCCGCCGCCTCCGCCGCCCGAGAAGCCACCGCCTCCGCCGCCGCTCGAGCTGTCGGAGCTCGACGCCAGCTCACGGATGCTCTCGTGATACACGTCATCGAACGAATCGAGCGGAGACTCGATACCGTAATGATGGTAGTACCACCAGTAGCAGGGATAATTGTCGTAGAAGCCGTCGGCCTCGCGTACCTCGGGCGGCACGGCCTCGGCCAGCTGTCGCAGCACTTCTTTCGAAACGCCCAGGGCAACGCCCATCACCAGCAGCTTGTTCCACAGCACCAGATCGCCGGGGACGGCTTCCTTTAGACGCGTGAAGTCCTCGAGCCAATGCTTAAGTGCCTTGCAGCGAGCCGCCACCTCGGCGCCCTCCGGCGTAAAGCGGCGGAACGTAAGGCCCACGCCGATACCCACCAGCACAATCGGCACCGAGATAACCGCGGCGGTAATGTTCGCCTGTGCGCCATCGGTAAAGAAGATGGATCCCACGGGAACAAAGGCAACCAGGATACCAAGAACCAGGCAAAACACCATTGCAACAATGCCGTCAGAGGCAACGTACTCGCTATCGGCCAGCTTGCCCTTAACGGTGTTCTGATAGTCCTCGAGCTTGTCGCCAACAGATGTGGTGCGCTCGCTAGCGTACTCCTCCAGCTCGCTAAACGTACGCGAACGGACTCCGTCCTTATCGGGCTTAACGCCGGCGAAGAAGACCTTGAGCACATCGCGATCGATGCCGTCCTTCTTGGCAGCCTTCCAGGCCTCGTCGGTCACTGTGATGCGATACGTCTGCTCCTCTTTTTCGCGACGGAGCAGACCCTTCTTCTTGGTCTCGGTCGCTTCTTCCAGCTTGACCACACGGTCGTCAGTGAGCTTCATGAGCGTGGCGATATATGCCTGATCGGGCACCTCGTTCCAGCTCATGAGGGCCGAAAGCACGGCGGGATGGTCGGCCGAAGGCACATCGCGGAAATATTCGTCCTGGAAAAGCGGCTTGGGCTTGCGCTTGCGCAGCTTGAGCATAACGATTGTGCCGGTAAAGGCCACCGCCGCAACAACACTTAGCACGGCAAGTGCATTGGCAATCATGCGAGCGTGAGCGCGGCGGGCGTTAGCTTCGTCGGCCCATTCCTTCTCTTCGCTCAGGATCGTTGACATGCGCTCTTCGCCCGAGGCGGCAAGCTGCGGCACCCAGTCGCTGGGGAAGGCGATGCGCGCCTCGGCGAATTCGCCCTGATGCACGCAGGGAATGGCATAGGTGACCATGGGCTCGTCCTCATCGAGTGACACGTCGCCCGTCAGCGGACCGTGCCCCCACGCGCGGAAGTTATCGCCCTTGACGGCCGCCGTCCCGGCAGCGGCATTTGCGAAGCGCACTTCCATCTCGACATCGTCGGAATCCGCAGACCAGCCGTCGCCCACGAACTTCCAGTAGAGCTCGGCGGTATCGGCCCAGTTCATGACCGCACCGGTCATGGAATAACTCACGTAGTAGATTGCACTGTCGCCGCTCTCGTGAGGGCTGAACACCTTAATCCTTACGCCGTCACCGGTCTGCTCGACCGTATAGACGCCAGAGTCGCCCTTGTTCGCGCTATCGACTTTGTTAAACGCGGTGTCCTCTTCCTCGACACTCAGCACATCGACGCTCGCCGTGCCGCCCTGCTGGTTGGTACCCGTATTGATCTCCCAAAACACGCCGTTGATGTCGTCATCGAAATCGAACTGGCGTCCCTCGACAACGGTCAGCGATCCATCGGCCTCAACCGTGGCACTGATATAAGTTTGGGTCATGGAATACCCGTCGGCACGTGCAACGGCGGGCAACAGCAGCAGCGCGCACGCGACGAGCGCGCAAATGGAAGCAAATCGCGCAAACGGGCAGCGCTGCCGACAGGTCTTGGCAACGGGGGCGTTCATAGGCACATCCTTTGTCTGTGATACCAGTAGCGTCATTGTCCCACGTTTGCGGGTTCATGTGACGAACATCTAGGTCAGCGGAGTATCAAACGGGACGAAAGTCACGCCCGCGGCCGGCACCTGGGGACGTTCCTTATCTGCCGGCAATCTGGGACACTCCTTGGCATAGCCCGCTCCGGCAATAGATACCACTTCATAGCTCCGTCACAGGTGTAGCGGCTTTGTGTGGGCGCGGCGTGAGCCGATTAAGCCGGCGAGCGAGGGGCATAAAGCAGTTGAGCGAAAACGGTTTGCCCCTTTGCCGTTCGCTTGAGGATCATGTCCCCCTTTTCCGCGGAAACCCCGGCAGTTGCGAAGAGCTGCCGGGGTTTCTGTCGTTTGAGGGGTTGGGCTGGCGGGCGGCGATCGAGCTGGCGGGCCGGTGGTCCGGCACGCGCAACGCGCGGCCACGGCAACTTGCAGGCCACGGCAGCGTCTCCCCCACCGCACCCCGCGCTATACTCGTCCGCATGGATATCAACGCACGCAACATAGCAACACACGCCGCGGACGTACCAGCAACGGCAGCGCCCACCCCCGTCGTGGGCCGCTTTGCCCCGTCGCCCTCGGGCCGCATGCACTTGGGCAACGTGTTCAGCTGCCTGTGCGCATGGCTTTCGGCCCGCAGCCAGGGCGGCAGCATCGTATTGCGTATCGAGGACCTAGACGATCGCTGCAAGCGCCCGGAACTTGCCGCTCAACTGATTGACGACCTGGCCTGGCTAGGGCTTGAGTGGGACGAAGGCCCCTACTACCAGCACGATCGCCTCGACCTGTACGAGAGCGCCTTGCACCAGCTACAAGACGTCGGCCTCACCTATCCCTGCTTTTGCACGCGCGCCGAACTCCACGCCGCGAGCGCGCCGCACGCGAGCGACGGCACGCCCATCTACCGCGGCGCCTGCCGAGGCCTTTCTGCCGAGGAGGTTGCCCGCCGCAGCATCCTGCGTGCTCCGGCCACGCGCCTGCGCGTGCCCGCCGTCGACGACCTCGCAGACGATGTGGTCGAATTCGTTGACCGCACGTACGGAGCCCAATGCGAGGCACTCGCCACCGAGTGCGGCGACTTTTTGGTGCGTCGCAGCGACGGCGTGTTTGCCTATCAGCTGGCCGTGGTGGTCGACGACGCTGCCATGGGCGTCACCGAGATCGTACGCGGATGCGACCTGCTTGGTTCCACGCCGCGCCAGATCTATCTGCAACATCTGCTGGGACTGCCCACACCGCGCTACGCGCACATTCCGCTGCTCATGTCGCCGGACGGCCGCCGCCTTTCCAAGCGCGATCGCGATCTGGACCTGGGCGAGCTCCGCACCCGCTTTGGCACACCCGAGGCACTGTTGGGATGGCTCGCCGGGCAAACAGGCATCGCGCCGGACACCACGCCGCGCTCTGCCGAGCAGTTGGTCGAGCGCTTTAGCTGGGATGCTATCCGTGCGCATCGGGATAACATCACTGTAACGGTCGAGTAGCCAGCCATCCCGCCCCTACGCAACATCCCAGGGCTGGAGCTCGTCGCCCAGGCGAACGATGCAGTCGTAGAGCACGGTATGGCGCTCGGCCGGGTTGGCATCCCGATGAAAATGCCCGTAGTACCAGCGCTTGTAGTTCAAGCGATCTTCCAGCTCATCGAAAAATGCCGTAAGCCGATCAACGGCGGGGCAATTCCAGCCGGGCGCCGGATAAAGCGTGGGCGAAAGCATGCGCGTGGAGCAGGTGTGGGTGATCACGTAGTCGACCTTCCAGCCCATGCTGTCGAGCTTTGCCCGCGCCTCCTCAAAGTTGCGCTCGTCCGGCAGCTCCTGCGGCCACCAGCTGGAATACGGAATACGGTATTCCTTGTCCACGCTCGTGGCGCCGCCCATGGTAAAGACCGTTGAGCCGTCGAGCTCAAAAACCTCGCCGCGCGTCAGACGCCGTATGGGCGAGGTGTCCGACAGACGCTGCGTCAGGCCGCCGTGCCACAGCTCCGTGGGACGCTCCGCCCAGTGGTCGAAACGCTCGTGGTTGCCGTCGACAAACAGCACGGTATAGGGGCGCGACTCCAGCCAGGCGATGTCGGCGCATTCCTCGGCAGAGAAATCCCACGGAAAGCCAAAGTCGCCCGCGATGATGAGATAGTCGTCACTCGTCAGACCATCCCCAAGATCCCAGTCGCGAAGCTTTTGCATGTCGACGCCGCCGTGAATATCGCCCGTCACATAGACCGTCATCGGATCACCACTTCCCTGTAAGTCGCTAGCCCACATTCTGCACGATCACTAAGCCAACCGTTCCAGCCCTTCCATCCTTTGGGACCTACCCCTCGCTCTTCCATCCAAACGGGTCAAACACCCAAAAGATCAGATCGAGCACGCCGCCGGTCATCATGGCGCCGGCAAGGGCCATGCAAACGTGCAGAGAGCTAGCACTTCGGAGCACGTCGAATGGCCCCAGAACAGCCAACAGCGCGACCGCTGCACCGGCTACGCACAGCGCAAGGCACGGCCCCGCGTCCTTGACGCACTTCTTTGCGAGATGCTTTGCGTTGTCACTCATTGGTATCGAGCTCCTTAGAGAGTCGTTGCTTGAATTCGCGCCGCCGCGGCAGAGCAGGACGGCAGGTTAAGTGTCACATGCCGTGCGGACATCCATGGGGAAACCGCCTGCTCGACCAACCCTTGACGCCGTTTTGCACCGGCACCCCATCCCCCGCTATCGAGGTCTAATATTTTTCCCGAGAAGTGAACGGCTGTTTTTGGACCCCTGAAACAGCCGCATTTTTCGGCGGCAAAATCGTGGGATTTCAGCATTGAAACCGCGGGAAACGGCACCTTTAAAGTGTCGATGCTTCGGGGGTCCGTTTTAGCTCGTTCACTTCTCGGGAAAAGTATTAGACCTCGCTGCTAGCCATCCAAAAAGACACCTCTCCCTTCCCCACCGCCGTGCAAAAACTCATCCAACATTAATCTTGGCTCAAGAATCGCTTAATCTATAACCTGCACTATAGAGTTCGACCAAGGGCGAGGCGGCGCCACGCAGGCCGCCGAACGCAACGCTCGCGCCCGGGCAAATCGCCCAGCGTCGCGCCCATCGAACGAAAGGACAGGTCATGGACGACCTCGAAAAAGTTGAAACCATCCGCACCAAGTGCAATGTGAGCTACACCGATGCCAAGGCCGCGCTCGACGCCGCCGACGGCAACGTTTTGGACGCCATCATTTGGCTCGAGTCGCAGGGCAAGACCCAGACCACGTCGGCGCACGCCGCCACCGAGTCCGCGCCAGCCGATGAGCCCTCGGCCGAGATGGTCGCCGCGCAGGCAGCCTACGAAAAGTCGAGCGAAAAGACCGACTTCTCCAAGAAGATGGACAGTGTGTGGGAGTACCTCAAAAAGCTCTTCCGCCTGAGCCTGGACACCAAGTTTATCGCCACGCGCCGCGATGCGATCATCCTCAACATCCCCATCCTGATTCCCATCGTCGCCCTGTTTGCCTGGGGCGCCACGATATGGCTGATGCTGATTGGTCTGTTCTTTGGCATGCGCTACCGCATCGACAGCGACGGCGACGTGCCCGGCAGCATCAACAACCTTATGAATCACGCTGCCGATGCCGCGGACGACATCAAGCAAAATCTGAACGACGACAAGTAATCGCAGACGGGGGCACGCATGGCACGGATCCTGATCGTAGAGGACGAGGAGAAAATCGCCCGCTTTGTGACGCTCGAGCTGGAGCACGAGGGCTACCAGGTGGAACATGCCGCCGACGGCCGCACCGCCGTGGACCTGGCGCTGGAACGCGACTACGATTTGATTCTGCTCGATGTGCTGTTGCCGCAGCTCAACGGCATGGAAGTGCTGCGGCGCGTACGCAAGCACAAGGATGTGCCGGTGATCATGGTCACCGCGCGCGATGCCGTGATGGACAAGGTGGCCGGGCTCGATGCCGGTGCCGACGATTACCTGACCAAGCCGTTTGCGATTGAGGAGCTGTTCGCACGGATCCGCGTGGCGTTGAAGCGCTCGGAGGCCGTGCGGGCGGCTTCGGGCGTTGGCGGCGCCGGCGCCGGGACGGGCATGGCGGCCGGTGCGGGCGTCGGCGCCGGTGCGATACCCCCGGTCAGCGACTCGGCCCAGGCTTCCGCCTCGCTCTCCCCCGCTACGCTCACCGTGGGATCGGTTGTGCTCGATTCCGACCGCCGCGAAGTCACGGTCGGCGGCTCGCCCATCGCGCTCACGGCCCGCGAGTTCGACGTCCTCGCCCTGCTTATGGAGCATGCCGAGACCGTGCTCACGCGCGAGCGCATCGCGCACGAGGCGCTGGGCTACGAATACGTGGGCGACACCAACAACGTCGACGTGCACATCGCGCACCTGCGTGCCAAGATCGAAGACGCCGGCGGCGCCCGAATCATCCAAACCGTGCGCGGGGTGGGCTATGTCTGCCGTGCGTAACGCCGAGGCCAAGCGCGTCACATCCATCGCCCGCGCCATCAACTGGAGCTATATGTGGCGCCGCTTGATGAGCTACGTCTGGCTCGATCTGTTGCTGTTGGTTATTGCGGCGGCGATCCTCGTCTATGGATACAACCAGACGCTGCCCGACGGCGCGTTTACCGCAGGATGGATCCCCAGCGCCACCGTTCGCGGCATGTCGCTGAAGCCCGCGCGCGGCTGGGACCTGACAACGCTCACTTATACCGTCGAGTTTGCGCGTACCACCAAGACTTTCCCCCTCGCACAGGACCTCGTCACGTTATGGCCTCTCTACCTTGCCGTTGTGGGTTGGCAGGTCATCAGCGTACTCAACATGCTCGGCGGCGCGAGGCGCGTACGCCGCACCATGGCGCCTCTCAACGATCTGGCCTTGCGCGTGGACGAGCTCGGCCGCATGCAGCTCTCCGGCGGCAAGATGGAAACGCTGGAGCAGGCCATCGTGCGCGCAAGCGTCGACTCACCAAGCGTCACCACCGGCGATGCCGACCTGGCGAGCATCGAGGTCGCACTCAACCGCCTACTGCGCCAGATGCAAGAGGCCAAGCTGCAGCAGATGCGCTTTGTCAACGATGCAAGCCACGAGCTGCGCACGCCCATCGCGGTGATTCAGGGCTACGTAAACATGCTCGACCGCTGGGGCAAAGACGACCCGGACGTGCTGGCAGAATCCATCGCGTCCCTCAAGGCCGAAAGCGAGCACATGCAGGAGCTCGTGGAGCAGCTGCTGTTTTTGGCGCGCGGCGATGCCGGACGCACGGTCCTGCGGCGTGCGGATACCAACCTGGCCGCACTGGTCGGCGAGGTATGCGAGGAATCGCAGATGATCGATACCGCGCACACGTATCAGCTGGCATACGACGCCGCGCTTGTCAGCGACCCGCGCTGCGATGCGCCCGTCGACGTGGCGCTCGTGAAGCAAGCCCTGCGTGTGATCGTGCAAAACGCCGCCAAGTACTCGGATGCGGGAACGACCGTCACATTTGGCATAACGCCGGATGCGGGCGCGGGCACGATCGACATAAGTGTTGAGGACGAGGGCATCGGCATGAACCAGGAATCCGCAGCTCACGCGTTTGAACGGTTCTACCGCGCCGACAACGCACGCGATGCCGGCGCGCAGGGCTCGGGTCTGGGGCTTGCCATTGCCAAGTGGATCGTCGATAGCCATGGCGGCGTCATCGGCGTGACCTCGGTCGAGGGCGTCGGCAGCCGCTTTACGATTCGCCTGCCGCGGTAGGAAGCCCCTCGGCATAAATAAAGGGATAGGGCCACGCGGCCCTATCCCTTTTTGCTAGCTATGGCAGCTTGTGCGCTACTCGCGGCACAGATGCACGGCGAAGCCGGCGAACTCGCGCTTAAAGTACACGAGCTTGGTGCCGCCGTCGGGCAGCAGCACGCGCGACTCCTCGTTGACCTCGAGCCCGCGCTCGGCAAACCACTTCTCGGCCGCATCGATGTCGTTGACGGCAAAGCCAATGTGGCCCTTGGTGCCACGACCGTTCTGTTTCATGACCTCGACCAGCGAATCGTTAAAGTACGAAACCGGGGTCTCGATGACGGGCAGGCCCATCATCGTCGAGAACAGCTCCGCGATCTCCAGGGCGTCTGCCGGGTCGGCGGCGTTAATGCCCACATGGGCAACGCGCATGCCAAAGAGCTCGACCGGGTTGGCGTTCTGCTCACTCATACAGGCAGTGCCTACTGAGCCATGACGTCGAGAACGGCCTTCTCGGCAGCGACGCGGTTCATGCCGGTCATGAAGGGCACGCCGCTCACGTACGGGCAGGTGAGGCCCTCGGGGGCAACGGTGGTGGCGATCAGCAGGTCGGCGCCCTCGTCGCAGTAGTCCTTGGCCTCGGAGATGGCGCACTGCACGATCTCGTACTTGTCGGCGTAACCGTTGGCGTCGAGCAAGGTGGCGACCTTCTGGGCAACGAGCGTGGAAGTAGCAGCGCCAGCACCGCAAGCCAAAACGATCTTCTTCATAGGTAATGTCTCCCTTCATGGTTTACTTTAGGTAAGTGTACCGCAGCGAGCGATGGCGCTCGGCCTCGATGCACTTTTATGCCAGTTTGCTTGCGCGCTGCGTATAATACATCTAGTACGTGTTGTCATACCGCTCGCTTTATGAGCGACTAAGGACCCCAATATGCCCGATTCCCGCACCCTCTGGACCGCCGTCGTTATCATCTGCATCGCCGTGTCGGTGTTCTTTAGCGTCAAAAAACGCACCACGTTCAAGCGCTTGCAGCAGCTTATGGCTGCCAAGCAGTGGGACGAGTTCGATCGTTTGCTCGACGCCAAACTCACCAGCATGCTGTACCCGCGCTATAACCGCGACTACCTGCGCCTGAACTCCTATCTGTTGCGCGAGGACCATAAGCGCGCCGACGAGATGTTCGACCTGCTGCTGGGACTCAACCTCCCCAAGATGCAGCGTGTCGACCTGGTAATTAAGGCCTTTAACTACTACGTTGGCCAGGAGGACCGCAAAAAGTCCAAGGAGCTGTTGCACGAGATCAAGGGCTTTGAGGGCGGTCAAGCCGAAGCGGTTGCACACGAGTGTCAGCTGATGTACGACACGATGATCCTCAAGCGCCACAACGACATTCCCGAGCTGGAGCGCATGCTCGAGGAGGCCGGCGACGACCCGGTCAAGCGCTGCCGCCTGGAGTACCTGCTGGCCTTGCAATACCAGAACAAGGGCGACGAAGCCAAGTTCCAGGAGTTCCTGGAGAAGTCGGGCCAACACTCGATGGCCGTCAACGCGTAACGGACGGCTTGTGCTAGACTTCTAGTCTCACGGGGGCGTGGCGGAATTGGCATACGCAGGAGACTTAAAATCTCTCGCCGCAAGGATTGTGGGTTCGAGTCCCACCGCCCCTACCATTTGGCTTTTACGAGCTCGTGTCCCCCGGGGATGCGGGCTCGTTTCTTTAAGATGCCGGCGGGACTCGAACCCGCGAGGGGGCGAGCGTTAAGCGGACGCGCAGCGTCCGTAGCGAGCCGGCGAGGGCGCCGACAGGCGGCCGAAGCCGGTGCGTATTTGCGCAGCAAATACGCAGACGTCCCACCGCCCCTACCATGTATTGTTTACGAGCTCGTGTCCCCCAGGGATGCGGGCTCGTTTCTTTTACACGCCGGTGGGGCTCTAAGTTGCGGTGGAATAGATCCTGTTTATACCGTTTACCAGCTTATTTAGGAACTATTTCACCGCAACTCAGAGGAAGACGGTTAAAGAGCACTCAGGCTCGGGGTCCAGGCGATGGTGGGAGTCGCGCCGTCGAGAACCTCGTTGATGGTGGCGGCCATGCCGGCGAGGAGGCTGTTCTCGCTTACGGTGAGCGCATCGTAGCCGCCGGCACGCATGAGCTCGCGGATCACCACGGCGCCGGCCAGAATCACGCCCGCGCGCTTGGGCTGCACGCCCGGCAACGCGGCAATGCCTGCAACATCCAACGCAGACATGCGCTCGATAGCGGCCGAGATCTGCTCCATCGAAAGCTCGCGCAGGTGCACAAAGTTCGAGTCGTACGGCTCCAGTTCGTGGACCAGCGCCACGAGCGTGGTAACGGTACCGCCCACCGCGACGAGGCGCTCGGCGCGCTCAAAGTCGACAGGCAGGCCCTCAAAGTAAGCCCCGAACTGCTCGCCCGCCCATGCGCCAGCGGCGGCAAGTTCACTGTCCGTTGGCGGCAGCGCCGAGAAAAACCGCTCCGTCACACGACGGCAACCAATGTCCAGCGAACGCGTTCCCTCCAGCGCGAAGACCCCGCGCTCCGGCGCGTATACGCCCGTCGCGAGTTCCGTGGATCCGCCGCCCGAATCGGCAACAATGATGCGCTCGCCGGCAAAGTCGTGCGCCACGCCAAAAAACGTCAGGCGCGCCTCGACCTCGCCCGGAATCACCTGCGGTTCGAGCCCCAGCTTACGCAGGCCGTCCAGCAGCAGGGCGGCATTGGATGCATCGCGCGCGGCGCTCGTGCATGTGGTGCAAATGCACGCGGCCCCAAAGGCACGCGCCTCGTCCACAAACATGCGGCATGCAGCGAGCACGCGCTCGACCGCCGCCTCGCAAAAGCGGCCCGTCGCGTCGACGCCCTCGCCCAGATCGGTAATCTCGGTGTGCTTGGACGATTCCACGATCGCCCCGCCCTCGACCTGGGCCAACACCAGTCGCGACGACACCGTTCCCAGGTCGATCGCCGCCACCTTATAGCGTTTGCAATTTGTCATTGCGGCCCCCCTCCGGGCGCTATTTGCCGTTGGACACGACCGCCTGGCCCTCGACACCGTTAAACCCAAACAGCATGTCGAGCGCCTGGATGTACCACGGCGCGTCCTTACCGACTTCTTCGATTTCCTTGGCAACTTCGCTGGCCTTCTTGGCGTTCGACGACTTCTTGCTCGAAGACGAATCTGAATCGTCATCCAGACCCAGCACGTCAATCTTGGTCTCGCCGGGCATCACCAGGCCCAGGTCCTCGGACGCCGCGTCCTTAATGCCCTCCTCCGAGAGCAGTTTGTCGACGCTTTTTTGCAGCTCATCATTGTATTGCTGACGAATCTCGACCTGCTTGGCCAAGATATCGCTCGAACGCTTTGCCACGTACAGATCGCGCACAGGGAAATACAGGCTCACGAGCACCAGGGCAACGACAATGCCGATGAATAGCCCTCGCTGAGGACCGTGGGTAAAGTCGTAAATTGCCTTGACCACTGCGTTGTCGTTGGCGTAGTGCATAAAGTCCGAGCCGGAAAGACGGCTTGAGGGCCTGGTCGACTTTTCGTGCGTTTGAGCCGAGGGGCGCTGCGTACGCGAAGCATGCGTCGGGCGCGCCGAACGTGACGGGCGGTCCGTCGACATATTCATTTGAGCATGGGAGTCCGAATTGCCTGCCGTGCGATGCGTGGGACGGGCAGCGCCCGTATAATCGGGCCCGCCAAGCTGCACCGAATGCGCACGACGAGACGACGGCTCACGCGAACCGGCGGAATAGTACCTGTTGTCGTAAATCTGATCCATGTGCGCCTTGTGCGGTTGAGGTTTGTTTGCGCTAAGTCCTTTAGTTATAGCACGAGCGCCCGCACCGCCTTCGCCAGCCTTTGCTCGACATAAAAAAGGCGCTGAGCCACACGGCCCAGCGCCAATAGTGCTTTGCGGCATCCGGGCAAGGCGGGGCGGAACCGAGTCCACCCCCTCCCCGCCAGGCTCATCTGTCTAGCGGATGTTGTAGAACGCAGACTTGCCGGCGTAGCGCGCGCTGCCCTCGAGCTCGTCCTCGATGCGGATGAGCTGGTTATACTTGGCGATGCGATCACTGCGGCACGGGGCGCCCGACTTAATCTGGCCGGCGTTGACGCCCACGACCAGGTCGGCGATCGTGGAGTCCTCGGTCTCGCCGGAACGGTGGCTCACGATGCAAGCATAGCCGGCCTCCTTGGCGGTTTCGATGGCCTCGAGCGACTCGGTGAGCGTGCCGATCTGGTTGACCTTGACTAGAATCGCGTTGGCAGCGCCCAGTTCGATGCCCTTCTTGAGGCGCTCGGTGTTGGTAACGAACAGGTCGTCGCCCACCAGCTGCACCTTGTTGCCAATGCGACGGGTGAGCTCAACCCAGCCGTCCCAGTCCTCCTCGGCCATGCCGTCCTCGATGGAGATGATGGGATAGGTGTCGACGAGCTTCTCCCAGTAATCGACCATCTGGGCGCTCGTGTACTCCACGCCCTCGCCCTTGAGCTCGTACATACCGGTCTCGGCGTTGTAGAACTCGGTGGACGCCGGGTCCATGGCGTACATGAAGTCGACGCCGGGCTTAAAGCCAGCCTTCTCGACGGCCTTGGTAATGTACTCGAACGGTTCGGCATTGGTTTTGAGGTTGGGCGCGAAACCGCCCTCGTCGCCCACGCCGCCGCCAAGGCCGGCCTCGTGCAGCACGCCCTTGAGGGTGTGATAGACCTCGGCGCACCAGCGCAGGCCCTCGGCAAAGCTCGGAGCACCCACAGGCATGATCATGAACTCCTGGAAGTCAACGTTGTTGTCGGCATGCACGCCACCGTTGAGGATGTTCATCATGGGTGTGGGCAGCAGGTGAGCGTTGACGCCGCCCAGGTACTGGTACAGACACTATGACCCAATCCGAGGGCACTAAAAAGACAGGAGCCCCCGCTCGT
>CAUGGC010000008.1 GCA_959599095.1 uncultured Collinsella sp. | reverse complement strand
GGATGATGTTGTCGAAGGACTCCTCGGGATACTCGTAGAAGACCCACATGGCCTTAGCGGCATCGATGGGCGAGCCGCCGCCGATGGCGATAATCCAGTCGGGCTCGAACTCGCGCATGGCCTCGGCGCCCTTCATGACCGTCTCGATGGACGGGTCGGACTCGACGCCCTCGAACAGCTTGACCTCGAAGCCGCCCTCTTTGAGGTCGGCCTCAACGTCCTGCAGGAACCCGCCACGGCGCATAGAGCTGCCGCCAGAAACGATGATGGCCTTCTTGCCCTTGAGGTTCTTCACCTCGTGGCGAGCGCCCTCACCAAAGTACAGATCGCGAGGATTGGTAAAACGTCCCATACTGTGCCTCCTAAACAAGCCCCTCTTAGACTTGCGTATATAACGGAGCACCCAATTGGCTCCGTTAGGACCGGTTTGCGCGTTGCCGGCGATGACAATGCGCGATGTCTAAACGTCTCAACGCTCAGACAAACACTATTTTACCGTTCTGGTTGGTCAGTTATTCACCTAAAGCCGCCAATGATGAAACGTTTTTTCTATCCCTGGAACCTCTTGCGTTGCGGTTATTGTCCCAAGCTGGGCAAACGTTTTATCAAGGTTGGCCATATGTCTCAGGCGGTATCGCGGCGCTCCAAAACGTATACCGTTCGCCGCCAAAAATCGACCGTTTGCGGCACCGTGATACCACTCGGTCGTCCAAGGTGCCGACATTTGTGCGACATCCGTCTTCGTGGTGCAAAGGTGCAAGTCCAAGTGCGGCGCCCCCGGTGTGCCACATGCGGGTAAACTAGAACCTTATATAGAGATATTTGAACCCTAACCGCAGCAAAGGAGGCTCCATGGCATTCGATCCCATTCAAGAGGATTGCCATCGCCTCGTTCTTGAGGCCTTGCGCCGCGACAATATCCCGCTCACCGACGCTGCCGCCGTAGAGCGTCTGATGGAACAATTCACCCGCAACCCCGCACCGCTCATCGTGCACGACCGCGACCGCGCCGGGCACCTCATTGCCAAGGTGGTCGAGGCTGTCGACTACCGCATTCCCTTTATCCCCGACGATACCCAGGCAGAGCAAGAAGAAGCCGCAGCCGAGAACATGCTCCGCGAGGCAGCCGCGCTCGATCCGGCCAACTGGGACGCTCAGCGCATGCTGACCGCCCTCACCGCCAGCTCCAACGAGGAATACGTGCAGTATCTGGTGTCCAAGTGCGACGAGGTGGAGCACGATCTGGCGCTCAAGATCGCCTCGGCGCAGGACCCCTACGAGCGCGAGGCCGCTGGCGACCTTATGCGCCGCCCCTACCTGCGCTGGCTTGCCGCCTTGGCATCGCGCGCGCTCATTAGCGGACGCTACCGCATGTCGCTCGAAGCCGCGAATCGCAGCTTGGACTTTGCCCCCAACGATCCTGCCGGCGTCCGCCACACCGCAATGCTCGCCATGGCAAAGCTCGAATACCCCGCCGAGGAGCTCAAGCGATTTCGCTCTGCCCACTCCGTACCCTATCTCGCGAATACCCCGCTGCGCCGCCGCCCCAAAGATGCGGAGCGTGACTTGGACCCGTGGACGCTCATCGCACTGATGAGCGCTGCCTGGCGCGAGCTGGACTACGAGGGTGCCGAACACTACCTGCGTATCCTTGTGCGTTCGTGCCCGCACGCAGCCGAGGCGCTCTACTTCCAAACCGAGTTTCCCGATGGCGTCTATGCCCGCGTCAACGTGGGTGCTGGCTCCACCGACGAGCTCGTCCTTGCGCTGTCCGAAGCGACGCCGGTACTGCAGGAGGGTCTGGGCGCCCCCGACAACGCCAGCTTTGCCGCCTGGGTCGCCACCAACGACATCGTGCGTTCCCAGATCGACGAGCGCATCCTGCGCGCGGCCGAGCAGGGCCTGCCGTTTAAGGGAGGAGACCTCTAATGGATCCGAGCGTCTACGTCCCCGCCTACCTGGAGCGCGCCTACGTTGCGTCGCACCCCGAACTCACCGATGCAGCGCGCGATCTTGTCCATAACGACGTGAACGTCAACCCTCATAAGTATGCGCAGACCGAGCATGCCCAGGCGCTGCTGTCCTATGCCGGCGTCCACCGCCACCTGCTCGACGAGCTCCATCGCATCGAGGACATGGGCAGCGACGAGGAGTTCGAGCAGACGCGCAACCGCCTGTTCGACGATATGCGTGATGAGCTGCTCAAGATCGTCCGCGTCGATGCGCATGTCCTCGATGCCCAGCTGCTCGCCATCATCCTGGCCGACACGCCCGTTGACGCCTGCCTGGGCGACCTGATGAAGCTCGAGGCGACCACGGCCGATTACCTGCAGCAAAGCGTACCCGGGTTCGACATGGAAGCCCCGCACTACTGGGCCAACAAGGTGCTGGCAGACGGCGTGACAGCGGCCGATCTCACCGTAAGCGAGCCGGCTCTTATCGGGTGGCTTCATACGCTCGAGGCCATCTCGCAGCTGTGCATGGCGAGCGCCCGCTACCGTGCTGCCGCCAACTACGCCCGCCGCGTCCTTAAGGCGGAAGGCTACCCCACCCGAGCCGCAGGCACCGTGTTGCTCGCCCTCGCTCGCCTGGAAGACCAGGACGGCTTTTTTGCCCTGGCCCACCAGCTCGAGGAAGAGATCGGGGCTGACGCGCTCGAGAACTCTCCTTGGTATCTGCTCGCCCGCACGATTCTGCTGTTCAAAACAAACAAGATGCGCCCGGCGACACGCGCGCTGCGTGAGTTTGCCAACCGTTGCGAGGGCGGTGCGTTCTTCTTACTGAACCCCATGTACCAGACACCGTACCTTCCCTGCCGGCCCGAGCCACACGATCCCTGGGATCTTTCGCACCAGGCCGTTTGGGAAGCGGACGGTATTATCTCGGACACTCCCGACTTTGCCCCCTGGGCCAATGCCTGCGAAGACGTGTCGCAGCTTGCCCAGGAATTTGCGCGCCGCTACGGTTTTTAGTGACGCACTCGACCCGACCATGTCATTCACGTTAGGAACGGCTTCATGAACTTCCGCTCATCTCTCGCCTGCACCTCGAGCGATATCGCCCGCTGGGGGCTGCGCTCCGTCCTTAAGCGCCAGGGCGGCGTACTCCCCGGCCGCATCGCCATGAAGATCGACCCCGAGCTGCTACGCGACCTCGCGGGCCTTGTCGACCGCAGCGTGGTAATCACCGGCACCAACGGTAAGACCACCACCTCCAACCTCATCGCCGACGCCGTTGCTGCCAGCGGTGCTACCGTGGTGTGCAACCGTGCCGGCAACAATATGGAGCCTGGTGTGGTGGGTGCTCTGCTCGAGGCCCGCAGTGGCCTTAAACACACTGACAGCGGCAAGCGCGTGGGCGTTTTTGAATGCGATGAGCTCTACACCGTGCGCGTCCTGCCCAAGCTCAAGCCGACGTACTTTGTGCTGCTCAACCTGTTCCGCGACCAGCTAGATCGCTATGGCGAGATCGATCACACCCAGGAGGTCATCGCCCACGCGTTGGAGCTTTCGCCGGCAACGACGCTCATCTACAACGCCGACGATCCGCTGTGCGCCTCGATTGCCGCGCGCGTTCCCAACGCGAGCATTGCCTTTGGCATCGACGGCGCCACCAACACCGAGTCCGACCGTATTAGCGACTCGCGTTTTTGCTCACAGTGCAACGCGCCGCTGGAGTATGACTACGTGCAATACGGCCAGCTCGGCGCCTACCATTGCCCCTCGTGCGGCTGGGCCCGCCCTGCGCTTGTCCGTCGCGTGACGGGCGTGGAGCTCGGCTGCGACGGCTACGGCTTTGACCTGGCCTTTGGACCCGAGGCCAACGCGCCCGCCGTGCACATCGCCACGCGCTACAACGGCCTGTACATGGTCTATAACGTCGCCGCCGCCTTCTTTGCGGCGCACGAGCTGGGCGTGGACGCGGCGCACCTGCAGCCCACGCTTAATGTCTACGTGCCAGCCGGCGGACGCATGGGCCGCTGGAACATTGCCGGCCGCGCCGTCGAGGCAAACCTGGCCAAGAATCCCGTGGGCTTCGATCGTCAGATTCAGTCCATTAAAACGGCAGGTGGCAGGCTCTGCGCCTTCTTCCTGAACGACAATGACGCCGACGGCCACGATGTCTCGTGGATCTACGACGTCGACTTTGAGCGCATCGCCGACACGCCGGGACTTGTCGCCTTTGCCGGCGGCACGCGCGCACACGACATGCAGGCGCGCCTCAAGTACGCCGGCATCGATGCCGCGATTATCTCGGACGTCGCGCAGGCAATTGGCGCCGTGGCAGACGAGGCCGCCGATGACACCTTCTACGCCGTCGCCAACTACACGGCCTTCCCGCCGCTGGTCAAAGAACTCGACGAGCTGAAGGGCACCACCGCCGACGCTGTTGCCGGGCGCGCCGTAGCCCGTGCCGACGGCAGCGCTCTTCCTGTCGGCATCGCGCCGGTCGAGCTTTCGCGCCCGCTGCGCATCGTCTATCTGTACCCCGATGCCCTTAACCTCTACGGTGACGGCGGCAATGTTATCGCGCTCGAACGCCGCTGCGCCTGGCGTGGCATTCCCGTGCGTGTAGACGAGGTCCGTATGGGCGAAACGCTTGATTTGGCCGATGCCGATATCGTCATGATGGGTGGCGGCTCCGACCGCGACCAGCTAGCCGTGGCACACGAGCTGCTCGCCCAAAAAGATAAGGTCGCGGCCTATGTTGAGGATGGCGGCTCGCTGCTTGCCATCTGCGGCAGCTATCAGCTGCTCGGCCGTTCGTACTATATGGGCGAGGATCGCATCGAGGGCCTGGGCGTCATTGCCGCCGAGACCGTGCGCGGCTCCGATCGCCTGATCGGCAACGTAGCCGTCAAAACCGACCTGGCACCTGAGCCCTTTGTGGGATTCGAGAACCACGGCGGCCGCACTCTGCTCGACGCAGATGCCACGCCGCTCGGAACGTCCGTCGTCACGGGTACCGGAAACAACGGCGATGATGGCTTTGAGGGACTGATCTACAAGGGCGTCATCGGCACGTATCTACACGGACCGGCACTGCCCAAGAACCCCGAGCTCGCCGACTGGCTCATTACCCACGCCCTCGAGCGCCGCGGCGATGCGCAGGCCACAGCCCTGCTGCCGCTCAAGCCCCTCGACGACACCTACGAGCACACCGCCCACGACGCCGCCATGAAGCTCCTCCCCTAACGCCCCACTACCACAAAGGGGACAGGCACCTTTGTGGTGGTTTTCCAGTTTGCCAACGATATACGCGCCGGCAAAAAAGTCTGCTATACTCTTTCCCGCTGTCCCCATCGTCTAGCGGCCAAGGACGCCACCCTTTCAAGGTGGATATCGCGGGTTCGAATCCCGCTGGGGGCACCATTTGAAATGCAAAGCCCGTTACCCTTTTGGTGACGGGCTTTTTCTTCTCCAACGCCGGGATTCGAACCCGACAGGGTGCGGAGCTGAGGAAACGCGTAAGCGTTTTCCAGCGCAGCACGCAAGGAGCGGAGCGACGCAGCGAAAGCGGGCGGTGCCAGCCGCACGCGGACATCCCGCTGGGGGCACCACAGAATCTGAGAAGCCCGTTACCAATTCGGTAGCGGGCTTTTTGCTACCCATGCGCCGGGATTCGAACCCCGAAGGCATAAAATCTCACTGTCATCCAAGGGCCCGTGGACAAAAAATAGCAAATATGAGTACTGTTACCAATTTAGTAACAGCGATTTCATGCCATCAGAAGGCGATTTGGACACAAGGCGTCCTACGGCGGAAGAATTGCAGGCGTTTATCAGCTAAGTACTTGGACATATGTTGCGTAACACTGCATATTTTGCAAAAAGATAATGCTACAGGGCTTGTGACAGTACTCATATTTGACGTTTTTTGCCCACGACCCCTTATTGCGTGGGCGAATCAGTTGCAAAGCGGGATCCAAAGCGTCCTTCGCAAACAAAAAGCCGGGGCCCACGCGATGCAGACCCCGGCTCAATACCGTGACGATATGTCAGTTACGTTCTACACGTAGAACAGGATGTCGTCGTAGGTCGGGACCGGCCAGTAGTCAGCGGCCACGATCTCCTCCATGGCGTCCACGGCGGCGCGCAGCGTATCCATTGCGGGAACGACCTCGTGCGCATACACGTTGGCCTGCTCCTGGCCATCGAGGGCTTCGGCCTTCTGGTGCACGGCGTCGAGCGCCTTGATGGAGTCGTTGATGGCGGTGATGCCGTTGCAGAGCTTGTTGAGCGTGTTCTGCTCGCACTGCATGGCAGCATCGGCACCGGCAGCGCGGATTGCCTCCAGGCCCTTAGCGACCTTGGTGGCATAGGCGGTGATGACCGGGCGATAGGTACGACGTGCCTCGCGAATCATCGTGGTAGCCTCGATGTTCATGAGCTTGTTGTACTTCTCGAGCTTGCAGTCATAGCGGCACTGAGCCTCGGCCTTGGTCAGGACGCCCGTCTCCTCAAAGAGCGCGATAGCCTTATCGGAAACAAAGGCGGGAAGAGCGTCGGCCGTGGTCTTGTTGTTGGCAAGGCCGCGCTTCTCGGCCTCGATGGGCCACTCGTCGGAGTAACCGTCGCCGGAGAACAGGATGCGCTGGTGATCGGTCAGGACCTTCTTGCAGTACTCGAGCGCGGCGTCCTGGAACTTATCCTCGGGCGTACCCTCGAGTGCGTCGGCGAAGGACTTGAGCGACTTGGCCACGGCGGCATCGAGCACCAGGTTGGAGTCGGAGACGTTCTGCTCGGAGCCGCAGGCACGGAACTCGAACTTGTTGCCGGTGAAGGCAAACGGGGAGGTGCGGTTGCGGTCGGTGTTGTCCTGCATCAGCTTGGGCAGGGTATCGGCACCCAGGTCAAGCACGCCGCGCGTGGCATGGACGGAAGCCTTGCCATCGATGATCTTCTCGACAACCTCGGTGAGCTGGTCGCCCAGGAAGATGGACATAATCGCCGGAGGAGCCTCGTTGGCGCCCAGACGATGATCGTTGCCGGCCGAGGCAACGGAGGCACGCAGGAGTTCCTGATAGTTATCGACGGCTTCGATCACCGCGGTGAGGAAGACGATGAACTGCAGGTTGTCGAGCGGAGTGTCGCCCGGGTCGAGCAGGTTCTCGGACTCGGTGCCAAGCGACCAGTTATTGTGCTTGCCCGAACCGTTGATGCCCTCGAAGGGTTTCTCGTGCAGCAGGCAGACCAAGTCGTGGCGGGAGGCGATGAGCTTCATCTTCTCCATCATGACCAGATTCTGGTCGATGGCCTCGTTGACCTCGCCGTAGACAGGGGCGAGCTCATGCTGGCAGGGAGCGACCTCGTTGTGCTTGGTCTTGGCAGGAATGCCAAGCGCCCACAGTTCATCGTCCAGGTCCTTCATATAGGCCGAGACGGTGGGGCGGATAGCGCCAAAGTAGTGCTCCTCGAGCTCCTGGCCCTTGCAGGGAGCAGCGCCAAAGAGGGTGCGACCGGTGATGACCAGGTCCCTGCGCTTGCGGTAAGCGTCCTTCTTGATCAGGAAGTACTCCTGCTCATCGCCCACGGAAGGAACGACCTTCTTGGGAGTCTTGCCAAACAGCGCCAAAACGCGCTTGGACTCACGCGAGAGCGCGGTCATGGAGCGCAGCAGCGGGGTCTTCTTGTCCAGGGCCTCGCCCGTGTAGGAGCAGAAAGCCGTGGGGATGCACAGAACGTCGTCCTTGATAAAAGCGGGGCTGGTGGGATCCCAAGCGGTGTAGCCACGGGCCTCGAAGGTGGCGCGCAGGCCGCCGTTGGGGAAGCTGGAAGCATCGGGCTCGCCCTGGATGAGGTTCTTGCCCGTAAACTTGGTAATGGCGGTGCCGTCGTGGTTGGGCTCGAGGAAGCTGTCGTGCTTCTCGGAAGTAATGCCCGAAAGCGGCTGGAACCAGTGCGCGTAGTGCGTCGCGCCCTTGGAGATGGCCCAGACCTTCATGGCGTGGGCAACGGCGTTGGCCACATCCAGGTCGAGCGGCTCACCGTCCTCGAGGGTTGCAGCAAGGCGCTTCCAAATGTCCTTGGGGAGGTAGTCCTTCATGACTTCCTCTGAGAACACCATGGTCCCGAAGCGGTCAGTAAGTTCGGCCATACGGAACTCCCTTCGTATCGGCACCGCGTGAGAAGCGGTGTTGATTACTAACGAACGAGTCATAGCTTAGACTCGCCGTGTTTCCGCAACATTACCGTTATGTTGCTGTCGCGAAACCAATCAATGAGGTTACCGCATCGCAGCGGTATTGCCACCCTTAACAGCCAATCAACTGTATAAATTGCAGACCTCTCCCCATGGTTTAAGGGTAGTCAATTTGGGATGGGGCTCTATTAACTGGTATTTCACATCAGATACCAGTCTTTATAGCCCCATCCTAGATTGACCGCCCTGCTATAGGGAATGCCGATAGCAGAGCATCTTTGATTGGTATCCCCGAATAGCGAGTGAAACTCCACCGTGACACAGTGGTGCTGTAGAATCCTTACAACACATCACACTATTACGTATCTAAAGGAGCACGATATGCGCGTCGACGAGGTTTTTAAGCAGGCAGCATCCCAGGGCACTGCACCCGTTTCGTTTGAGATGTTCCCGCCCAAGGGTGAGCTTACCCTCGATACGGCTCGCGAAGTGGCGGGCAATCTGTGCAAGCTTTCGCCGAGCTTTGTCTCGGTCACCTGCTCGGCCGGCGGCTCGGGCAACGGTGCCACCACCGCCCCCATCGCGCATATGATTTCGAGCGAATTCGGCACGCCCTCGGTGGCGCACCTCACCTGCGTCGGCCGCACACATGCCGATATCGCCGCCAAGATCGATGAGTATCGCACCGCCGGCGTGGAAAACATCCTGGCCCTACGCGGTGATCTGCCCGCTGGCGCGACCGAGGATGACAAGCCCGCCTCCGACTACGCCTACGCCCGCGACCTCATCCCCGAGCTCGTCGACGCCGGCTTTTGTGTGGGCGCCGCAGCCTACCCCGAGGGCCACATTGCCTGTGAGGACCTCAACGCCTCGGTCGAACACCTCAAGCAAAAACAGGACGCCGGCGCGAGCTTCTTTGTGACGCAGCTCTTCTTTGATAACGAGTGCTTCTACCGTTTTCGCGAGCTTGCCGACAAGGCCGGCATCACCGTGCCCATTACCGCAGGCATCATGCCGTTTATGGGCAAGTCGCAGATCAGCCGCATGGTCTTTATGTGCGGCGCGTCACTGCCCTCCCCCGTCATCAAGATTCTCGCCAAGTACGAGAACGACCCCGAGAGCCTGCAGGCAGCCGGTGTAGATTATGCCGCCCGTCAGCTTTGCGACCTTAAGGAGCACGGTGCCGCCGGTCTGCACCTGTACACTATGAATCGTCCTGCGATCGCCGCGACCATTATGGAGCGCCTAGGGTAATGGAAAAACCGCACATCGATACAACCGCTGTCGAAGTGCCGGCCGACCTTGCGTCGCCGGCGCTTTACCGTGTCGATGCTGCGCACCATCCCCGTGTCGACCGTGCCGAGATGCTGCGGTATCTGGGTTACGGCGGCCAGCAGATTGAGCCCGAGCTGTCACGACGTATTGAACTTGTGGTCGAGCGCCTTGAGCTGGACATTGAGCCCCGTGGCGTGCGCCGCGTATTTGCCATCGATGCCACGAGCGTGGACGAGCAGGGAGAGCCTTGCGTCCGTCTGGTTGGCACCAACGTTGAGTTGCAAGGTCGCGATATCTATCGCCATCTCAAAGACGCCCGCTTTGCCGCGCTCATGGCATGCACCCTCGGCATGGACGCCGAGCGTCGTCTGCGCACCACGGGAGCCCAGCAGCCCCTGGAGGGAGCCGTGCTCGACGCCGCATGCTCTGCCTATGTAGAAGCCGCCGTCGAGCAGATGGACCAGCAGGTCAAGGCTGCGGCCGCCGCACACGGGCTCGCCGGCAACTGGCGCTTCAGTCCCGGCTATGGCGACTGCCCACTCTCGGCCCAGCGCTCGATCGTGGATGCACTCAACGCCACGCGCCTCATTGGACTTACCGTCACCCCCACCAGCCTGCTCATGCCCACCAAGAGCGTGACCGCGGTGATCGGTCTGTTCGACGGCGAAGTCCACGACGCCCAGAGTCGCCCCACCTGCACTATCTGCCGCATGCGTGAGCACTGCCGCTTCCGCGCCGCCCACACCACCTGCTATTCCAGCCATTAGGAGCCATCGATGTTTACTCCGCTTATCACTCATGATTCTGACGGTGCTGCGCTGGCGGCACCTGTCAATACTGCGCGCTGCAACGGCACCGCGTACAAGACGCGCACGATTGACGACCTTCGCATTAAGGACGATCGTCTGCGCGCCGCCATCGAGGGCACGGGGCACCTGCTGTTCGACGGCGGCATGGGCACCATGCTGCAGGCGGCCGGCATGAAGGCCGGCGCCCTGCCCGAGCTGCTCAACTTCGAGGAGCCCCAGGTCATCACCGACATCCAACGTCAGTACGTCGAGGCCGGGTGCGACGTGATCACCGCCAACACCTTTGGCGCCAACGCGCACAAGCTCGATGGCACCGCCACCGTAGCAGATGTCTTTGCCGCCGCAGTCTCTTGCGCTCGCGCGGCCGGTGCCCACTACGTCGCCGGCGACATCGGCCCCATCGGTGCGCTGCTTCGCCCCCTGGGCACCCTCAGCTTCGACGAGGCCTACGACCTCTTTGCCGAGGAGGTGCGCGCCGGCGTCGCCGCTGGTGTGGACCTCTTTATCATCGAAACCATGACCGACCTTGCCGAGATCAAGGCGGCAGTCCTCGCCTGCCGCGAGAATTCCGACTTGCCCGTCTTTGCCACCATGACCTTTGAGGAAGACGGACGCACCTTCTTGGGCACGAGCCCCGAGGTCGCCGCCATCACCCTCGACGCCATCGGCGCCGACGTTTTGGGCATCAACTGCAGCCAGGGCCCGGCCGAGCTCCGAGGACTCGCCGCGCGTATGCTCACCGTTACGGACAAGCCCATCATGGTGCAGGCCAACGCTGGACTGCCCCGCGTGGACGACGACGGCAACACCGTCTTTGATATCCAAGCCCCCGAATACGCCGAGGCCGTCGCCGGCATGATCGCCGACGGCGTGAGCGTCGTGGGCGGTTGCTGCGGTACCACGCCCACGCACATGGCAGCGCTGCGCACGCTTATCGATAACCACACGCCCAGTCCACGCCATCGCAAGCCCAGTATGTCGGTCACGAGCGCCCAGACGGTCGTGGACCTCCCCTGCGACGGCCACAAGATCGCCGTCATCGGCGAGCGCATCAATCCCACCGGCAAAAAGCGCCTGCAGCAGGCCCTGCGCGACGGCGACCTGGACTACGTCGTGAGCCAGGGCATCAGCCAGCAAGAGCAGGGTGCCGATATCCTGGACGTCAACGTGGGCCTGCCCGAGATCGACGAGGTCAAGGTCATCCAGCAAGCGACCGAGCAGCTCCAAGGCTCCACGCTGCTGCCGCTGCAGATCGACTCCACCGACCCCGCTGCCGTCGAGGCCGCCGTGCGCCGCTACGCCGGCAAGCCCATCATCAACTCGGTTAACGGCAAGCAGCAGATCATGGACGAGATCTTCCCGCTGGTCGCTCACTATGGCACCAACGTCGTCGGCCTCACGCTCGACGAGGGCGGCATCCCCGATACCGCCGAGGCCCGCTTCGCCATCGCCGAGCGCATCGTGGCCAAAGCCGCCCGTTACGGCATCGGCCCGGACCGTATCCTCATTGACTGCCTGGTCATGACCGCCTCGACCAACCAGCGCCAGGCTGAGCAGATTCTACGTGCCATGTCTATGTGCAAGGAGCGCCTGGGCGTCAAGTGCGCACTCGGCGTATCGAACATCAGCTTTGGCCTGCCCGCCCGCCCGCTGCTGGGCTCAGTCTTTTTGGCCGCCGCGTTTGGCGCGGGCCTGGACGCCCCCATCATGAACCCGGGCTCCAAGCGCTTTATGGACACCGTCTACAGCTATCGCGTCCTGAGCGTTGAGGACGAAGGCTCGACCGGATACATCGAGCGCTATGCCGGCTGGACCGATCCGTACAAGATCGCCGCCAACCCGGCAGCAGCTCAGGCCGCATCGACCGACACCGTGCCCGCTGCCGGCACCGCCGGCACCGACGGCAACGACGACCCGATTCGTCGCATGGTCGTCTCGGGCCGCAAAGGCGAGATCGCTGCCGAGACCGAGCGTCTGCTGGCAGACCACGACGCCATGGACCTCATCAACAATCACTTTATCCCCGCCCTCGACGAGGTTGGCGTCCTCTTTGACCAGGGCAAGTTCTTCTTGCCGCAGCTCATGGCCTCGGCCGAAGCCGCACGCGTGGGCTTCGACACCATCAAGCGCCTGATGCCCGCCGGCGAGATCGCCGACAAGGGCAAGATCTGCGTGGCCACCGTCAAGGGCGACATCCACGATATTGGCAAGAACATCGTCAAAATGCTGCTCGACAACTACGGCTACACCGTCTTTGACCTGGGCCGCGACGTCGATCCGCAGGAGGTACTCAAGACCGTCAAGGAGCGCGATATCAAACTCGTCGGCCTCTCGGCGCTTATGACCACCACCGTCGTCGCCATGGAGGAGACCATCAAGCTGCTCCATGCCGAGGTTCCGGGCGTCAAGATCATCGTGGGCGGCGCCGTGCTCACCCCCGAATACGCCAAGCAGATCGGCGCGGACTACTACGCCAAGGATGCCGCCGAAAGCGCGCGCATCGCCGAAGAGGTCTTTGGGCAGTAACACAACGGAAACAACCGAGCACCAAAACGTGCCGCATGCGCCACTTGGCACGTGCGGCACGTTAGAATAGAAAAAGCTATGCTCGTTTTGGCAGATAGGAGCGCAAGGATGGCGATCACGCCCGCAGAAATCGCGGAAACCCGCGGCATGGTTGAGGAGCAGAACCTCGACATCAGGACCATCACCATGGGTGTTTCGCTCATGGGTTGCGGTGACGAGAACCTCGACCGCATGTGCACGAAGATCTACGACCACGTGACGCACACAGCTGAGCACCTGGTCGAGACCGCCGAGAACCTCGAGCGCGAGTACGGTATCCCCATCGTCAACAAGCGCGTTTCCGTCACCCCGGTGGCGCAGATCGCCGCGTGCTGCGAGGATGAGGACCTCACCCCCATCGCGCATGCCCTCGACCGCGCGGCCGAAACGCTCGGCATCGACTACCTGGGCGGCTTCTCCGCGCTCGTCCAGAAGGGCATCGGCGACGCCGATCGCCGCGTTATCCAGTCCATTCCGCAGGCGCTCGCCACCACGAGCCGCGTCTGCTCCAGCGTCAACGTCGCCAGCCTGCGCGCTGGCATCAACATGGACGCCGTGCTTATGGCGGCTCAGACCATCATCGATGCCGCTAAACTCACGGCCGACCAGGATTCCGTCGGCGCTTCCAAGTTTGTCTGCTTTGCCAACATGGTCGAGGACTCCCCGTTTATGGCGGGCGCCGTCCACGGCGGTGGCGAGGCCGACGCCGTCATCAACGTAGGCGTTTCGGGCCCCGGCGTTATGGCCGCAGCCCTGGAGACGCTGCCCGATTCCGCATCGATGATGGAAGTCGCCGAAAAGATTAAGCAGACCGCCTTTAAGATCACCCGTGCCGGCGAGCTCATGAGCCGCGAGGCCGCCCATCGCCTGGGGGTCGAGAAGGGCATTGTCGACCTGTCGCTGGCTCCCACGCCCGCCATCGGCGACTCCGTCGCGCGCATCCTCGAGATCATCGGCGTGGGCACCTGCGGTGGCCCGGGCACGACCTGCGCGCTCGCCATGCTCAACGATGCCGTCAAGAAGGGCGGCGTCATGGCCAGTTCCAGCGTGGGCGGTCTCTCCGGCGCTTTCATCCCCGTGTCCGAGGACGCCGGCATGATCGCCGCCGTCGAAGCCGGCGCGCTTTCGCTCGAGAAGCTCGAGGCCATGACCTGCGTGTGCTCCGTTGGCCTGGACATGATCGCCATCCCCGGCGACACCCCGGTCGAGACCATCGCTGGCATCATCGCCGACGAGATGGCCATCGGCGTTATCAACAACAAGACCACGGCCGTCCGCGTGATTCCCGCCATCGGCAAGGGCGTGGGCGACTGCGTCGAGTACGGCGGTCTGTTCGGCCGAGCACCCATCATGCCGGTGAACCCCAACGCCGGCACCGTGCTTGCCCACCGTGGCGGACGCTTCCCGGCACCGCTGAACTCGCTCAAGAACTAGCTGAGGGGTTCGGGCGAGGAGCCCCGAGGAGGGCAAATATATAAGGTCGCCTGCTCGGACAGTCCTGACTCGCACGGAGAGCACATTAAGTGCTCTCCGGCTCGTGCGGAACTCGCGATCGACCTTATATATTTGCCCTCCCCGGGGCTCCCGCACAACGGGACCTCAGTTGGGTTCTATCCCGTATGGCAGTCGCTTCGCTCCTGCCCGCCTTGGTTGTGAGGGCGGTTTGGCGTTGGAACGGTTCTTTCTGATATATGCTGGTTGCGGCTCTTCTTTTGGGAGGAGTCGCTTTTTTGTTGTGAGGGAGATGGCCCGTGGCTGATGATTTGATTCGTTCTGAGCTTCTTTCTGCGGATTGGAATGGCGAATGGATGCGCCTGCAAGCTGGTCGGCGACGGGCTGATGATTCTTTTGAATGGGATAAGCGGGCTCGGCATTTTCGGCCGTTGGAGACTGCCCCTTATGCTCGGGATTTTATAAAGCTGTTGGCGCTTGAGCCCGGCGAGTCGGTGCTTGATATGGGGTGTGGGGCTGGGTCGATCGCTATTCCGCTTGCTCAGGCTGGGCATCCTGTGATTGCGGCTGATTTCTCCCCCGCCATGCTGGGCACGCTTGATGCTGGCATTGAGTACTATGGGCTCGAGGATCTTATTACGCCGCTTGAGCTTGCTTGGGATGATGATTGGGATTTGGTTGGACCGGTCGCGAAAACGGTGGATGTTGCCTTTGCCAGTCGGTCGGTTACGACGACCGATCTAAAAGGTGCGCTTGCCAAGCTCGACCGTACGGCTCGTCGGCATTGTGCTGTCACGATGGTCGCCAACTCCAGCCCGCGCTATGATCTGCACTTGATGAACGCTATCGGCGCCTCGGTTACCTGCAGTAATGGCTTTGTGTACGCCTTCAACATCCTCATTCAGATGGGTGCCCTGCCGCAGGTCACGTACTTTGAATCGCCGCGTCGCGATACCTTCGACAGCCTTGAAGCGGGCGTGGCGGACTTTTCCCGCATGCTTGAGCATGGCAACGAGGATAAGGTCGACCGTCTGCGCGACTACATCGCCCAGCACATGATTGAGAACCCCCATGCCGGTGAGCCGGGATCCAAGGGCGTGCCGCAGGGGCGCTATATGCTCGATCATGTCCGCAAGGTTCGTTGGGCGTTTATTGCATGGGAGCCGGTCTCTGCGCCCAGCTCATAGCCTGTTCGCAGCCCGCACCGCCCACTCACTCGGCATCCGCATTCTTTTTGAACTGGGCAAACGCGCTCCACACCGCGCCGTTCCTGCGCTATCGTGGGACAGCTCACGTAGATTAAGGCCCCGTCGCGGGGCGCCCCATACATAGAAAGCGAGAACCCATGGCACTGACAGGAGCCCAGGTCAAGCAGCTTCGCAGCATGGCCCATCACCTCAACCCCGCCATCATCATCGGCAAGTCCGATGTCAACGAGGGCACCGTCGAGCAGACGGTCGCCTACCTGGAGAAGCACGAGCTCGTTAAGTGCTCCGTGCTCGATGGCTCCAGTCTTTCCGCCCGCGAGGCCGCCGAAGAGCTCGCTGAGCGTTGCCACGCCGAGGTCGTCCAGGTCATCGGCCGCAAGTTCTCGCTGTATCGCGAGTCCTCGCGCAAGGACATCGAGAAGATCAAGCTCGTCTAAGAGCCAATGATCCGGCGAGCCAACACATAGCAAGCTTACGGGTGCCCAAGTACTTCGGGCGCCCGTTTTTTATCGCTCGACCAGCACGCGGTTGAGCCGCCCCTCCACCAAGCGCTCGTATAGACGCCGCGTCTCGGGCTCGGGCACGCCATTGACCTGCTCCCTCAGGTGGTGCATATGCCCGCTGTACAGCTCGACGATATCGCGCCGCCGCCCCGCCGCGCTGTAGACGCGCATGGCGCAGCGCACCATATCCTCACGCGCCGTTTCCTGTCGAAGCCCCGACTCCGCCAGCCAAATCGCCGACTGCAGATCGTTTTCTTCTAGGGCGGCATTTGCTCCCTTAATCATGCAATCGATGTACTTTGACTGCATAATGCGTCGCATACGCAAAAAGTAGGTGGGGTTACAGCCATTGGGAACATACAGCGGTCCGGCATAAAGCTGCTCAATCTTAAGGCACAGCTCAACTAAATGGGGCCCGCGCGCACCCGTGCGATTTCCCAAAACCTCGCGGCTTATCTGGTCAAACAGCCGTACATCGGTCTTGACGTAGTCGCCGTTGAGTCCGATGCATTCATTTTGGATGAGCACACACGACTTGCCATCCGGCGTCGGTCCCAAAGCCGACCGCAAGCGCGATATCGTCGAGTACAGGTTGTTGCGGGCGCTATTGAACTCGGCATGGGGCCACAGCTCCATGGCCAGCGTCTCACGATCGACGAGCGCATCCATGCCCAGCGCAAGCCGCTCGGCAAGTGTCGCCGCCTTCTTGCGGCGCCACATTTTGTCCGTGATGGGAAACCCATCGCGCTCGGCGCGAAACGCACCAAACATGCGAATCTCGATATGGTCAATGGTATCAACGGCTTCAACCTCGCCGGCCTGGAACAGGCGCTCGCCCTCCCCTTCCAGATCGTCGCGCAGCGAGTACCGCGACAGCTCGCGCACGGGAAGCTTCTTGCGTATCCTGCCCGCCGGCTCGCCCAGACAATGCATGGCAAGGCGCGCAAAGAGCCGATACGATGGCTCTAGAATCCCCGCGCGATTCATGGACATCCAGGCCGCAAGATCGCTATCTCGCCCCGCGCAAGCCAAATGCAGCGCCACCATCCATGCTTCTGCGCCACCAACCTGCGTCTGGCTTATATCGAGCAACTCCGCTTCCTCGCGCACCGAAACCATCGAGGTGTTACGCAGATATGCCGCGCGCTCCAGCAGTAACGCGTTATCGCGCATGTACGCAATCGACTCCTCGGCAAGTTTGAGCACTTGGACCGCACGGAACTTTGCATTAACCGGCCGTCCCTCTGCCAGCGACTGCCAGCCTTCTAGCAACAGGCCAAACAGCTGAATCTGGTTGTCGCGCATGCGCACGGCAAAACGATCGAGCTCGTTGAACGCCGCGTCGTCGGTTACCGGCAGGCCGGAAAGGAGCCGCCGTGCCGCCAACACCATGCGCACCCAGATAGCCATCGCCTTAAGCCCACGTACGTCGAGCGCCTCCCGCACCACCGTCATCTCGTCGTCGCGCTCGTCGGTTCCCGCAAACGACCCGTCAAAAAGCTCCACCAGCATGCTATCGGCCCGTATAACAATCCCCGCGATGTCGAGCTCGCAGTCATAGGCCTTGCTCGTTTTTAGCTGCTGTAGAACGCCGCCGTCATCTCCCCGTTCGGTCAGGCATCGCTTGACCTCGATATGCGCAGACAACATATCGAGTGCGGTATGGAATGTCTCGATTTCTGGCACGGCCAGGTTCGTAGGAAGCCCAAGCCCGTTGTCCCCATAGCAAACAGCCGTCAGTGTCTGGGCCACCCTCCATGAAACAGGGTCTATTTCGCAGGCCGCCCGTTCGCCCCCGCGCTCGATGACCGATGCCATATAGCGAGCGAGCTTTGTATTGGACACGCTGACCGCTGCCAAATACACGCCGAGCGCCTCGGCAGGCGTTGGCTCTGGAGCCGGATCGTCGGCATCGATCGTGCCCAGCGCTGCTCGGCAGATATCGGCCCCGTGCCCCGTCAGAGCCAGATCGACCCCATACTGCCCAGCAAGTTCAAGGACCGCTTCACGGTCCAAAAAGGCGTCCGCCAGGCCCATCGCCGCATCGCATCTACCCGCCTTAAGCAAAATCCGGGCCGCCCTCGGAACAAGTTCGGGGCGAACTTCGGCCACCAACTTACGCAAACGCAAGCGTCCGTTATCCTCCGTGCCCAGACACGTAAAACTCCGCTCGGCGGGATCCAAGCCAAAGATCGGGTAGTCGCGTACAAAGTAGGACTGGTCGACCATCGACAGCCTCACCCCGCAAGCCTCGAGTTCTGCGATATTGCCCTCGCCCATCAAAATCATGAGACATGCCACGCAAAACAGTGCATTATTGTCGAGCGAAGCCAGATCGACAAGTGCCGCGCCATATACGTTGACAATCTCGTTTTCGAGCAGACCGGCTACGTCGCCTTGGCCATACAGACCCGTCTGCAATGCCGAGACGAGCTCGGGCACGCCCTGCGTGAGCTGATAAAAGTCAAGCGATGTGCTGATCGAAAACGCCGATGCCCACGCCGAATACTCATAGGCATGCACCTTGAGCATCTGCGCATTGATCTTAACCGAATCGCCCAGCCCATGAATCAGCTGACGATTTGAAGGACGGCAGGAGATAAAGACCCCTACCCCCATGGCGCGCAAGCCGCGAATCCTGTCGATGAGGTCTTCGGTATCGTGTTGATCGAGGTTTGGCACATTATCAATCGCGATAAGGGAGTGCGGTTTGTCTTTGAGTTCTTCGGTAACCACCTCGAGCTGCATAAACACCTCGCGCCCAATGGCGCGATCGGCCTCGATAATCCGCACGGGGCCTCTCGTCGGGTCGCATTTAACCTCATGGGTGTACTGCAGCAGCACCGAGGTCTTCCCAAACCCGTCGGGCGCATAAAGAACCACGATGCCGGCCTTTCGGCCCTTGGCGATAAGCTCATTCATCAAGCGTTCGCGTCGCACCATATAGCCTCCGCCCAGCGGCATCAGCTCGAGGTCGTCCATACTGCTCAAATCGTTTACCATGCCCGCTCCTCAACTCGACCGTATGGACACTGTAACCGCAAGACCATACAAGCCGCGCTATGAATAGAGCGACCTTGTGTGTTAGGTTGTCTTTTGGTACGCAAGCGGCAAGTTTTTGTACAGCGAGGGCCGATTGTTATTAATCCCCCGACTAATCGGTCTTTAAGCAGGTAAATGGCTTGTCTGCTTGTCCCATCCAAGCGGCAGTGTAACGCAGATGAACAAGGTTCAGCTATGTCATTCAACTCGCCTAGCACCCGCTACCGTCTACGACCTTTTAGTGGCATTTTTGCATAGAATCTGGTATGTAATGAATCAAACTGTTGGGCATCCGGCATTCGTCAAGCTTGCGGCAAGATTTTGGTCAAGTGGGCGGAAAGGGATAGCAAAAAGGCCCCCGCAAAGCGGAGGCCTTAGGCAAGGCTATGTCGAGCTGCAGGATTCGCGCTACTCGCAGAGCGAAAGGGCGGCCTCGTCGGCAACGACAACGCAGTTGGTGTGCAGCTGCAGGATCGAAGCCGGGCACTCGGGCGTAACCGGACCATAGCACATGTCATGCACGGCCTGAGCCTTGGCCTCGCCGTTGGCGACGACCAGGATCATGCGGGCATACATGATGGTCTGGGTACCCATGGTGTAGGCCTGACGGGGGACATCGTCGATGCTGTCGAACAGGCGGCTGTTGGCCTGAATGGTGCTCTCGGTGAGGTCGACGCAGTGCGTGCCCTTGGAGAAGTGGTCATCGGGCTCGTTGAAGCCGATGTGGCCGTTGTTGCCAATACCGAGCAGCTGCAGATCCGGGTAACCGGCCTCGGCGACGATCTTGTCGTACTCAGAGCAGGCAGCGGCGGCGTCGGGGTTGGAACCGTCGGGCACATGCGTGTTGTTCAGGTCGATGTTGATGTGATCGAAGAAGTTCTCGCGCATGAAGTAGTGATAGCTCTGGGGATCGTCATGCGAAAGGCCGCGATACTCGTCCAGGTTGTAGGTGCTGACCTCGGCAAAGTCGACGTCGCCCTTCTTGTACCAAGCAGCGAGCTGCTTGTAGGCACCGATCGGGGTGGAGCCGGTGGCAAGGCCCAGCACGCAGTCGGGCTTGAGGATAACCTGCGCCGAGATGATATTAGCGGCCTTGCGGCTCATATCCTCGTAGTCTTTAGCTTTAATGATCTTCATTACGCGTCCTTTCTCGTACAAGAGAGGCAAGGTCCCCTTACAAGCACTTGCCCGCGGCCCGCGTCGGCCGCAACCAACGTGTGCGGCCACCAGGGCGAGGTCGCGTAATGTATGTGTCTCGTGTCTAGCCGCGTCGAGGCCCCTGCCCGTCCACGGTGACCCAAAGCCTTTTAGCTTCGGACAAATCCCATCTTGCCACGGAGGGCGTCCTCTTTCAAGGGCGCCCTCCGTAAACGTGTTTGAATTGTAGGCTAATGGCCACGTGCACTTGCTAGCGCTCGCGAGCAACGATGAGCTGGTCCATCTCTTCGACATGCACGCCAACGGAGCCCTTGATGCTCGAGAACTCAACGGAGTTGCACACCAAGATGGGAACCGTCACATCGTAGCCCTCGGCAGCAATTGCCTCGCGATCGAACTCAATGAGTACATCGCCCTTATGGACGATGTCACCCACTTGCGCATGTACGGTAAAGTGTTTGCCCTCGAGCTGAACAGTGTCCAAACCAACGTGGATGAGCACGTCCAAGCCATCGACCGTGTTAAGCGCAACGGCGTGTCCCGTGGGAAAAATGGCCTCGACCTTGGCATCAGCCGGCGCGATCACGCGCGTTCCGGTGGGCTGAATGGCGACGCCCTGGCCCAAAAGGCCGGTGGCAAACGTCTGATCGTTTACCTCGGAGAGCGGAATGACGTCGCCCGAGATGGGAGCATCCAGCGTAAGGACTCGACCACGCATACCAAAAGACCTTAGGACTTTAGTGAACATGCTCCCCCTCGGACATACCAATCAATCAAAATAACCTTAACAGTTTACCACTTGGCACCCGTTTTTGACCATTAGGGAAGTTCGCGCTTGACAACCTCGACGATGTCGTCGACAACACGCTGGGTCAGCTCGTGCGTCTCCGCCTCGGCCATAACGCGAACCAGAGGCTCAGTACCACTCGGGCGCACCAGAATGCGGCCGCGGCCGTCAAGCTCCTTCTCGGCAGCAGCGACGGCGTCCCAAATGGGCTGGCAATCGTCCAGACCAGCCTTGTTGTCGGAATGCACGTTGACGAGTACCTGCGGGTACTTCTTCATGATGCCGGCAAGGTCGGTGAGGGTACGGCCGGTGCGCTTGAGCACGGCCAGCAGCTGCAGAGCCGTCACCAGGCCGTCACCGGTGGTGTTGTGCTCCAGGAAGATGATGTGGCCGGACTGCTCGCCACCGATGACGGCGCCATCCGCGAGCATACGCTCCAGAACATAGCGATCGCCCACGGCGGTCTGAACCATTTCGAAGCCCTGCTCCTTCATAGCGATGGAGAAGCCCAGGTTGCACATGACGGTCGAGACGATCTCGGAGTTGGCGAGCTTGCCGCGAGCCGCCAGGTCGGAGCCGCAGATAGCCAGGATGTAGTCACCGTCGATCTCATTGCCCTCGCTGTCCACGAACAGTACGCGGTCGGCATCGCCGTCGTGGGCCAGACCGATATCGGCATGGGTGCGCAGCACGAGCTCGCGCAGGGGCTCGAGGTGCGTAGAGCCGCACTCGACATTGATGTCGGTGCCGCAGTAATCGGTGTTGATGGCATGGACCGTGGCACCCAGGCGCTGCAGCGCGGCGGGCGTAGTCTGGCAGGAAGCACCGTGACCGCAGTCAACGGCAACGACCAGGCCATCAAGCCTCAGGCCATCAAGCGTATCGATGGCGTGGTCGACGTATGCCTTGCGAGCGTCCTTCATCTTAATAATGTGGCCCACGCCGGCGCCAGTCGGCAGCGTATCGGCAGCCATGGCTTCCTCGGACATGACCCAGGCGCTGATCTCCTCCTCGACAGCATCGGGAAGCTTCATACCCTTGCGGCTAAAGAACTTGATGCCGTTGAACTCCGGCGGATTGTGCGAAGCGGAGATGACGATGCCGCCGTCGAGCTCGTTCTGGACGGTGAGCAGCGCCACGGCAGGCGTGGGGATGACGCCGCAGCAGTGCGGACGGCCGCCCTCGGCCATGATGCCGGCGGTCAGAGCGCTCTCGAGCATGGTGCCCGAAAGACGCGTGTCGCGGCCGACACAGATATCCGGACCAAGGAACTTGGTCGCCGCGCGGCCCAGGCGAAACGCGAGGTCACACGAGAGGTCGGCATTGGCGACGCCACGGACGCCGTCGGTACCGAAGATGTTCTGGGGCATAGGATCGCTCCTTCCCTAGCAGGCGATATGCAACCGCCCACCCTAGTCGAAAAAGAAAAGCGGGACCCGCCGAGGAATCGGCAGGCCCCGCTTGTACATTGTATCTCGAAAGGAGATAAAACCTTAGCGCTTGGAGAACTGGGGAGCGCGGCGGGCCTTCTTGAGGCCGTACTTCTTGCGCTCGACCACGCGAGCATCGCGCGTAAGGAAACCGGCCTTCTTGAGGTCAGCACGGTAGTCGCCAGCGTTCAGAAGAGCGCGAGCGATGCCCAGGCGCAGAGCGCCGGACTGACCGGAGATGCCGCCGCCATCGCACAGAGCGATAACGTCGAACTGACCGGCGGTGTCGGTCACCTTGAAGGGAGCAAGGGCGTTCTCAACGAGCTGATGACGGCCGAAATACTGCTCGGCGTCACGCTTGTTGATGGTCACCTTGCCGGTGCCGGGGACGAGACGGACGCGGGCGACGGCGTTCTTACGACGGCCGGTACCCTGGTAGACAACGGTGTTCTCAGCCATCTTTAAGCCTCCAGCTCAATCTTCGTGGGGTTCTGGGCAGCGTGCGGATGCTCGGCACCAGCGTAGACCTTAAGCTTGGTCATCTGGGCACGGCCGAGGGTGGTCTTGGGCAGCATACCGCGAACGGCGCGCTCGATAACCTTCTCCGGGTGCTTCTCCATAGCCTGGCGGAAGCTCTCAGCCTTGAGGCCGCCGTTGTAGCCGCTGTGGCGATAATAGGTCTTCGTGTCGGCCTTGTTACCGGTAAGCTGGACCTTATCGGCGTTGATGACGACAACGAAGTCGCCGCAGTCGCTGTTGGGCGTGAACTGGGGCTTGTTCTTACCGCGCAGGATCATTGCGATCTGGGTGGCAAGACGGCCCAGGACAGCACCATCGGCGTCGACGAGAACCCAGTTGCGCTGGACCTCGCCCTGCTTGGCGTAGTGAGTCGATTTCGAAATCACTTAGACTCCTCCATGTACAGTACGTGTTGTTACAGAGATTCACGGGGCTCTGCAAGTAACCCGTCCATATTACCCCGCTCGTCGTACGAGTCAACAGGTATTTTGGCTCCGACCAGAGTTTCTGCACATGTCATCCACGAGCCGTAACGTTGCAGCGCTAGCGCTCGACAAATGCCTCGATATCTCCCAGCAAGCGCTTTGCCTCCTGGCGGCCCTGGATATACAGGTCGAGAAGCTTGGCCGGATCATGCTCGACATGGCCGACCTCGACCGGCTTTTGCGGAGCGATGACCAGCACGCGGCCCTCGCGCTCATACTTCCACAGGTGCATGCGCTGGAGGTTATAGCGGTCGTGGCGCGTCTCGATAGCCTCGAGCAGGTAGGGGTAGTCGGCATAGCGGGCGCGCGCGGCAGGCATAAACTCGTAGGGCTTTTTCTCGTACGAGCGGTCCTGCGTGACAATGACAACCGCGCGCTCGAAGCCGGCCTCCTCCAGCACATGCTCGATAGGGACCGAATCGGCTACACCGCCGTCGACGTATTTGTGCCCGTCGATCTCGACCGGCGGCGTCACCAGCGGCAGCGAGGTAGAGGCGCGCACAGCATCGAGGTCGAGCACGGCGCTTTTGACCGGCAGGTATGCGGCAGTTCCAAAGAGCATGTCCGTCGCGACGGCGTACATCTCGATGGGGCTCGCGTCGAACGCCTCGTTGTCAAAGGGATCCAGGCGGTCCTGGATATCGTTGAAGATAAAGTCGTAACCCACGATGGAGCCCGTGGATGCGAAGGATGCGGCACCCATGTAGCGGTTGTCATTGCAGAAGGTCAGGTTGATGCGATTGACGCGACCGATCTGGTGTGACTTGTAGTTGACGCCGTTGAGCGCACCGGCCGATACGCCATATACCGCCGGAATTTCGACACCGGCCTCCATGAGAACGTCGAGCACGCCGGCGGTAAACTGCCCACGAAAACTGCCACCCTCCAAGACGAGCGCGACCTTGCCGGCGTTCTTTGCCTTATCTTCTGCAGTCATATTGACCTCCTGCTGTTTCGTTTTAGCTTTCTTCTACCCAGTTTTGGAATGGAGGGCGCGCAGGTTTTTCGAGGTGGCAGGTGAAGCGGAAAGTGCGTCCCAGTTTGAGGCGGGATTCCGGGATGCGCTTTCCGCTTGGACCGTCATTGGGAAAGCGCGACCCGTTCTGAGCGCGGATTCCGGGATGCGCTTTCCGCTTGAGCTGCCATTGGGAAAGCGTGTCCCGGTCTGAGTCACTGAGGCGTTTTTCTTTACGCCCGCGCCCTGCATAGAGTTCGATTCTCCGCGGGTTTGGGATTCCGTTGATGCGGCGCATGACCGGCTGAGATTCGATAACATCGCATCTGTTTTGGGCTGAGGCATTGCGCGGAGAATCCGCGTGTTCGCTTCGCGAACACGCACCGGCTTCGGCCGCCTGCCGGCGTCCTCGCCCGCTCGCTACAAACGCTCCGCGTTTGTTTAACGCTCGCGCCCTGCACAGAGTTCGATTCTCCGCGGTACGGGCTAGAAATGAAAAGGCAGGTAGATACGAATATCTACCTGCCTGTAACTATTGGTGGAGGCGCGGAGAATCGAACTCCGGTCCACGAAAGCCCCCTGATTGGCATCTCCAAGCTCAGTCGCTGGTTTAGTCTCGGACGCTTTGCGCGCAGCGACACGCTCGCAGCATCCCAACCGGTTCGATCTTAGCCTGCGCCATACCGATTACGTGCGCAGGAGCATTCCCCTAACATGACGTCGCGCCGGTGTCGGGGAAATCACCGGGTTGACGCGCCGCTATAAATTAAGCAGCGAGAGCCATAGGCTCAAAAGAAGAGTTGTTGTCAATTCAATTTGACGGTACCCCTGTTTAACGAGGCGAGGAGACCTCGGCTTGCTTCCTCTCTCAGAGCTATCGTGTCGAAACCAGTCGCCCCCGAATGTCGGGAAAGTCTGGATGGTATCGGGCCTGCAAACACCCGATAACCGTCGACTTTTCAAGGAACATACGGGGCGAGCCCCGCTTGTGGAGTGTTATCTTACCACGTTCTGAAAGCGGACAGCTGTTCTATGCACGAGCTGTGAAGACCCCAATGTGCGCCGCACTTCGCACTTTTGTTACCGATCGCGTCACGTATATTTTCGCCAAGCAAAATTGACCCGTCGAAAGGACCGTTATGGATACCAAGCAGCAACTCGTCAATGCCCTCGCAGGCCTGGGCTCAACCATTACCGAAGCTATGGATGTCATCGAGGGCTTTGTCCCCTGCGGACATCCCGCCCTCACGGTATCGAACGCACTCGTCGCGCTGGACGTTGACGATGATGCAGCTCTCACTCAGCAGCTTGAGACCGTCGAGGGCTTTATCGACCACGTGAGTGAGAACCGCGGCGTGGCCGCCTACCACGGTATCGAGGTCGAGCTCGCGGGTCCCAAGGCCGATCTGTTCGCAGCAATCCGCGAGGTAGGCGCCCTTATGCAGACCGCAGGCGTCAAGAACACCCAGGTCAACGAGTGGGTCTACCGAAGCCTGGCAGCACTCGATAGCTCCGACGAAAAGGCAGCCGAGCAGCTCGCAGAAAGTCCCGCCATTAAGGCCGAGCTTTTGTAAATAGCAGACGCGGGCCCCTTGGCGCATCGTCGTCCAAGAGGCCCGCAAACAGTTTGCGTCAACCGATAGCCGCGCGGCCGCGTTCGGCCAAAACCAGAATCGGCATCATTTGGCGCGGGGTCTTTGCTGCAAGATCGGCATGTTCGAGCAGCTTGCGATCGTTGGTCACCAAGTAATCGACCTGCGCGCGCTTGCACGCGGCGAGCACCAAGTTGTCCTCGTAATCGCGATGGAGCGCTAAGTATTTGTCAGCCAGCCAAAGGTCCGACGCATCTGCACCCACAGCCGTGGCGTTTTCGGTCATGTTCCGAACAAACGCCAGCGCCGCATCGCCAATCGCGCTGGCAGAAGCCTCGTCGAGCGCTCCCCCGCTGGCAAGAACGCTACGCTTCAGTTCGTGCTGTACAACGTACAGCACGTCCTTAGCGGTATGCACCGGGAAGAACAGCAGCGCACGCGTCTCCGTCGCCCGCCCAATAAACGCACGCGCGGCAAGCGACTCGGCATGGTCGACGCAAAACGAATCGACCCAAACGTTGGCATCCACCATGATCTTAAGAGGGGCTCCGCTCACAGGATCATCCCCTTTTGGCGATAGCGATCGTCCATGGTCTCGGAATAGATTGTGTCCCAATCGCGGGCATCGGATGCAAGCGACGCATCGATACCCAAGTCCGCGTAAAGCTGATCCGCCGCCGCCCAGGAAGCAGCAAACGGCGAATCTAACACGGCACCCCGCTGTCGGTCGTTAACGGCCTCGAGGATTTCCTCGCACGAACCGCCGCCCTGCGCAACCTTGGCCACGACCTTTTTGATGAGTTCGGGCAGCGTTCCGCCCGAAAGCCGCAGCGCCTCCTCGGCGCGTTCTTTAACCGAGCGATCCACGCGAACATTTACCTGCACCATGCTGCCAGCAACACTCATATCGATCACGCTCCTCTCGCCTGCTATCATTGCTAGCATCACTATATAGGGCTGATAGCACACGGTCAAACGCAAAAAAGCCCGCACCCGAACGACGGCAATGCCGCCCGGGCGCAGGCCATAAACTCAAGCAAAAATGCTAGCGCAGATATGCTTTCGCGTTGCCCAGGCTGTAGGCAATCGTCGAGCCATTGTGCAGCAGCGACGACGCCTGCGGGGTAATCGCGCCGGTAATGCCCAGCGCCAGGAGCGCCGAGTTGGTGAGCATCACCTTAGAGTAGGAGCTCGTCAGACGATCAATGAGGCCCTGGCTCATGCGGCGCAGACGCACAATCGCGGCCAGATCCGTGTCGGTCAGGATGATATCGGCGACCTCCTTGGCGATGTCGCTTCCGCCACCCATTGCCAGCCCCACGTCGGCCAAACCGAGCGCCGGCGAATCGTTGACGCCGTCGCCCACCATGGCAACATGGCGCCCCTCGCCCTTAATGCGCTCCACATAGGCGTACTTGTCCTCGGGCAGCAGCTCGGCCTTAAACTCGTCGACACCCGCCTCGCGCGCAATGCGCTCGGCCGTGCGCTCGGAATCGCCCGTGAGCATAACGACATGCTTGACGCCCAGCGCATGCAGGTCGGCAATGGCCTCGCGCACGCCGGGTTTGAGCGGGTCCTCGATGCCGAGTACGCCCACGACCGTGCCGTCGACTGCCAGGTACAGCGGCGACAGGCCCTGCATCTGGGACTCGATGCGCTCCTTGATGTCGGATTCGAGCTGTGCGCCCTCGTCCTCAAATACAAAGTGCGCGGAACCGATGATGGCGCGGCGCCCCTCGATGGACGACGCGATGCCGTGCGCCACGATGTACTCGACGGCGGCATGGCGCTCGCGGTGCTCGAGCCCGCGCTCGCGGGCAGCGTTGACCACGGCGCGTGCCACCGGATGCGGGAAATGCTCCTCCAGGCAAGCGGAAAGGCGCAGGACCTCGTCCTCGCTCCAGCCATCGGTGGTGAGCACGCAGGCAAGACGCGGCTGCGCCTCGGTAAGCGTGCCGGTCTTATCAAACACAATGGTGTCGGCCTTGGCAAACGACTCAAAGTACTTGGCGCCCTTGACCATGACGCCCATCTTGGCAGCATCGCTCATGGCGGTCATGACGGCGACCGAACCCGTGAGCTTGAGTGCGCACGAGTAGTCGACCATCAGTGCCGCCGAGGTCTTGATGAGGCTGCGGGTAGTAAGCGCAACTAGGCCCGCGAGCAGGAAGTTCCACGGGACGATCTTGTTGGCAAGGTCCTCCATATGCGACTGGCCCTCGGACTTGAGCGAGTCGGCCGTCTGCACGAGCGAGACGATTGAGCGCAGTTTGGTTTGCGCCGTATTGGCGCGCACGCGCACCAAGATGCCGCCGTCTTCCACGACGGTACCGGCGAACACGTCGTCGCCCACGCTGCGCTCGACGGCCAGCGGCTCGCCGGTCAGGGTCGCCTGGTTGACCATAGCGCTCCCCTGCTCGACAACACCGTCGATGCAGATGGACATGCCGGTGCGCACGGCGACCAGATCGCCGGGCTCAAGCTCGGTCGCGGCAACGCTTACCTCGGTGTCGCCGACAACCTTTTGCGCCTTGTCGGGCACATCGAGCAGCGAGTTGATGAGCTCGTTTTCACTCATGGCGCGGGTGTAGTCCTCGAGCAGCTCGCCCACGTTGAGCAGGAACATCGTCTGGCCCGCGGTGTCGACATCACGCTTGACGAACGAAATGCCGATGGCCGAAGCGTCGAGCACGGGAACGGTCAGGCGCGGCTGCGCGAGCTCACGGAGGGCGGCGCGCAAAAAGGTCATGTAACCGGCCACGACAAACACCGCACGCAGGGGCGTGGGCAAAAACCAGCGACGTGCGTAGTGGGCGCCGACAAGTGTGGCAAGATCCATGACGAGCTTGTGCTTGCGCGGCTCGAGTTGTATCACGTAGCCCGACTTGGCATCAGCGATAGCTTGAGCATCGAGTGCGCCCAAGGCGTCGAGCACGCTCGCGCGGCGCGGCTCATCGTATTCGAGCGCCATCTGGCCGATGCGGCCGTAGACGCGCACCTTGTGCACGCCGTCGATGTCGCCGCCAAGCTTAAGAAGTGCATCGAGATCGCTCTCTGGCACAGGACCCGCCAATTGAAGACGGGTCCTGCCGGGGATCTCGCTAATAATCGAGAATCTCATAGTTTGTGCCTGGAAGCGCTACTCAGCTGCGTTGTCCGCGGCGGCCTCGCTCTGGGTGATGTAAGCAGCCTCGGCAACCATGTCGTCGACATTAGCCTTGGCCTGCTCGACCATGTCCTGGTAGCCGTTCTTGATGCGCATACCGCACGCAATACCCTGCACGCAGGCATTCTTGACCGGAGCGCTGGTAAGCAGCTTGATGCCGGCCGTGCCAAGCAGAAAACCGCCACCAACAAGCAGGGTGTTAAACGTCGACTTCTTCATGTTGCTTCTCCCTTTTGCCGCATGGGGCGCGGCATGGTGCCTTAGCACCCGAGTTCATCAGTTAGCTCGAGCACGCTTTTGAAATACCTTAATTCTATCTAACTATCTAGGTCAGCCATGGCTAACCTTTTGAAAATTAACGATGCGGAGTAACCGATTGTCAATGTGACAAAGGGACTGTTCCTTTGCCCCTTCTTACAGCTGCCAGGCAGCCGCTTCCTTTTGCAGCGCAACCATGCGGGCGAATTCTCCACCTGCCGCCTTGAGCTGCGCCGGAGTGCCCTGCTCGGCAACCACACCATCCTTGAGTACAACGATCTTATCGGCATTTTCTACCGTGCGCATACGGTGGGCGATCACGATAACTGTCTTTCCTGCGAGCAGGCGGGAGAGCGCCTGCTGCACCACGGTCTCGTTCTCCACATCCAAACTCGCCGTCGCCTCGTCCAGCAACACAATCGGCGCATCTTTGAGCAGCGCGCGGGCGATGGAGATGCGCTGGCGCTCGCCGCCGGACAGCTTGGAGCCGTTCTCGCCGATCATGGTGTCATAGCCCTGCGGCATGCGGCTCACAAACTCGTCGCAGTTGGCGGCACGCGCGGCAGCAAGCACTTCCTCATCGGTGGCATCGCGACGACCAAGACGGATGTTTCCCATCACCGTGTCGTCAAAGAGCAGCACGTCTTGGAACACAATGGCGTAGTCGCGCAGCAGCACCTCGGGGTCCACGCTCGCAACATCCACGCCACCCACGGTGACCGTGCCTTCGGTGGCGTCCCAAAAGCGCGCGGCCAGGCGGCTCACCGTAGACTTACCGGAACCCGAAGGACCGACCAGCGCCGTAACTTCGCCTTCCTTGGCGGTAAAGCTCACATCGGTAAGAACTTTCTCGCCGGCGCGGCCGTCCTCGCCCGCACCATAGCCAAATGCCACGTGATCGAACACCACATCGTGGCCCACGGGCTCAAATTTCTCGCTGCCCCGCGCCACAGGCTCTTCCATGATGGAACGCATGCGCTTGGCAGACGACTCGGCGACAAACAGCTCCGACACGAGCATAAGGGCCTGATCAAACGGCGCGTAGATACGGCTCACCATAAGCAGGAAGGCAAACATCACCAAAAAGTCGACCTGCCCGGAGGCGACCATCGTGGCGCCCGTGACCAGCGTGGTGACAATGCCCAGACGCAGAATGGAGAAGGCGGAGTTGACCAGAAGCCCGTTGACGAGCTCGCCCTTGGTGGTCTCGCGCTCCTCGACATCGATCACGGCGTTGAGCCCCTCAAGATAATGGGCCTCCTGGTTGGTGGCGCGGATTTCGCGCACGCAGTCGAGCGTCTCCTGGATCGCCTCGGTGACCTTGACCTTCTCGGCGCGCACGCGGTCGAACACCGGGGTCATGGGGCCGCGTGTTAGATACAGCACGGCAAAGGCCACGGGAATGCTCCAAAACGCCGCGATCGCCAGCTGCCAGCAAAAGAACAGCGACGACACGAACACGATGGCACTTGCGATGATGGCGCCCCAGAGTTCTCCCAGCACATGGCTGTAGGCATGCTCCATAGTCTGAACGTCACCCATGATGGTCTCGGTTAAATCGGCCAGATCACGACGACCAAAAAACGACAGCGGCAGTTTGCGCAAGCGCTCGGCGATCTCCATACGCTGCTTGCCGCACTCCTCGTAAAAGATGCAGTAGGTGTAGTAATACTGTTGCCAGTTAGAGGCAAAGAGCAACACGAAAAAGACCAGGAGGCCGCCCACGATCGGCAGGGCATCCGGCAGGTCAGCCCCGCTGGCGAGATGCTCGACAAAGCCGGCCATAACCAGGAATAAAAAGCCCATGCCGGCCATGGTAATAAGATTGGTGAGCGCGGTCCAGAAGACACCGCGTTTTACGCCGGCGATGCCTTTATCGGATAGGAAATACTTCTTTTGGAATGAGGCGAACATTTAGGCCTCGCCTCCTTTCGCGACGGCGGCATCCGCGGTCGTAGCAGTGATTTTCCAGCTCGCGGCCTGTTCGTATTCGACCCACATCTTGGCGTACAGGCCGTTTTGGGACAGCAACTCGGCATGGGTACCCGACTCCTGCACGCTGCCCTGGTTGAGCACCACGATTTGGTCTGCGCCCACTACAGTCGAGAGCCGATGCGCAATCATAATGACCGTGCGACCCGCCGCCAGCTTGCTAAAGGCGCGCTGGATGAGCGCCTCGTTCTCGGGGTCGGCAAACGCCGTGGCCTCATCGAGCACCACGATAGGCGCGTCTTTAAGGATCGCGCGGGCGAGTGCCACGCGCTGGACCTCGCCGCCCGAAAGATATGCTCCGCCGGCGCCGAGCATGGTGTTGATGCCCTGTGGGAGCTTGGCCACAATGTCGTCGCACTGAGCTGCGGAGAGGGCCGCACGTACTTCGTCATCAGTGGCCGTAGGCTTGGAGGCGCGCACGTTATCGGCAAGTGTTTGTCGGAACAGTTGGTTGGTCTGGAACACGAAGGCGACCTGGTCCATAAGCTCGTGTGGATCCATATCGCGAACGTCCACACCGCCTACGAGCACTCGACCCGAGGAAACATCCCAAAAACGCGGGATCAGGCTTGCGCAGGTTGACTTACCGCCGCCCGAAGGACCCACCAGGGCGAGGGTACTACCAGCGGAAACGCTATAACTCACATGGTTGACGGCAGGCGCCTCGGCGCCTTCGTAGGTAAAGCTCACATCCTCAAATCGCACGTCGTTGCCGGCAGGGTGCTTGGGTTGGGTGGGCACGGAGAGCTGTTTGGAATCCATAACGCTTCGGATGCGAGCCAGCGAATCGGCACTCATCTGAGAGGCCTCGCCCACAAACATAAGCTTGGTCATGGCCGTCGGCACCACGGCCGAAAAGATCGCGTAGAACGTGAAGTTGACCATAAAGTGCGCGAAGTCCGTCTCGCCCGGCGCCAACAGCAACGCCACGGGCAACAGAAATGCCACAAGGCCATTGAGCGCGGTGAGGTTGAGCACCTGCGGACCTCGGCAGAACGTACCCGCATAGCTTTGCGCCATGTCGGCGTATTCGGCGATCGCGTCGTGGAACGCCTTAAAGGAATAGACCGTCTGCTGAAACACCTTGACCACGGGAATGCCGCGTACGTATTCGGTACCGGTCTTGTTCATCTTGACCAGCGCGCCCATGTAGGCCTTCATAAACTCGCCGCCCTTGCCGCCCATCATGGTAGCCATGGCGCCAAGCGAAACGACGACCGAGATAAGGCACGCCGCGCCCAAACGCCAATCGAGGGCGAAAAGCAGCACGAGCAGACCGGCGACCATGGCGGTGGCGCTGGCGATATCGGGTAGCATGTGTGCGAGCAGCGTCTCGGTTGAGGCGGCGCATCCGTCTACGATACGGCGCAGCTCACCGGTGGCATGCGTGTCAAAGTAGCCGAGCGGCAGCTTAAGCAGATGCTCGCTCGTAGCCTTGCGGATATTGGACGCGCAGCGAAACGCGGATAGGTGCGTACACATGAGTCCCACGAAATAAACCACAATGCTCGCCAGGGCAAAGCCCACAGCCCACCAACCATACATCGCGATGTCGGTGGCCTCGCTCCAGTTAGGCGCCACGGCGATAAGGTCTCGCGCAACAAACCAGATACACACGTACGGGCCAAAGCTCAGCAGCTGCGAGAGCGCCGAGAGCGCCATGCCCAAATATGTTAGGAATTTACGGTCGCCGGCATATGCAAGCAGCTCGCCGATGCCGCCGCCTTCCCTTTTTGATCCCTTTGCCATGAGATTCCTTTCTAACGGCTTGAGAGTTAACCGTAATGAACTTATCATTGATGTGTTAGCCATGGCTCACAATCAAGCCAGGCGTGGACGTTTCTGCAAAGGAAAGGGACGCTTTTGCAAATACGGCGGGCAGCGACCGACATAACCGAGCTCTACGCACCGCAATTTGAGCAGTTTGGCCTGGAGCTTACCGGCAAGGGCGCCGTCTTTACCGGCGAGGTGGCAAACGACCGGGCGCACGGCCGCGCATGGATCATGCCCCTCTCCCCCACCTGCATCGTCATGGAACATTTCATTACCCCGACGCACGATATGTACCTGGCCGAATACACACCCGAGCCGTACGCCTGCGTGAGCGAGGTCAGCGCGCCCACACTTACATGCATGCCCGAGACTGGCATAACGCCTACGAACCTTAAACCCTTGCATGGACCGTGGCCAAACAATGCCGTCTGCAGCTTTATCCAAGATAACTGTGGCGAGGAGCTAAGCCCGCTATTTGCAGGGCAGCTTTATCACTCGCGCTCGGTGCTCTTTTTGCCCGGGTATTTTGACGAGCTGGAGCATCGGTATCCCACCGAGTTCGCGGGGGTCTTTGAGGCGTTTGCCGAGTCGTGGCACGAGGAGGCGACGTCTGCCATCTGCCACACGCTGCGCCGGATTAACGAGGAACGTGCCCGCACCGTTGGCGGACAGGTCTATATGCAAGGCATCGTGGAGACCATGGTCGCGGAGCTCGCCTGTTCGCGCGCGGCCCACAAGCAGGCGCGGCAAGCGACAGATACGCGTGCCAGCATAAGCATTGCCGAGGAAGCAACGGCGATGATTGAGCGCGCGCTCGACAAAGGCAGACGTGTGGGTATCAACGAGGTGGCCGAGAGGCTCTATACCAGCCGCTCCAAACTATGTGCCACCTTTAAGGCCCAAACTGGCGAGTCCCTGGGCGCCTATATACGAAGGCGCCGCATGGAGCGGGCACAGGACCTTTTGGCCGATAGCTCGCTCACGATAGCGCAGGTGGCAGAGCGGCTCGATTATCCGCAACAGGCCGCCTTCGCCCAAGCCTTCAAGCAATACACCGGCACCACCCCCACCACCTGGCGCTCCCAGCATCAATAAAGAGGCGACAAAGGGACGGCCCATAAGTCCCACAACCAGGGAAGACCATTTGCAATGTGACAAAGGGACTGCCCCTTTGTCACCCGCACAAAAATGGGCGCGCCAACAGCGCGCCCATTCACTCTATTCCATTCAGCCCCGCCTGACCCGAACGGCCGAGTCGTCACGGAACCGAGGGGCCGGGCGCAGGGCCTTGCCTCTCAATGAGTTCCGCACGAACAGGAGGCGCCAGTGGCGCCTCCGTCGTGAGTCAGGACTGTTCGAAATTGAGAGGCAAGGCCCTGCGCCCGGCCCCTCGGTTCCCGCTTACGAGAGCGACGTTCTCAGCAACTCGTTGAAGAGCTTCGGGTTGCCCTTGCCGCGGCTCGCCTTCATGCACTGGCCCACCAAAAAGCCGATGACCTTCTGGTTGCCGTCACGATACTGCTGCGCCTGATCGGCACAGTTTGCCAGCACCTCGTCCACAATCGGCTGCAGCGCGCCGGCATCGCTCACCTGACGCATACCGCGCTCGTCGACGATCTTGTTGGGGTCGTCGCCGGTCTGGGCCATGGCCTCAAAGACCTCGTGCGCCTGATTGGAGCTGATGGCATCGGTCGCCAGCAGCTTGGCAAGAGCCGCCACCTGGGCCGGCGCGATGCCGGACTCGGCGAGCGACACGCCCGCACCCTTAAGGTAGGCGATCATCTCGTTGACCAGCAGGTTTGCGACCGTCTGGGCCTCCTTGCCGGCCATACCGGCAGCGGCGGCCTCAAAGAAGTCAGCAAACTCCGGGTCGCCGGCGATCTGCTCGGCGTCGGCCGCCTTAATGCCAAAGTCGGCCTCAAAACGGGCGCACTTGGCATCGGGCAGCTCGGGAATCTCGCCACGGCAACGGTCGATGAACTCGTCGTCCAGGTCGAACGGCGCCAGGTCGGGATCGGGGAACAGACGATAATCGTCTGCCGTCTCCTTCACACGCATGACCACGGTGCGCTTGCGGCTGGGCTCCCAGTGGCGGGTCTCCTGATAGATGATGCCGCCCTCCTCGAGCACCTCGGCCTGGCGGCAAATCTCGTAGGCAAGGCCGTCATGCAGGCTCTTAAACGAGTTGAGGTTCTTGAGCTCGGTCTTGGTGCCCAGCTTGGTCTCACCGCGGCGGCGCAGCGATACGTTGCCGTCGCAACGCATGGAGCCCTTCTCCATGGAGCAATCGGAAATGCCCAGCGTCACAAAGATGCGACGGAGCTTTTCCATAAACAGGCGCGCTTCCTCGGGCGTGCGCAAGTCGGGCTCGGTGACGAGCTCGATCAGCGGCGTGCCGCAGCGGTTGTAGTCGACGAGCGACTCGGCCGCGGCGGTAATGCGGCCCTCGGCGCCGCCCACGTGGACCATCTTGGCGGCGTCCTCCTCCATGTGGATGCGCAGGATGCGAATGGGCACCGTGTAGGAACCGTCCTCGCGACGCTCGGGCATCTGCAGGTTGGACGCGTCATAGCTAGCCAGATGGCCGGCACGCTGATTGCCTTCGCGCATGGTCGACGTCATAGACGTGGACAGGCCCTCGGCGTTGGCCGAGGCGCTCGCCAGACTCTGGGCCTCGGCCTCGCCAAACGCGCAGTCGGGGCGCTCGGCGGCACCGCGACCGGTCACGTCCAGGTCCAGGTGGCCGTACATGGCAAAGGCGACCGGACCCTGCGTGGTCTGGAAGTTCTTGGCCATATCGGGATAGAAGTAGTGCTTGCGGTAGAACATCGAGTGACGCTGGATCTCGCAGTTGGTGGCGAGACCGGCCTTGACGATGCTCTCGATGGCACGCTTGTTGGGCACCGGCAGGGCACCGGGCAGGCCCAGGCACACCGGGCACACGTTGGCGTTGGGCTCGTCATCGTGGCTGAGCTTGCAGTTGCAGAACATCTTGGTATCGAGTGCGGTGAGCTCGGTATGGATCTCCAGGCCGATCACGGCCTCCCAATCCTGCAGGACCTCGGAAAGCTCCTTCATTACAGCTCGCCTCCCTTCCCGGCAAAATCGGGCGCGACGGAAAGCGCGGGCGCACCCGTGGCGGCATCGGCAAAGCCGCGCTCCAGGGCGCGGGCAAACGTGAGCAGCTGACGGTCCTTAAAGGCAGGTCCCACCAGCTGGGCAGAAACGGGCAGCTGAGTATCTTCGCCCAGGCCCAGCGGCACCGAGATACCGCCGTTGCCGCAGATGTTGAGCGAGATGGTGTACAGGTCGGAGAGGTACATCTGCGTGGGGTCGCTGATCTCGCCAAACTTAAAGGCCGTGCGCGGCGAGGCGGGCATGAGAATGGTGTCCACCTTGGCATACGCGGCGTCGTAGTCCTGCGTGATGAGCGTACGGGCCTTTTGCGCGGCGTAGTAGTACTTGTCGTACACGCCCGAGCTCAGCAGGTAGGCGCCGAGCATCTGACGGCGCTTGGCCTCGGCGCCAAAACCGTGGGCGCGCGAAAGCGAGCTCTGGTCGGACAGGTTGGCGCAGCCCTCCTCCTGATAGCCGTAGCGAATGCCGTCGAAGCGAGCCAGGTTGGAGAACGCCTCGGCCGGGCCGATGACGTAGTAGGCGGCGATGGCGGCGTCCAGGTGCGGCAGATCGACCTCGACCAGCTCGGCGCCCTGGTTCTGCAGCTCCTGAGCGGCGCGCCGAACAGCGGCCTTGACCTCGGGCGTCAGGCCTTCGGCCTCCATAAACGCGGGGATGATGCCCACGCGCTTGCCCTCGATGCTGTCGTTGAGATGCTCGGTAAAGTCGACGGCGCAATCCTGGCTGGTGCAGTCGTACGGATCGTGGCCCGCGCCGGTAAGCGCGTTCATGGCCAGCGCGACATCCTCGACCGTGCGGCCAAAGGGACCCACCTGGTCGAGCGACGAGCCAAAGGCAACCACGCCGTAACGGCTCACGGCGCCATACGTGGGCTTAAAGCCCACTACGCCGCACAGCGACGCCGGCTGGCGAATGGAGCCACCGGTGTCCGAGCCCAGCGAGAGCGCGACCTCGCCTGCAGCGACGGCGGCAGCGGAGCCACCCGAGGAGCCGCCGGGCACGCGCTCGGTATCCCAAGGGTTGTTGGTGCGATGGAACGCCGAGCTCTCGGTAGAGCTGCCAAAGGCGAACTCGTCCATGTTGGCCTTGCCCATGGGCAGGCAGCCGGCATCCAGCATGCGCTGGACGCAGGTGGCGGTGTAGACGCTCTGGTAGTCCCCGAGCATGCGGGAAGCGCAGGTGGTGCGCGTGCCCACGAGGTTCATGTTGTCCTTGATGGCCAGTGGCACGCCCGCAAGCGGGGGCAGCGGCTTGCCTGCGGCACGGTCGGCATCCACGCGCGCAGCGGCCTCGAGCGCAAGCTCGGGCGCCACCTGCAGGAATGCCTGGACCCCGCCCTCGCGCGCCTCGATGGCGGCAAGGGAGGCCTGGGCCACCTCGGTAGCGGTAAAGTCGCCGGCGGCAACGCCCGCAGCGATCTGGGCGGCGGTAAGGGAATCGAAGCTCTGCGCCATTACTCGCTCTCCCCCTCTCCCAAAATGGACGGCACGCGGAAGTAGCGGTCGCGCGCACTGCCGGCGTTTTCGAGCGCAACGTCGAGCGGCAGGTCGCGCTCGGGCTCGCGCAGGTCATCGCCCATCACGTTGGACAGGCTTCCGATGGGATGGAACGTGGGCTCCACGTCGGGCAAGTCATATTGCAAGACGGGCTCGAGCATCTGGACGGCGTCGTTCATGTAGGACGTCATCTGGGTGAGCTCGTCATCGGTCAGTGCGATCTTTGCGTACTCGGCGATGCCGCGCACGTCTTTCTCGCTGAGTGCCATAGGCGCTCCCTTCCGCATAACAGATAAACCGCTCTAGTATACAAGGCAACGCCGCTTGGAGCAGGTGCTTTACCCAAATGCAGCGAAAACGTAACGAGGGCGGCGGGCTGGCAGGCGGCGGGTCGGCGATTCTGCAGCGGAACCGCACCGTCCATAGCGAAAACCGTCCCGACCGCAGCGAAGACCATCACAACATTCGACACTTTTCGTCAAAATCGCGATTTTCATCGAATGTTGTGATGGTTTGGAAGTCCCGACCACCACAAAGGTGTCTGTCCCCTTTGTGGTGGTTCTAGAGAATGTCTTATGCCGAGGCCTTGGCCTTGCGGCGCTTGCGGACCGCGTGGATCACGATGTCCAGCAGCAACAGCACAATGGCCACGGCCACGATAAGCACGGCAAACTCGCGCTTGCCCCAGTGGCGGCCGGCCAGCGACTTTTGCTTGTCGACGTCCTTCTTGTTGTACTTGGTGCGCACGCAATGCACCAGCAGGCGATGGTCGTTCACGCCGTAGGGCGTGCAGGTGACGAGCGTCACTTTGTCGGCACCGGGCTCGATGGTCAGCGACTCCATCTCCTCGGGCAGCACCACCTCGGAGTCCACCATCTTGTAGGCGAGCGTCTTGTTCATGGTGTGCAGCAACACCAGGTCGCCGGGCTCCAGCGAGTGGATGTCGTCGAACATGCTCAGGTTGCGCATGCCCGAGTGCGCCGTGAGCACGCAATGCGTCGAGGTGCCGCCCACCGGCAGGCTCGTGCCCTCCAGGTGGCCGACGCCCGCCATAAGGACTTCCTCGCTCGTGCCGTGGTAGATGGGCATGCTCACGTCGATGGAGGGGATCTCGACCCAGCTCATCATGGGGTCGCGGTCAAAGATGAGCTGCTGAGCGTAGGGCTCGATCTGGTCGGCGGGGAGCTCGGTGGCCTCGCCGGCAAGTTGCTCGTTATAGGAACGCGCCTGGAGCAGGATGCGCTCGCGTTCCTCTTCGGAGAGCGCGTCCACGGTGCTGGACACGGTGCTGATCTGGTTGAACACGCCCGAGGCCTCGAGCCGGTCCAAAATCCACGGCCAGGTCATAAGGCCCACGCCAATAAGGATGATGACGATGGTGATGAGCCGGTCGGCCCAGCGCGGCAATCGCTTACGACGACGCTTGGACTTTGGTTGAGGTTTGGGCTGAGGGCTTGAGCCACCGTTTGCCGCGGCGTTATTGCTCTTCATATGTTTGGCGCCCTGCACCATCGCCGGTCACTCCTCTACAACTCAAGTTGTCTAAACAAATAATAGCCGATTAGCGAGCTTCCGAGCCGAACAACGTAGTCTGGCAGCATTGCGCAGCGCGAGTATGGGCCCGCATTTGCGTTTTCAAAATGTCCCGAATCAGCTGGGCGATTCGGGATACAATGTCAATAGAAAACGACGCACCCCGCGTAAGTGTACGAGAGCGCGAGCGGCCTAGTTTTCTGGTTTTGTTAAATGCCCGGGCCTCTAACCCCGGGCATTCTTATTTGCGCTTGTTGCGGCGCAAATGCCTTCCACCGTCCGCACTGCGCGTGCGCCTACGGACCTTAAACCGAACTTCATACGAGTCAAGAAACGCGATGACGGATGAGTCCACATCGGACGGTGGAGGCTGCCTGTGTTATCCAAAAAGAACGGGGCAAACTCCAGTGCGGAGTCTGCCCCGAAAAGAGAATGGCAAAGCAAGAACGTGGATGGACGAGAAAAGTGTCCGCAAGTCTCATGGCCATCACATCCCACCTGCCAAAGGGATGGGTGAGTGAGCGTTACTCCTGCTCGGACTCCTCAGCCTGCTTACGGCTGCGGATGAGGTGCGCCACGCCGATGCACAGCACCGCGCCACCAGCAATCCAAGTGAAGGTCACGCCGTTGAGACCGGTGAGGGGAAGGCCGGTGCCCTTCTGGTCGACAATGGTGAAGCTGAGCTTACCGACCTCAGCCTTTGCAGAGCCAGTCTGAACAACATCTTGACCTGCCACGATGGCACTCGTAGTGCCAGGCGTTACATCCGTACCGGCCTGATTGAGCGTGCGGCTGATAGTAAAGGTAACACCACTTGCTGCGGAGTTGTTGTACCCAGGAGCAGGCTCAACCTCCTTGAGGACATAGGTGCCCTCATCAAGACCAACAACGTTAATCTTGCCGTCGTTATCCGTGGTAAGCTGCACCACTTCGCCCTCGTTATGTTTTATGCCTTTAGCGTCGATGTACTTGTTTTCGGTAGCATCGCCATTCTTCTCCTGCAGAGTGAATTTAACGCCCGAAAGAGTCGGGTTTTTGCCATCTACAGCGTCACTACCGACCTTGGTGACATCGATGCCGTAGGTATAGTCATAAGCACGGTGAATGACCGTAGTGCCCTCACCGACACCGTGCGGGTTATTCGAGTAGGTAAGCTTAACCTCATTCTTCTGCGCCTTGCCGACGAGTCCCTCGAAATCAGTCTTAATGGCATCATTAGCGTCGAAGATCTTGGTGGAGTCAAGCTTGGCCTGGTACTCAACGGTCACCTTAGAGTTGCCATCCAGGGCGATAGGGTCGCCGCTCTCGTCCACGCACGCCTTAAGATCAGTGAAACTAACTGTGAGTACGTTGTTGTTGTAGTCTAATTCGTAGCTAGAGGAGCTGACCTTTATATTGCCAATTTTGACCGTGACGTCTGGCGTCGTGCTGCCGTCCTTAAACTTCGGCGTCATGGATTCGGGAAGCTTATCCGTAAAGATGTATTTGTAGGAGGTGCTGTAAGTGTTGATGTTACCCGCAACGGTACCGGTAAGCTGATAATCGATAAACTGATCCATTCGGGAGTCCGCAGCCATGTTGGGATTCGTGAACACGTTATCGCCAAAAGAGCCGCCTTCTTTGTCATCCTTAACGGCCTTGGTCACAGTGGGGACCTGCTTCTTGGGAGCAATGGTCTCAGCAGAACCGCCAACAACGACGAAAATGGGCGAAGTGAAGGTATCGGTGTCGCACTCGGGTGGATTAGTGCTAGTGTTGACGTTTTTAGTCACGAAGAGCCAGTAGCCGGTATTCAGACCAGTGAAGGTGCCATTGGGGCTCGTTTTGCACTCATCCGTCCCTTCAGTGATATTGGCGTCCTCCAGTGCCTTGGCGATCTTGTCGAGAGTCTTTCCGGCATCGAGCTTAGTAGTCTTGTCTGTACCTGACTTGTACTCACCTTCGGTTTTAACTTTAAGCCAGTCAGCCCACTTCTGAGCATCATTGCCGGAGGGCTTTGTAACGTCGCTAGTATCGGCAAATGCCCCGATCACAGCATCCCTAACGGCATCTGACGCCCACTCAATGTCGGAAAGCGTCTTAGCGCCATTCCAGTTTTTAACGCCTTCCAAATCCTGCGTGACCTTGGCCTTGAAAATCTGGATACCCTTAAAGGTTGTATCCGTATAGGTCTTCTCGTCAATCTTTACATTGCCATCCTGAGCCACCGTTGGCGTGCCATCAGCAAACGCCATACTCACCGGGGCCATCACGCCGCCGAAGCTCAGCGCTGCTGTGAGGCCGGCGGTTACTGCCAGGCGTGCGATGTTCTTGCTCATGCTCATCTTCTTTTCCTCTGCTTTCTGCTCGAATTCCATTTGATCTAAATCTGTCTGCCTGTGTCTTAGCATCTACTTCGCTACGTCTCGCCCCGCTCTCTGTGGGGCTGCCAGCTACTCTTTATGGCTGCCACCTCCCCGCTTGACCAGGAGCGCGACCACGATGAGCGCGGCTCCGGCGACCGCTGCGGCGGCCGCGGCGTACATTGCCATATCGCCAGTCGAGGGCATAAAGCCTCCGGTGGTAATGCTAGGGGGTGTGCTGGTGGGCGTGTTGATGAGCGACGCCTCCAGGCTGCCCGTCGACCCGTCCGCGCTGTCGGCGCGCAGGGGCGACTCGGCCGTGATGGTGAGCTTGGGCTTGGCGGCGGCCACCTGGTCGACGTCCAGGCCCTCGGCCTTGACCGTCACGGAGCGCGTGCCCTCAAAGGCGGTGTAGCCCTTGGGCGCCTTGAGCTCGCGGACCTCCAGCTTGCCCGAGTCCACGCCCGAGACGGTCACGCGGCCGTCCTCGCCCGTGGTGACGGTGGCCTTGCCCTCCGCATCCCACGTGCCGTCGGCCGTCAGCGTGCGACCGCGGTCGTCGGTGATGCTCAGGACCGCCCCGGACAGCGGCTTGTCGCCGTCGCTGCCGCGCTTGGTGAGCGCGAGATCCCAGGTGTAGGCGCACGCGTCGTCGCTCGGCGTGCGGGTAAAGCCGGCGTCGCCGGACTGGTCGGCAAAGGGAGAGCGCGGGTAGCGCAGGTAGACCTCGTTGGGGTTGCCCTTCGCGATGCCGTGGTTGCACGCGCTGTTGAGCGGCGCATTGTACACGGCGACCACGCGGGCGCCCGCGGTGAAGGCGTCGGCCCCGCCGAGCGCGGCGATGAGGTCGCCGGTACGCACGGTGAAGGTCTTGCCGTCGGCCGCTACCTTGGTGGCGCACTGGGCCGTGATATCGGTCCAGCCCTTCGCGGGCTCGGTGCCGACGCGGCCGTCCTTGCCGACCGAGACGGCGTCGAAGCCGCCGTCCGCGCCCGCCGCCACGTACACGCGCATGCTCGCGGCCACCTTGGAGGAGTCGAGCCCCGCGCTCATGGTGTCGACGAACCGCACCGTATAGGTGTCGTAGGCCGTGAGCCCCGCCGGGACCGTGGCCGAGAGGCGCCAGTACAGGTCGTCGGCGACCGTGGCGTCGGCGGCCTTCTGCCAGGCGGCGGTGCTGTCCTCCAGCACGTGCTTGGACACCATGGGGGTCGCCGCCTTGGGCTTGACGGTGACGGCGCTGCCGCCCACCAGGGCCATGATCGGCGCGGTGCCGGCCTCGCCCTGGGCGATGGCGTCGTCGTCGGCGACGATGAGCCAGTAGCCGCAGGGCAGCTCGGCCTCCGTGCCCGCGTTAAGGGCCACGAGCTCGGCGCCAGAGCTCTGGAGGGAACGAGCGAGCTGTGCGCTCAGCGCGCTCGTAAGGTGGGAATCGGAGTTGAGCCACTCGGCAGCTTCCTGCGCGGTGGTCTGGGAATTGGGCATGCCGGCGCTGTGCAGCACAGGCAGCGCGGCGTCGCGCACGGCATCGCTTGCCCAGGCGAGGTCGGTGGCGATCTTGGCGTCGCTGTCGCCGTCGACGACGTTGGCGCTAAAGATCTGGTAGGCGTCGTAGCTGCGCGCCACGGTGCCGCTCACCGTGATGGAACCGGTCGAGGTCGGCGCGGCCTGCGCGGAAGCGGGGAACACAACCGCGCAGGTGCCGATCAAGAGGGCAAGCAGCGCAAACAAGATCGGGAAGGAGCAATCTTTCTTATTCACGACGCTCGCCTCCCTTCGCATTCGCCTTGCGACGAATGTGCATCCAGGCCGCAGCAGCGCAAAGCACCGCCGCGCCGGCAAGGTACGTCAGAGTGACGCCCGACATACCAGAAAGGGGCAAAGAGGTAGAGTAGGTGTTGGTGAAGGTGGGGGTGGAGGTTGAACTCGTGCTCTCATTACCGTTGGCGCCGACCTCGTAGTAGGCCGGCGTGCAGGCCAGGTTACCTTTGCCGTCGTCTTGAGCCGTCACCACAACCTTGAAGGTCTTGGTGTCGTTCTTGTAGCCTTCGTGCTCGGTGCCTTCGTTCACGTTGGCGGCACATTCACGGATATAGTAGGTGACTGTTGCTTTGCCTTCAGTGAGATCTTTGACGCCAAGTGGGCCAATTGTCTGCTCAGCAAACGTCACCGTTGCCTCATTGCCCGTCCCCTTACTAGTGTATTGGGTATTGAGCACCTTCTCATTGCCACTGGCATCCTTGGTGTACAACTCGAACTTGAACCTCTTCATCTCGCCACCGTCGACCTTCTTGGTCACCTGAGGTGTCCAAGTGCCCGAGGTCTGGTAGGGCGGGAGCTCGTTCGTAAACGCAGGTTTGGAGCTGTTGCCGATTTCTACGGTCGAGATTGTACTGTCATTCGGATCTACACTCCAGTTATAGAACTCAAGAGATTTACACTCGGTGAAGTCCGCTGCGCCTTTCCTTTTAACGGATACTGTGGAAGCGCTCTTATCAACTCCATAACGATTAATATCGATCCCCAAGAGCTTGGTCGTATTAACTGGTGTCGTACCAACCTTTATATGTATTTTGTAAATGGCCTTATCAAAGGTCGTGCCTTCCTCATTGATAGGGACTTCAACAAGGTAGAGGTCGTAATTGCCCGACTGGTAGTTCGCGCCCGTGTCAATGAGAATCTCTCCGTTTTCTTCATTAACGTTGACCGTGGGCGTCGCCTCACACCCGTTTTCGTTAAGCGTGCCGTCCGTATTCCAATACGGCTCCCCAGCTGAATCGGCGGCTTTACCCAACAGCTTGAACTTATAGCCGTGGCCCGTGAGGCCTTGCGGTTTGCCGTCCTTCATGAGGACCTTGTTAGCCTTGACCTTGATTGCAGGATACACGTCCAGGGAAGTAACCTCACCGACGATGAGGTCGCCGTTGGTCATGATGCCGCCGCCGTGGGTGTAAGAGTAGTTACCGCTGATGATGGTCGTAGCCGCTGACTGTGCATCAATTTTAGCCTGATCGGTAGGATGGGCCTCAAGGCCGAACATGTACTTAGCCTCGGCACCGCCGTTGGCATCGATTTTGATCTCATTGTTATCGCAGGTGCCATGCCAGCCAGCTGAGCCGCCACCGAGCATCTTGCCAAGAACAACGGCAATCGTCTTATCCGCGCCTTGCATATCGCGTACCAAGAAGAAATCCTTATGGCCGAACTTCTTGAAATTATCCGTGATGTATGCAGGCAGCTGGTCTTGCTTTTTGCCGTCGCCACCAGCGGAATAATGGGGCTCGTTCAAAGGAGTGCCATCTTGACCAACGTTATCAGTATTGTTATAGATAGCAGCACCATTTGAGTGCGAAACGATTGTCTCACCTGTAGGGCACGCACCAATTCCGCCACTCCAGCCACCGGCCTTATTGTCAGTGATGAGCGATTTGAGAATGTTGAGTCTGCCGTTCTTCTGAATGAAGATACCGCCGCCGCCCCAGTCGCCCTTGCGACCTTCGCCAGAGTTAGAGCCCGTCATGGTCTTGTTGTTGGTGATATATATCTTGCCGTCAGCGTCAGCGTCAATTGTCGCGTGCGTACCAGTGCTGATACGCAGACCGCCGCCTTCGGCGTTCTCCGCCACGTTGCCCGCGATTGTACCGCCCGTCATTTTAAACGTAATCGCCTGGTTCCAAAAGCCAGCGTAGATTCCGCCGCCAGCCTCATGGGAGTAGTTAGCCGTAACAGAACCGCCCGTCATGGTCAGTGATCCCTTTTTAGTATCACTGCTCGTTGATGCAATGCCGCCGCCACCGAGGAGACCGTTGTTGTAAATGTCCTGATTAGTGACTTGAGCTTCAACTCGGTTGTTAGTTATATTGGCAGAACCACTGATGGTTACGGTTGCACCCTTGGTATAAACACCGCCACCGTAGCCACCGGTGTCGGCGGTTGCGCCGCTGCCGACAGAAACGGGATCCGTAGCGTTGCCCGAAATGAAACCGCCGGAGAGATCCAACGTGACACCGCTGTCGGCAAAAATGCCACCACCGGAAGCAGCCTTATTCGCTGCAATCACGCCGCCGGTCATATTGAGTGAACCCTTTGCCATGCACAGGCCGCCGCCCCAGCCGCCGCCGAAGCCGTTGGTGACATACCCGCCAGAAATATTAACAGCGCCTTGAGAGAAAATAACGTGACCGTTGTTGCCCAGGGTACGAGGCGTTGTGATCATGCCACCCTTAAGGTTGAGCGTACAGCCGTCCGCAACAGAAATGACTTGATTTACATATCCTTTTTTGCATGCAACGATAGCACCGAACTTGGTAACAGTGTGCTTGTAAGTTTTCTCACTGGTACCAAAACCGCTAGGCGTGCTTTCCGTTACGAAGTAAGTGAGTGATTGCGGAGTGTTTTCAATCCACTGCATCTCCGCAGTCTGACCAGGCTCATTACTGACAGCCTCGACCGGCATATCCTCCGCTGCACCTTCGACAGTTAGCGTTGCGTCTTCTGAAACTGTAATAAAACTACAATCTTGGCCATTGACATCGCTGTTGCCGCTGTTGTAATAAAGCTTGTAGCATGCAAGGTCGATGGTGGTGTCGTGGCTAATAGTGATCGGTGCGGACGACCAAGCGTCACCCGTCAGACAATAGTTTCCGCCGTTGTTGAACTTATCAGTAACATCGCCCTGTATTTCGGTATAGCCTTTAGCATTCACGCTTGCGAGCGCAATCGCATTCTCATCACTATTACTATCATCCGCAGGCTGCTCAGCGCCCTCGAGATCAGTGCCATCAGACAACGGGGGCGTCCCGAGAGCATCGTCGCCAGTCTCATCGGCCTCGGCGTCGTCACTATTCTGGTTTTCGGTATCCCCGTTGGTAGCGTTGTCTACATCAGTAGACCCACTTGAGGAACCCCCCCCCATTACAGTTTCCTCGGTAGAAACTGTCTGGGCATCGTTGGCGATGGCCTGCGAGATCGGGGGCATAACGAGCGACAGTACCAGGCTCAAAACGGAGGCTCCGCACAAAACGCCTGCCAGTACACGGCGCGTCGCTTTTTTACTCTGCTTAGTTTTGTCTGAATTCGCTTTCATCGATGTCTCCTCCCCAAGAGACCGCGATCTTGCTCTTTCACTATCAAACATATCTGCGCAATCTGTAATTGCGCACGCTTAGTAATCCATATTGTAGCAATTGTTTGAACATCTAAGCAAAAATACCGATAGTTTTGTAGCCAGTTCTCAATTCTCTTGACATTTACTCAGATTTACTTTCGTTTATTCGCTATAAAATATCTGTTTCTACTGGTAATTAAGTTAGTTATCAATTTTTTAATAGCATTTTATTTATTTGCACAACATTTTGCTCAAGAGCAAGCACCTGTGAACGGTCGAAAATCGACCGTGAACGGTAGGTCATTAACCGGGAGGAATAGACTACTAAATTGATGGGAATATCTTTATTTCATCGGTAGTTAGAAGCGTAATGTTCAGACAACCATATCTGAATTTTCGCGCAGATTTTCGGTATCAATTCGCCCAAATCGCCTGAGGCCGCCACAAAGGCGCCTGCCCCCTTTGTGGCGGTTCTCCCCCTGCGCTACAGCAGATGCTCCTCGATAAAGATCGCGATGCCGTCTTCGTCGTTGCTGGCGGTTACAAAATCGGCGGCGGCACGGGTGGCATCGCTACCATTTGCCATGGCCACACCCACGCCGGCGTCGGCCACCATGCAGGTGTCGTTGTCCGCATCGCCAAACACGCAGATGTCCTGGAGCTCCATGTCGTTGAGCTCCGCTACGCGCACAAGGCCGCGCGTCTTGGACACGCGCGGATCCATGAACTCGTAGAGCCGCTGCGTGGTTTGCAGAGCCGCCGCCTTAACAGTGTTATCGGCAAACGTCGACGCCCGCTCTATGACCTGCGGCATCACCTCGGGTGCCATGGTAAACATCACCTTGGGCTGCGGCTCGCGCAAGAACTCGGCAAAATCGACCACCTGGTAGGGCACACCATCGACGCGCGACAGGTGCTCGACGCACGCGTTGCTCTCGGGCACGTAGAACACGCCGTCTCGGGGGCAGACGGGCGTTGCCGGAAGGTCCGCCATGTGTTTGCAGATGCGCGCGATGGTCTCGCCCGGCAGCGGATAGCTCAGCTCGTTGATGTCGTGCGCGCGGTCGATGACCTCGGCGCCACCGCAGCCCACGAGCACGTCTACCAGGCCTTCGATGCCCCAGAGCTCGTACATGGCCTCGGTCGCGTGGGCGTCGCGCCCGGTGCACAGGCCAAAGAGCACGCCGCGCTCGCGCAGGGCGCGGATCGCCGCCACGGTGCGCGGGGACACCGTGTGCTGGCTCGTGAGCAGCGTGCCGTCGATATCGCAGAACACGGCTTTGATGTGGCTGAAGGTGGTGTCCATGGGGACCTTTCTGGGTTGTGCGGCGGTGTGGGGTGTATTCGTGAACGGCGTACATGGTATACCAAGGCACGGGCCGTTGGGGCCCGATCACCACAAAGGCGTCTGGCCCCTTTGTGGTGGCCGGACCCGAAGGGTGTCCCGGCCCGGAGCGCAAACCATCACAACATTCGACGTTTTTCGGCAAAATCGCGATTTTTACCAAATGTTGTGATGGTTTCTTACCTGTTGCTTACTGCTTTACGGCACGTTCCAAATGATTGCGTCCAAACAGCAGCAACGCCGCGGGAACCGCCGTCACGACCATGCCCGCCCCTACGAGCGTCTGCTGCACGCCAAATGTCGCCGCCAGCCACGGTGCAACCGCCAGAGGGGCCACGCCAGCAAACATATTGCCAAAGCCCATGACCGAGTTCACACGGCCGAGTTGCTCGAGCGGAGCCGTCGTCTGCACAATGGTGTTGTGGAGCGGGTTGACGACACCCCAAGCTATACCCAGGGCGATCTGGCCGACGAGGGCCACGCCCACGTACGGTGTCCCCACATAGAGCAGACTTCCCAGGCCCACGGACATAAGCGCCACGAGCAGCGTTTTAAGGTTGACCAGGTGCGGCGGCAAGCGGAGCGCGAGCACGGCACCCAGCACCGCGCCGACACCGCAGGCAGACGAGAGCCAGCCCATCCACTCAACGCCAACGTGCAGAACATCGCGATAGAAAAACGACTCGAGCGGATCGAAGGCACCGTAGCCAAAGTTCGAGAGGAAGATGATGCAAAACAGCAGGGCGAGAACGCTGTTGGTGAAGACTGTCTTGATGCTGGCTGCGAAGGTGGCGCGGGCGGACGTGCTGGGGTTGGAGCTTCGTCCCGCACGCTCCCCTTCCTCTGCCGAATCGGCATCCGCATGCCCGGCGACATGGCTGGTCTGCGGTCTAAAGCCCCAACCGACGACGAACGCCAGCACGGTAAAGAGCATCATGAGCACGAACACCGCGCGCGACGACGCAGCCGCCGCGACAAAGCCGCCCAGCGTGGGGCCAACGATGATACTCACGTTTGAAAACATGGCGATGGCGGAGTTGATGTCTTTGAGCTCGACAGGATCGTCGGTGAGGTAAGCCGGATAGGATGTGGCGATGGGCTGGGCGAATCCCATCACAAAGCCCAGAAACACCGCGCCGAGCAGGACAATACCGGTCGCGCTACCAAAGGCGATGATTGCCGTGCCAGTTGCGAGAGCACCGATGATGCTCAGCAAGAAATGGCGGCGCGGACCCCAGGCGTCAAGCGCCGCGCCACCCGCAAAGGATCCCAGGATCACGAAGACGTTCATGAACAGGACGGCCAGCGATGTCGCGACGACCGAAGCGCCGTCCGCATAGGTGAGCGTTCCGATGACGCCGATAAAATAACTGGTCTGAAACCCGGTGTAGATGAGGAAGCGCATTGCCACCAGGCGTTTAGCCTGCGCGGACAGCGAAGGTTGAGGTTTTGAGAGAAGAGATGCGAGCATGGAGACTCCTTGTTTCATACGAATGCGGACGGCGGGCATTCGCCACCGTCTGTCAAATTAATCTATCCGCATGAAACATTAAGGACACATCAAGCCCCTTCTCTCCGTTTTTCGCTCAGTATGAACCACTTGGTAGATTGTAAGGCATGCCCCACACATCTACTAAAGCAAAATCCACCACAAAGGTGCCTGGCCCCTTTGTGGTGGAAATGACGTTTGCCCAGATAAAACCTGCCAAAAGAATCCTGTCCCTTTTTGGCATGTTATGGCAGCGCAGCGAGCCGGTTCCAAGTGCCCCAGGTCGCCCCGAAAGAGGAGCGACGCGTACTTTGGTACGCGAGCGACGGCTTGAGGGGCGAGACGGGGTGCTTGGGGCCGGCGCAGCGTCAAGCCTGAAGGTGGTCTTGGATGAGGTCGCAGATGGCTCGGGCGTCGTTGATGTTGATGGCTCGGGTCGCAAAGCCGGCATCGAAGGCCTGACGCGCCAGGGCTTCGTTGCAGGCAAGGGCCAGCGTGTGACCGTCGACCAGGTCGAGCGAGCTCTTGCCGCGCAGACGGTCGACACCGGAGCGCGCGACCACGATGTTGTCGAAGCCCTCGGTCTTGTAGCCCTCGATGATCACCACGTCGACATCGTTGTAACGCGACAGCAGCTCACGCGCGGGCATCTCGTCCTCCTCGCGCGTGTCGGCGTACTCCGCCCAGCGCGTGGCGCAGATGAGCCCCACGTGCTTGGATCCGGCTTGGTGATGGCGCCAGGTGTCCTTAGCGGGCACGTCGATATCAAAGCCGTGATGCCCGTGATGCTTGAGCGAACCCACGCGCAGGCCGCGGCGGGTGAGCTCGGCGATAACCTTCTCGACGAGCGTGGTCTTGCCCGAGTTTTGGTAGCCGATAAACGCGATCGCGGGGACAGCCGGAGTGGGAGCTGCGGGCGCGACGGCGACAGGCGCGCTTGCGGGCGCGGCGCCGTCAGCGGCCACGGCCTCAACGGCAGCGGCCTGACGCTCGGCACGATCCCACACGCCCGAGCGGCCGCCTTCCTTGTGCAGCAAGCGAACGTCGACGATCTCCATGCCGCGGTCGACCGCCTTGCACATGTCATAGATCGTAAGGCACGCGGCACTCGCGCCGGTCAGGGCCTCCATTTCGATACCCGTCTTGCCCGTCACGCCCGCCGTGACCAGCACGTGAAAGCCAACCTGCCCGTCCGTGCGCGCCGGCACCCAGCCCTCGGGCACGTCCTCGGCAGACATCCCCGCCGCAGCGATGGGCGCAATGTCGCACTTGCTCTTGGTAATGAGCAGTGGATGGCACATGGGGATAATGTCGCTTGTGCGTTTGATGGCCATGATGCCCGCCACGCGCGCGCAGGCAAGCACGTCGCCCTTCTTGGCGCGGTCCTGCAGCACCATGGCCTGCGTCTCGGGATGCATGAGGATGGTGCCCTCGGCGATGGCGATGCGATGGGTCTCGGCCTTGTCGGATACGTCGACCATGCGTACCTCGCCCTTGGCGTCCACGTGCGTCAGCTCGTCGCGACGGGCGTCGCGGGCGGGCTCGGCGGCAGCGCTGGCAGTCGGCTGCGCGGACGCGTCGGCGTTGCCTGCATTCGCCGCAGCCGTGACTTTGTGGGCAGACATCGCGGCCCTGCGAGCGGCCTTGGTGGCATCGGCGTACCTGCTCTTGGCCATATGATCATCCTCCGATTTGGGACATAAATCGTTGCGTGCCCTCAATTATCGCGTGTTCCTGCGGTTTGTGGGCCACGGCATCGCGCCAAATCGAAAGTACCTGCATATCATCACCACGGCGCAGGGCATCGCGCACCGAATACTCGGCATCGATGAACAGGCACGGACGCACGTTACCGTCGGCCGTCAGGCGCAGACGGTTGCAATTCGCGCAAAAATGATTGGACATGGCGCTAATAAAGCCGACCGTTCCCGCCGCGCCCGGAAAGTGCCAATAGCGCGCAGGGCCCGCGCCGGCAGGAGCGTCGTTGATGTCGAGCGGCTCGAGCTCGCCCAGTCCCGCCGCCGCGGCCCCGGCATTGATGCGCGCCCGCAGCTCGTCGCTCGGAACGGTGTCACTCGCATCCCACAGCTCGGGATTGAGCGCGGGCGCATGCGGGTCCACAGCACAATGCGAGCTCGTGTGTTCGTCGCCGATGGGCATGTATTCGATAAAGCGCAGGTGGATGGGGCGGTCGAGCGTGAGCCGCGCGAGGGCCGCCACATCCTGGTTGAGCCGGCGCACAACAACGCAGTTGACCTTAACGGGCTCAAAGCCCCAAGCCAGCGCCGCGTCGATGCCAGCCATGGTCTGCTCGAGTCGACCCAGGCGCGTGATCTTTCCAAAGAGCGTAGGGTCGAGTGTGTCGAGCGAGATGTTGACGCGGTTAAGCCCGGCATCTTTGAGCTGCGGCGCCAGCTTGGGCAGCAGGGCGCCGTTGGTGGTAAGCGAGATGTCCTCGATCTGCGGAATCGCGCGGATGTCGCGAATAAGCGGGATGATACGGCGGCTGACCAGCGGCTCGCCACCCGTCAGGCGCACGCGGCGAATGCCCTCCCCCGCCACCAAGCGCACAAAGCGGGCGATTTCCTCGGCGCTGAGCAGCTCGTCATGTGCACGGGGCGCCACGCCATCGGCCGGCATACAGTAAATGCAGCGGAAATTGCACTTGTCGGTAACGGCAATGCGCAGGTAGTTGATATCGCGGCCAAAGCCGTCATGTTGCACGTGCCCGTCCACGCAGCCCTCCCCTCACGCGGCGTTTTATTCTTCGGAAAACATAATACCCCACGAGAGAATCATGCCGACACCCGTACGACAGGACGGGTCACTTCGAGCAAAACGGACTTTCCAAGCCCATCCTCAGCATACAAACCATCACAACATTCGATGCTTTTCCCGTTTTTGGCGAAAAACGTCGAATGTTGTGATGGTTTGCCTGCCCACGGCACCCTGCAGAAGGACCAAAGCGCCCCTAAAGACCGCCGTCCCAGTGCCGAATCACGAATTCTCGCAGGTCGTTCTGACGTTTCTGGAACGCTTCGCTTCGGTCGCACTTGAGGCCCATAGCGAGCGCGATGGCATTCATCGCCCGGTGCAATTGCAGCTGGTGGGCAAACTGAGTCCCGGTGAGGACGATCATCCTAAAGCCCAGCGCGCTCAGCACGGTCATACGTTCCGCATCCGACGCACTGCGCTGTTTATCAAGATGGTCCGAGCCGTTGTATTCAATCCCCGTACCGCTCGCAGGCGCATATACGTCAATCTCGAAATACCCGGCCTTTGCGAGATACTTGAACTCATTGGGAACATCGACCCGATGGTTGAGCTCGATCTTGGCGTATCCCAGCCCTCCCTGGGAACGTTTCGCTACGACCATGATTGCGGTGGCCGTCTCCATGGGCGACCGCGCGCCATCGTGCACGCGCTTGAGCACGGCGGCCGCGCGTACAGCCCCCTGACGAGATCGGTTCTCATTGCAATAGGCAATCAAGTCGGCGACGGTATACCTCTGCCCCATCTCGATATAATCGCCTGTCGACAGATGATTCAAATGGTATCGGGCGCAGATTTCATAGCCATATTCCAGCTGCTCGGGCTCGCTCATCCACGAACCCGCTTGGACAAAGCACATGGCCTCATCAACCACCAGAAGGCCCTCTGCCACCTCGATAAGACGGCCTGAAGGTACCGGCGCTCCAAACACGTGGCACCTAAATCCAGCCGGCGTCGAGCGCTCAAAATCGAAGTTGACGAGCGTGTCGATATGATCGAGCTCTTCTCGTGGAATACCGAGCGAAACCAGATAGTCGGCAACGATCCCGACTGCCGTTGAAGCCCTCAGTCCCTTGGCATCGAGTCCCAATTTGGGCAGGTCCGCAGTCGGCTCCGCCTCGTTAGCAAGCGAGTCCTCATCGTATAGGCTACTTGCTCGCGAGAGCGGCTCGGACGGGCGCGCCACGTTGTGGTACAGCCAGGCAGTCTTATGGGACAGGACGATCGGCAGGTCCATGAGCCCTCCAATGGAGTCGGATAACCAACCTTATTCCCCTGCCCACGGGTCCGCACACCTTCGTGCGCAAGAAAGCGATTCCACCCGATCGAGTGGCAGAAAAACCATCGCAACATTCGACGTTTTTCCCGATTTTGGCAAAAAACGTCGAATGTTGTGATGGTTTGAGGCGAGGTGAGGAGCACGGGGGGGTCAAAGTATCGTGCTCGGAGCGTGACTTTTTTCGCCCCACTGCCGACACAAACCTTGACTCTACAATCGTTGTAGGGTTTTCACTACACTGGTACGTAAACAGACCCAGCCAGAAAGCCCCGCCCATGGAACACGACCTCACACGCGGCAATGTCCTCAAGACCATTGCAGTCTTTGCCCTGCCTTATATGCTCTCGTACTTTTTGCAGATGCTCTACGGCATGGCCGACCTGTACATGATGGGGCAGTTTAGCGGCGCCGCCGGCATCACCGCCGTGGGCAATGGCGCGCAGACGCTCTATATCATTACCGTGACGCTCGTGGGTCTGGCCATGGGAACGACGGTTATCGTCGGCCATGCCGTGGGCTCGCGCCGCTTCGATCGCGCCGAGACCGCCATCGGCAACACCATCACGCTCTTTATGGGTGTCTCGGTGGTGCTGGCCGCTATCCTGCTCGCACTGTGCCCGCAAATCGTGGCGCTCATTGGCACGCCGCCCGAGGCGGTCGAAGGCACCGCCGCCTACCTGCGTATCTGCTTTATGGGCATTCCCTTTATCGCCGCGTACAACATTCTTTCGGCCATTTTTCGCGGTCTGGGAGATTCGCGCTCGCCCATGTACGTGATTGGCGTGGCATGCATCATCAACATCGCGCTCGACTTTCTGTTTATCGGCCACATGGGACTCGGTCCCGTGGGCGCGGCACTCGGAACGGTAACCGCCCAGACGGCAAGCGTTGCCCTCGCGCTCGTATGGCTCAAGAGCCGCCGCACGAACATCCACGTTAAGCGCAGCGACCTGCGCCCCCAGCCCGAGGTGCTCGGCAGTATTCTTAAGATCGGCGTGCCTGTGGCCGTGCAGGACGGCTGCATCCAGGTGGCGTTTATGTTCATCACCGTCATCGCCAACCATCGTGGCCTGGTCGACGCCGCCGCCGTGGGCCTGGTCGAGAAGATGATCAGCTTTTTGTTCATTGTGCCGAGTTCCATGGGAGCCACCGTCAGCGCACTCACGGCGCAAAACGCCGGCGCGGGCAAGGGCGACCGCGCGCGTCAGGTGCTCAAGGACGCCATGACGATCTCGGTGGTGTACGGCTGCCTGATCACGGTGCTGATGTGGCTGGGGGCTCCGGCGTTTATTGGCTTTTTTGCCAAGGACGCTGCAGTAGTCGCGGCCGGCACCGGTTATATGCGCAGCTACATTTTCGACGCGATTTTTGCCGGCATCCACATTTGCTTTAGCGGCTTTTTCGCTGCGTATGGCAAGAGCTACATCGGCTTTGCGCACAACGTGCTGGCCGTGGCGCTCATTCGCGTGCCGGGCGCGTGGCTGCTGTCGAACGCCTATTCCGATACGTTGTTCCCCATGGGCATCGCCTCGCCGTGCGGATCGATTTTGTCGGCAGTCATCTGTGTTATCGCGTTTACCGTGCTCAACCGGCGCGGGGCTTTTGACAGGTTGGTGGCGTAGCGGGGCAACGCGGAATCGCCCTGATCGATGACATCATCAGCGACGATCCCGCGACCTATGTGACGCAGATCACGGTGCCGGTTTCCCCAGCAAAGTAAGAACCGCCCGGAAGGCATCATGCTTCCCGGGCGGTTCTTCAATTAGGCTATCAATGCGCTAAGCCTGGGGCACCTGACCAGTCGCCAAAATCTGTTCAAGTGCCGCCTCATCCAACACGGGCACACCCAGCTGCTCGGCCTTGGTGAGCTTGGAGCCCGCTTTGGGGCCGGCGACCAGGTAGCTCGTCTTCTTTGAAACACTGCCCGAAACCTTGGCACCGAGTACCTTGAGCGCCGCACCTGCCTCGTCGCGGGTGCGGTTGACGAGCGTGCCGGTGAGCACGAAGGTCAGACCCGCGAGCGGCTGTGCGTCGGCGAGCTCGCCCGCCACGCCAGCGTCGGCTGCGGCTTGCGCATGCGCGGCGCCCAGGTCGACCTCGAGCGAAAGGCCCGCTTGGCGCAGACGTTCCAGCACGGCAAGGTTTTCGGGCACGGCCAGGAACTGCTTGACGCTCGCCGCAATCTTGGGACCGATGCCCTCGCACTCGGCGATGTCCTCTTCGCTCGCCAAGATGAGCTTGTCAATCGACAGGAATCGCTCGGCGATGACCTCGCCCACACTCTTGCCCACGTGGCGGATGCCCAGGGCAAACAGCACGCGACCGAGCGGCTGGCTCTTGGACTTGTTGAGCTCGGCGATGATTTTCTCGGCCGTCTTGAGGCCCACCGGGATGGGGTCGCCCTTCTTGACGCCCTTTTTGCTGTTGGAGCTGGCATAGGTGCGCCCCGTGTCCAGGCCTGCGATGTCATCGACCGTGAGCTGGTAGAAGTCTGCGACATCGTGGATCAGGCCGGCGGCGATCATCTTGTCGACGATCTCGTCGCCCAGGCCGTCGACGTCCATGCAGCCGCGGCTCACCCAGTGGAGCAGGCGCTCCTTGAGCTGCGCGGGGCAATCGATGGAGACGCAGCGGTAAGCGACCTCGCCGTCCTCGTGGACCACGGGGCTGCCGCACACGGGGCAGACTTCGGGCATGTGCCAGTCGACCGAATCGGCCGGGCGCTTGTCGAGCACCGGGCCCACGACCTCGGGAATCACGTCGCCTGCCTTGTGCACGATGATGGTGTCGCCCTCGCGCACGTTTTTGCGACGGATCTCGTCGATATTGTGCAGCGTGGCGCGCGCGATGGTAGAGCCGGCAACCGTCACCGGGTCGAACTCGGCGACCGGCGTGAGCACACCGGTGCGGCCCACCTGGATGCGAATTTCGCGCAGGACGGTCTGCTTTTCCTCGGGCGGGAACTTAAAGGCGATGGCCCAGCGCGGCGCGCGGGCGGTAAAGCCCAGGTCGAGCTGCTGCTGGAAGCTGTCGACCTTTACAACCACGCCGTCGATGTCGTAGTCCAGGTCACCGCGATGTTCGAGCGCCTGGGCACAGAACTCGTGGACCTCGGCCGGCGTGGCGCAACGAGCCACGTTGGGGTTGACACTAAAGCCGGCGCTGCGCAGCCAGTCCAGAAACTCGCGCTGGCTGTGGACGTGCAGCGGGTCGGTATCGGCGATGGCATAGATAAAGGTGGCCAGGTCGCGGCGCGCCGTGACCTTGGGGTCCTTTTGGCGCAGGCTGCCGGCGGCGGCGTTGCGCGGGTTGGCAAAGGGGTCGCGGCCCTCGGCATCGGCCTCTTCATTCAGACGAACAAAGCTGCCCTTGGGCATGTACACCTCGCCGCGCACTTCGATGGTACGTTCGCGGTCGGCGCCCATGTGGGCGAGCGCCGGCTCGGACAGATGCATGGGCACATCCTTGATGGTGCGCACGTTGAGCGACACGTCCTCGCCCGTGGTTCCGTCGCCGCGCGTGGCGGCGCGCACAAAGGTGCCGTTTTGGTAGGTAAGTGCCACACCCAGGCCATCGATCTTAAGCTCGCAAGTATAGGTGACGCTACCGGCACCGAGGGCATCCTCGGTGCGCTGGAGCCATGCGTCGAGTTCGTCCAGATCCATGGCATCGTCCATGGAATACATGCGCGCCATGTGCGTGACCGGCGTAAACTGCTCGCTCACGTAGCCGCCCACGCGTTGGGTGTAGCTGTCGGGCGTCACCAGGTCGGGGTAGGTGGCCTCGATTTCCTGCAGCTCAACGAGCATTTTGTCAAAGGCGGCGTCCGTAATCTCGGGGGCATCGAGCATGTAGTAGCGATAGGCGTGGTAATCGAGCTCGTGGCGCAGCTCGGCCGCACGCGCTGCCGCCTGGGCACGGGCATCGGTCGGTGCGGTGGCTTCCGCGGTCGTGGGCGTTTCGGTATCGATGTCCACGCCGTCACCAAACAGGCTCGATTGCTCCATAGCGGCACTCCTTCGCTCGATTTCAAACGGATACTAGAGTACCACCGGTCGCAAAGGGGCCGAATAGCGGTCTCGAACCGCACCGAATCGGCAGCCGCCAGACTGGGGTGGACAATTAGTTCAGATACGTATAAATCCTAGAGCTGAATCAGGCACGAACACCCCTGTTTCAACTAATTTGGGCTCCTCGAGACCATGTAAACGTCCCACTCTTCCTTCCAAACACCCATTCGAGCCCCATCCCAATCAAAAATTGCTCAAAACGCATCCCAAGCTGCTCTAGATTTATACGTATCTGAACTAACTGTCCAGACCATTATGAACCAGGCCTCTTATCAGCCCCAAGTGATCCGTTTTCCTCCGTCCCCAAGGGATCATCGCGAAAAGAGGGGGCTGTCCCGCGTTGGCGGAACAGCCCCCTCTGGCATTGGTATGTGCGATACAGCTCGTTAGTAACCCTGACCGTAGCCCTGGCCCTGGCCCTGCTGGCCCAGCAGCTCCTCCAGGTACTGGCGCAGCTGCTCGTCGGTAATACCGCCGTTGCCGGTGTCGGTCGAGCTGTCATCCTGCTGCTGGTTCTGCAGCTCCTCGTCGGAGCCCAGCTCGACAGTGACCTTCTTCTCTTCCTTGCCGCGCATGAGTGTGATCTCGACCTTCTCGCCCACCTCGTGGCTGCGCAGTGCGATGATCAGGCCATCGGCGCTCGTGATCTCGTCATCGCCCAGCTTGGTGATGACGTCGCCCTCCTGAATGCCAGCCTTGGCGGCAGGGCCGTCCTCAACGACGCTCGCCACATACGCGCCGCTATCGGTGCTCAGCTTGTTGGTGCGGGCGTTGAGCGCATTGACGCTCGAAAGCGTAGCGCCCATGTACGGATGCACCGGCGTCTTGCCGTCGATGATCTGGTCGGCAATGTTCTTGGCGTAGTTAACGGGAATGGCAAAGCCCACGCCCGAGCTGGAGCCCGAGTAGCTCTCGATGAGCGAGTTGATACCCACAAGCTCGCCATTGTCGTTGACGAGCGCGCCGCCGGAGTTGCCCGGGTTGATGGCGGCATCGGTCTGGATCATGTTGGCATAGATGGTGTTACCGCTGGTAGAGCTCATAGCCGTGGAGCGATACAGCGCCGACACGATACCCGTGGAGACAGACTGCTCGTTGCCAAACGGCGAGCCGATCGCCATGACCCACTCGCCCACGTTGAGCTTGGAGGAGTCGCCGATCTCGATCGGCGTGAGCTTGGAGGCGTCGGCGTCCTTGAGCTTAATGACGGCGAGGTCGCTCGAAGCATCGTTGCCCACGAACTCGGCCTCATAGGTGGTGCCGTCGTCCATGGTCACCACGTACTGGTCGTAACCATCGACCACGTGGTTGTTGGTGAGGATGTGGCCCTCGGTATCGAGCACCACGCCCGAACCGACGCTGCCTGAACTATCCGACTCGTCGGCAGACTGCGAAAGCGAGCCATTCTGGCTGCCGCTCGAAGTGGCGGTAATGGAAACCACGGAGGGCAATGCCTTGGCAGAAACGGCCTCGGCCAGCGTGGTGTCCTCGGAGTCGATCGTGATCTTTTGTGTCGACGAACCCGAAGCGCCCGCTGTCACGGCATTCTTGCCGCCGCCGATATCGAGCGTGCCACTCATGATGAGCGCAATGACCAGCAGAGCTCCGCAGGCACAACCGGCGAGCGCCGTAATAAAGATCGGCAGCTTTTTGGTCTTGGTCTTGACCACTGTGTGCTTGTTTACAACCTGCTGGCTGCCCAGCGGCTTTCCGGTCTGTGTGTCGTAAGCCTGCACGTAGGGAATGTTGCTGCCGGCAGGCGTCGACTCCACCTGCACGCGCGGCTGCTGCTGAGTCTCGCCGGCATTGCCAACATCCTGTGGACGCTGGGAATCGTTCTCGCTCATGGCTGCGATCCTTTCGTCAAATAACCAAAGGCCCGCCAAACATGTGGCGGGCCATCATTGTTCACGTTGAGTTGTACCCCAATATGCGGGCGCAAGTGTATGAGAACGCAATCTTTTAGGAAGGCTTAAGTTCTGCTGCAGGCCCAAAAGGACCCGGCCTGCGGCAAAACCACCACAAAGGTGCCTGTCCCCTTTGTGGTGGAAATCTAGTCCTTAAACAGATAGCCCACGCCGCGGACGGTGGTGATGTGCGCTGCAATCTGCGGGCCCACCTTGGAGCGGATGCGTCGGATGTGCACGTCAACGGTGCGCGTGCCGCCGCAGTACTCAAAGCCCCACACGCGGTGCAGCAGCACCTCGCGGCTGTAGGCGCGGTTGGGGTGCGTCGCCAAAAAGCTCAGCAGCGAGTACTCCATCAGCGTCAGGTCGATGGGCTCATCATCGAGCGTCACCTGGTAGGTAGCCAGGTTGATCTCGAGGTTATCGATGTTGAGCACATCGTCGGCGGTGACGGTCTCCTCCTCGCCCATCAGGCGCTGCGCGCGAGCCTTGAGCTCGTTGGGCGTCGCCGTGGGGCACACAAAGTCGGCATGCGCGTGATTCGGCAGGCGCAAGGTGCCGAGCGCCTCGTCGTCGACGATCACCAACATGGGGACGCCGCCGCGATCGTCAAGCCACTTGGCAATCTGATCGATACGGTCGCTGCGGATGCCATCGGAATCGAGGATCAGCAGGTCAAAGTCGTGCGCCGCAGTCGGCGAATCGGGGGTTGCCAGGCTCACCTCGACACCAAGGGTAGTCGTCAAGCTGCGGGCAAACTCGTGGAAGCGCGTCGTGCGCGCCATGAACAGGGCACTCTTTTCGGACATATCGGCCTCCAAAGAAATGAGCTCAATCGTACTGGAACAAGCCAGCGCGATTAGGAGTTCGCCAGGTAGTGCTTGATCTCCCACTCGGTGATCGTAGACTCAAACTTATGCCACTCGTCGCGCTTCTTTTTGAGGAAGAAACTGTGGATGTGCTCGCCGAGGGCATCCTTCATAAACTGCGAGTCCTCAAACACGTCGAGCGCCTCTTTGAGCGAGCGCGGCAGCGGCGTGTAGCCGGCCTCGACCATCTGACGGTCGGTGAGCTTGAGCGTCTCGGCCGTGGCCTCGGGTGGGAGCTCCAGCTTGCGCTCGATGCCATCCAGACCAGCCGCCAGCGTAACGGCGTTGACCAGGTACGGATTGGCCATGGGATCGGGACTGCGCAGCTCGATGCGCGTGGACAGCTGCTTGCCGGGCTTGTAGACCGGGATGCGAACCATGCTCGCGCGGTTGCGCAGGCCCCACGTGGCGTACTGCGGCACGGAGTCGCCGCCCGTGGTGATGCGCTTGTACGAATTGACCGTGGGATTAGTGATAGCGCTGATCTCGCGCGCGTGCGCCAGGATGCCGGCCATATAGTGCTTGGCGACGTCGGAGAGATGGTACTTCTCGTCGTCCTCGCCCCAAAAGACATTGTTGCCGTCATGGTCGAACAGCGACTGGCACAGGAACATAGCGCTGCCGTCCTCGCCCGCTAACGGCTTGGGCATAAAGGAGGCGTGGCAACCGCTCTCGTATGCCTGCTGCTTAATGATGAGCTTGGCCGTGGTGATGGCGTCGGACATGCTCAGGGCCTCGGCGTGGCGCAAGCTCATGCCGTGCTGCGAGCGGCCGGCGGCGTGGAAGGTGTACTCCACGGGCACGGACATCTTCTCCAGCGTGAGGACCGTGTTGCGACGCAGGTCGCGGGCGGCATCGCTCACCGAAAGGTCAAAGTAGCCCACGTTGTCGAGCGGCTCGGGCGTGTGCTCGTCGGGGAAGTAATAGTACTCCAGCTCGGCACCCACGTTGAGCAGGTAGCCGGCCTTCTCGGCCTTATAGAACATGCGGCGCAGGGCGTCGCGCGGGTCGCCGGCAAACGGCCTGCGATCGGGGGTGCACACGTCGCAGAACACGCGGGCGACGCCGTTGTGGCTCGGGCGCCACGGCAGGATCTGGAAGGTCGAAGCATCGGGAAACGCCAGCATGTCGGCTTCCTCGGGCGTAGCAAAGCCCTCGATGGCAGAGCCGTCAAAGCCAATACCCTCCTCAAAAGCGACCTCGAGGTCCTCGGGGCTAATGGCAAAGTTCTTGAGGCGGCCGAGAATGTCGACAAACCACAGACGCACAAAGCGGATGTCACGCTGCTCTACGGAGCGGAGTACGTAATCAATGTTCTGCTGGTTCATGTCGCTCCCCTTTCTTTCGGGCGGGTTTCGACTGGTCTATATCGCAGATACTATCGCAGAAAAATGTTTCCGCAGGGTTAAAGCGTATCAAGCGCTCAAAAAACGTGTGCGAACAGGCTGTCTGACTTACGCGCGATCATAAAGGATCACTCCTTCGCGCTCGATTACCGCGGCAAGATCGTCATCAAGATAATCACTCGAGACGAGGTCAACCTGCCTCCCGGTTTCTTTGCGCACCGCCTCACCAAACGCCGACAGCGCGAAAAGACCAAAGCCCTGCTCGCGATCGACTTCGAGACGCAAGTCAATATCGCTATCGACATGTGCCTCGCCCCGGGCATACGAACCAAAAAGAATCACGGTTTTGATGGCGGGAATCGAGCTGGCTGCCTCGCGGACGGCGGACTCAATCTGGGCAGTATCCAAAATGCCCGTCGCGGCGCTTTCGCTCGCAGAGCTTTTACCAAGTGAAGGAACAAACGGCAGTGAGCGCTCGCGCAGCATCTGTCTCATAAACATATTGACCGCAACAGACGAAGTCATGCCAAGTTCTTCGCACAGCTCGGCAAATGAGTCTTTAATTGACGAGTCCACACGCACACTCAGCACAGACGCAGCCATGGATACCTCCTGTATGACATTGTCTATATATTATCACACAGACTAGCGCGAGGTCGATGCGCGGTGTTCGATGTGGCCGGGAATCTCGATGCGCTTGGGGGCGAGCTTTGCGGCCTCGCCCACGGTGGTGGTAACAACGTCGATGCGCTCGGAGAGGCGCTCGACTACGCGCTCGGCAATGGTGAGGGTGTCTTGCGCGGCCGTGGTCACGCCGCCAAAGAGCACGTGATTCCAGGGATAGTCGTCAAACGTTGCGATCTTGAGACCCGCCGGCAGCGAGGGACCAAGCTGCGCCAGCGCCTCGGTCAGGCGCAGGAAGACCAGGCCGTTGACAGCAATAAGGCCGAGCCTTTTGCCCGCGTAGTCGCGGATGGTCTCGTCCAAACGGCCAACGCCCGTGGCACCGCCATCGGCCAGGGTGATGACCTCGCCCGCAAGGCCGCGTCGCGAAAGCTCTTCGGCAAAGGCCTCAGCGCGCTCGCGACGCACGGGGCTGTCATCGCTTGCCTCGGTGAGCAGGCACAGGCGCTCGCTGCCCGCAACAGCCAAAGCGTCCACCAGGCCGGCAACCAGCTCGCGGTTGTTAGATGTCACCAGATCGACACCGCCGTCGGCAACATCGCGGTCGAGCAGCACGACGGGCAGGCGTCCCGCAGCCGCGGCAATCGCCTCGTCATTGCCGCCGCAGGTGTTGACGACCAGACCGTCCACGCCGGCATCGATAAGTCTGGTGAGCGACTCTGCTTCCTTGGCGGAATCATTGCCGCTAATGGCAGTCATAAGCGAGCAGCCGCGCGCGGCGGCACTGGCGGAAAGCCCTTCGAGCATGGCGCTCGAGAACGGGTTGGCGATGTCGGCCAGGATCACGCCGATGAGGTTGGTGCGCGAGCTGCGCAGATTGCGCGCGGCGGCACGCGGGCGATAGCCGGTGCGCTCTATAACCGCCGCGATGCGAGCACGGGTTTCCTCGGTCATTTGCCCGGGGCGGTTATTGAGATAGCGCGAGACCGTGGCCGGACTCACGCCCGCCTCGACGGCAATGTCCTTGATTCTCATCTGCGCCATAACGCACCCCGTTTCCCAATTGTCGGCGGTCTGAGCCATTTTAGGCATTTTTTAAAAATCTCGGTTGCAAAACGCTGTAGGTGAGCAGCATCGTTTTTGCATCTCGAGCAGATGCGGTGATGGGCTAGATAGACGAGTCTTTGGGCAGTTCGAAATAGTCGGGATGTAAGGCGATGACCGGGCCCTGCTCCTCGGGCATCAGATGCAAGTGCGTCTGCGCCAGATAGCTCGCCGTGTCGGTATCGCCCTTCTTAATGGCCTCGAGAATCCGGCGATGCTGCCGACGAATCGGCTCCCAATCCAGATCCTGCGACACCATACGCAACAACTTATATCGCTCGAAATGCGTATTGACGCTCTTCATCCAATCCCACAACATGTGACGGCCGGCAATCTCAAAGCACGTCTCATGGAACAGGTTGTCCAGATCGAAAAAGCGACGTGCTTCGCGATGATCGAGCGATTCGGACTCGGCAAGAATCTGCTCGAGCCGATGCTTTTGCTCGGGCGTGGCGACCGAACAGCATTTGATGAGCACGCTTCTCTCGAGTTTCTCGCGCAAGAAACAGGCGTTCTCGGCGCGCTCCATGCTGATTTTTGAGACATAGGTGCCGCTTTTGGGACGCGTTTCCACCAGCTCCTGCTCACGCAGGCGCACAAAGGACTCGCGAATGGGCGTGCGCCCGATTCCCGTCTCCTTTTCCAGACCAATCGCCGAAAGGCGCGTGCCGGGCCTGAGCTCGGCATAGATGATCTTGGAGCGCAATGCGTTGTATGCCTGATCTTGCAGGCTCTGATAATGCTGGTGTTGTTCCATAAAGCCCTCGGATGAAGCCCACGGTTTGTCGAATATCACCACGTAATACTATCGCATCGACACGCCCCAGCTCCCAATCAGTCTTTTTGGGACGGGGCTCTTTTAGCTACCCTGGCCCGCAGGTCGGCCCCTTGCCACAAAAGCGGCCCATCTACTACGTTAACGCGGAGAGCCCAGACCATGCTGAAAAGTGCGAAAACAAAACCGCTGGTAGAGAGCTTGTCGATTTTCGAAAAAGCGACTATGGTTGACCCCTGCGGCTTAAACGTAGTAGATAGGCCCTTTTCGTGGCGCAGCACTACTGCACCCCAAATTGGCACCCCGAGCCCTCGTGAGTTGCCAACAAGCTATTCGCCCAGCGCTTTATCCGCGCGGCATTTGGAAAATAGCACCACCGCAAAACCCGCGAGTAGCGCTTACTTTGCTATATCTCACTATACTTTGCTATATCTTGCTATACTTTGCTATATCTTGCTATACTTTGCTATATCTTGCTATATCTTGAGCAAAGGTGGCTCACATGCAAACAAACCCTTTTAAGCCCACAGCAGGTAAAACACCTCCCACGATTATCGGCCGCGAAGATGTGCTCGAAGAATTCAATGAGGGCCTCGTCAACGGGCCTGGTGCCCCGGGGCGCCTAATGCGCATAGCCGGCGTCCGTGGAACGGGCAAGACGGTCCTCCTTGACGAGTGCTCACGTTTGGCGCAAAGCCATGGCTGGACGGTCATAAAAGAGGTCGCAACCGAGGGACTTTGCCAGCGCATTCTCGAACAGCTGCAGCCCAAATTCCAGGCCAAACACGCCAGATTTGAGCCCACCGTAGCTGGCATATCCATCGGCAGCATAGATATTGAGCGAATCGGCCCATCGCTACGCGACGCCATGAGACAGACAATATCCAAGAATGGAAATGGCCTGCTCATCACTCTCGACGAGGTTCAAGACGCAGAGCTCGATGAGGTCCGAACACTCTCCATTGCGATTCAGCAGGTTATCGGCGAAGACCTTGATATCGCCTTTGTTTTTGCTGGGCTGCCTTCGATGATTGAAAGCATCATCAACGGAAAGACACTTACGTTTTTGCGCCGTGCCCTCCCCTTTGATCTGAAGGCTGTGGCAGTAACCGAAGTGTCGTACTCCCTCGAGGAAACCATTGAAGCGTCTGGCATGGAGTTGCAGCCAGGTATTGCCGGCCAACTTGCCGAGGCAACGCAAGGCTATCCTTTCATGATCCAACTCGTTGGATACTACGCATGGCAGTTGGCAAGACGCGCACATACAGCGATTATTGGAGAAGAAGAAGCCGAGCGTGGCATTGCAACGGCACGCGAACGCTTCTGCGCCATGGTGATTGAGCCCGCGCTGCAGCGCATTCCGCCCACGTGCATCGCTTATCTGCTGAGCATGGCGTCTTTGGGGCAGACGAGCTCGACCAGCATGGTTGCCGATGCCCTAAACAAAACGCCTCAACAGGTGAGCTCCGTCCGCAGCCGCCTGTTAAGAGAATCGATTATCGAGGCTCCTTCGTACGGCAAGGTCTCATTTGCCATCCCCTACATGCGCGACTACCTCTGCGAACACAAAGCCGAACTGGAAGTTGAACTGTAGAAACGGCAACTGCCCTGCAAGACGAAAACCGTTTTCGTACGGATTTAAAGCAGACGTAAACGGTTTTCGTCTGTTTTACGTTCGGAAATAAGACGCAAATTGCACTTTCGTATGGTTTTACGCCAAACGCAACACGCTTTCGTCCGGCTATGCGTCCCCAATCCAGACGAAAAAGGCCCCGAGCTCGTGTGAGCTCGGGGTTCTTTGTGCCGCACATCTATGAGAGGGAATCGATGCGCACGGGCGCTACTCCATGTAGCCGCCCTGGGATGGCGGAAACCTCGTCGTTCCCCGCCTGATGGGCGTGCTCAAGGCATCCGTCCCCCTCTTTATCGACGTGACCGACAAAAAGCTCGTCGAGGAAACTATCCGCACGCACCGCGATGTGGCCGACGCCATCGCCTCGCGCAATCCCACCGCCGCGCATGACGCGATGTATCTGCACCTGGTGTATAACCGCAACATGATTGCGGAGGGAGCAGAAGCAAAAGGCATTTAGGGCCCGACAATAATCTTTCTTTGGCAAAACGCAAGCGGCGGCCGCCCAACACACAGGGCAGCCGCCGCTTTTTGCAATCGATTGGCGCAAAGGGGTTGATTAGAGCTCGCAGGCGACCTTGTAGCCATCGCCGATGGCGTCGCGGATGTTGCCGCACTTGTTGGCATCGCCCAGCACGTGGGTGGCAACACCGGCGGCGGCAAGGTCGTCGGCCAGCTTGGTATTGGGACGATAGCCCATGGCAAGCACCAGCGTATCGGCACCGGTGATGGTGTGGACCTCGCCGTCCTTTTCGTAGCTGATGGTGTCCTCGGTAATCTCGGTCACCTTGGCCTCGGTCAGCACGTGAACGCCCTTGGAAAGCATGCGCGTGATGAGCACCGCGCGGCCGGCACCGCCCTCGTTGGCGGCGAGCGTCTTGGTCATCTCGATGACGGTGACATCGCGGTTGGCCGGCGACAGATCATTGACCAGCGGGGCCAAGTAGTCGGCCGTCTCGCAGCCAACGGTGCCGCCGCCCACGATGACGATCTTCTTGCCCGGAAAAGCCTTGCCGCCCAGCAGGTCGTCGGCCGTCATAACCTGCTTAAAGCCCTGCATGAAGGCCGGAGCGATGGGCTCGGCGCCATAAGCCAGGACAACCTCGTAGCCCGCGTAGTCACGCTGAATGTCCTCGGCAGTAAGCTCGGTGCCAAATACGCACTTCACGCCGGCCTCGGCCAGGCGACGATACTGATACTTGATCACGCGGGTGAGTTCCTGCTTTGCCGGCGGAACGGCTGCGATACGCATCTCGCCGCCCGGCTCGTCCTGCTTATCCACGAGCACCACGTTGTGACCGCGCTTGGCGGCAATGAACGCCGCCTCCATGCCCGCGGGACCGGCGCCCACAACCAGTACGTTCTTGGCCTCAGCGGCAGGCTCGTAGCCGGCCTCGTCGCGCTCCACGTCCGGGTTGACGGTGCAGGAGATGCGCTTGCCAAACATAATGCCGTTCAGGCAGCGCAGGCAGCCGATGCAGGGGCGGATGTCGTCGGCGTTGCCGGCAGCGGCCTTGTTGCAGAACTCGGCATCGCACAGATTGGCGCGACCCATCATGCAGATGTCGGCAGCGCCGTCCTCGATCAGCTCTTCGGCAATCCATGCCTCGTTAATGCGGCCGACGGTGGCGACGGGAATGTTCACGTGCTTCTTAATCTCACGCGAGCAAGCGGCGTGCGAGGCCTGCTGCGTGCCGGCGGCGGGAATCGCAGAGCCGCGCTTGATGGTGGTGCCGCCCGACACGTGAATCATGTCGACGCCGGCCTTCTCCAGGCGACGCGAGACGTAGATCATGTCGTTGAGGGTCAGGCCACCATCGGTGTACTCGTCGCCCGAGATACGAACGTCGATGATAAAGTCCTTCCCGCAGCGCTCGCGAATCTCGGCGATGACCTCGAGCAAGAAGCGCATGCGAGCGTCGAGCGAGCCGCCGTACTCGTCGGTGCGCTTGTTGTAGAGCGGGGTCAAAAAGCCGCCGAGCATGCCGTGGGCGTGCGCCGCATGGACCTCGACGCCATCGACGCCAGCCTTCTGCATACGCACGGCAGCGTCGCCAAACTGATGCGTGAGCTCGTGGATCTCGTCGACCGTGATGGGGCGCGGCGCCTCGCGGGCGTAAGACGGGCCCACAAAGGACGGAGCGATCAGGCGCGGCGTGCCCGGGATGTTAAAGGCCATGTAGGCGGGGTGGAAGAGCTGCGGCATGATCTTGCAGCCGTACTCGTGGACGGCCGCGGCGAGCTTTTCCCAACCGGGGATAAACGTGTCGTCGTAGCAGCACATGTCACCCGGCAGATAGGTATAGGTGGGCTCGACCGTCACGACCTCGGTAATGATGAGGCCAACGCCGCCCTTGGCACGGGCACGGTAATGATCGACCAAGTCGTCGGTCACATAGCCATGATCGGCCAGGTTCGTGGACACCGGCGGCATAAAGACGCGGTTCTTGACCTCGGTCGTACCGACCTTGATCGGACTAAAGAGCATCGGGTAGGCGGAGGACTCCATACAGGCTTCCTTTCGTTTGAGCCGCTCGGCGGCAGTTGCTAACGTACTTATCGTATCAGCAACTGCCGCATCCGCACTCGCTCGTACTCCCCACCTTCAATCCCGACCCTCACAAAAAAGTTGCGGTGGAATACGGAGTAGATGAGACTTTTGACAGCCAAAACAGTCCGTATTTCACCGCAACTGATGGGCGGGATGGAATTGAGGGCTCAGATAGTCAGTCATGCCCTCATCTGCCACTCCCTCACCTACAGCGCGCCGTCCAGCATAAGGTTCACCTTGAGCACGTTGACCGTGGGCTCGCCGAACACGCCCAGGAATCGGCCCTTGGTGCACTGGGCGATGATGTCGCGCACCTCGCCTTCGCTCTTGCCCGTGGTTTTCGCCAGGCGCGGTACCTGGTACTCGGCGGCATCGGGGGAGATCTCCGGGTCGAGGCCGGACCCCGAACACGTCACCAGGTCGACGGGCACAGCGTCCATATCGGCATCGGGGTTGGCGGCGCGGATCTTCTTCACGCGCGCATCCACAAGCTGCCGATACTCCTCACTCGCCGGGGACAGGTTGGACGGGGCACCATACGCCATAAGCTCGCCGTCTTCGCCTTCGACAATTGACACGTTCTGGATACGACCCCACATGTGGGCTTCATCATCGAAGTTCTGGCCGATGAGCTCGGAACCCACAACCTTGCCGTCGACCTTGATGAGCGAACCGTTCGCCTGATACGGGAACGCAACCTGGGCGATGCCGGTCACGACGAGCGTATAGCCCAGACCGCAGACAACGGTAAACAGCGCGAACACGCCCAGTGCGCGCGATGCAACACCTTTGAACATACAAACCTCCACTTACATAATGCCGCAGAAGGCGAGCAGCATGTCGATGAGCTTGATGAATACGAACGGGGCAACGATGCCGCCCAGACCCCACACGAGCAGGTTGTGGGTCAGCAGCTGTCCGGACGGGACCTCGCGGTACTTAACGCCCTTCAGCGCGGCCGGGATCAGCGCGACGATAACGAGCGCGTTATAGATGATGGCCGAAAGAACCGCGGACAGCGAACTTGCCAGACCGAGGATGTTGAGCGCGTCCAACCCGGGGTAGATCGGCGAGAACAGGGCCGGGATGATAGCGAAGTACTTCGCCATGTCGTTGGCCACCGAGAAGGTCGTGAGTGAGCCGCGGGTCATGAGCAGCTGCTTGCCAATACGCACGACCTCGATGAGCTTGGTGGGGCTGGAGTCGAGGTCGACCATGTTGCCGGCCTCCTTGGCAGCCTGGGTGCCCGTGTTCATGGCCACGGCGACGTCGGCCTGGGCCAGAGCGGGCGCGTCGTTGGTGCCGTCGCCGGTCATGGCGACCAGGTGGCCCTCACGCTGGAACTCACGGATCTTCTCGAGCTTGCCTTCAGGGGTGGCCCCGGCCAGGAAGTCATCAACGCCGGCCTCGGCGGCGATTGCCGCGGCGGTGAGCGGGTTGTCGCCCGTCACCATGATGGTCTTGATACCCATGCGGCGCAGGTCGGCGAACTTCTCCTTAACGCCGGACTTGATGATGTCCTTGAGATACACAACGCCCAGCACGCGGCAGTTCTTGGTCACGACCAGCGGGGTGCCGCCGGCCTTGGCGATGCGCTCGACGGCCTCGTCGCACTCCTGGGAGAACACGCCGCCGGCTGCCTCCACATAGGTGCGCACGGAATCGGCAGCGCCCTTGCGGATCTCATTGCCCTCGTAGTTCACGCCGGACATACGCGTTGCCGCGGTGAACGGGATGAACTCCATACCCTTATCCTCGAGCGTACGGCCGCGCAGACCAAACTGCTCCTTGGCGAGCACGACGATGGAACGGCCTTCGGGGGTCTCGTCGGCCAGCGAGGAAAGCTGGGCGGCATCGGCCAGCTCCGCGGGATCGACGCCGTCGACCGGGATGAACTCGGCGGCTTGGCGGTTACCCAGGGTGATGGTGCCGGTCTTGTCGAGCATGAGGATGTCGACGTCGCCGGCGGCCTCGATGGCGCGGCCGGACATGGCCAGCACGTTGGCCTCGTTCAGGCGGCTCATGCCGGCGATGCCGATGGCGGACAGAAGGGCGCCGATGGTAGTGGGAGCCAGGCACACGAGCAGCGCCACGAGCGTGGTCACGGCCGTGGGGTTGACCATGTCGTTAAGACCAACCGAGAAGCAAGAGTAACAATACAAGGCCAGCGTGACCAGGATAAAGACAATGGAGAGGGCCACCAGGAAGATTTCCAGAGCGATCTCATTAGGGGTCTTCTTGCGTGCGGCACCCTCAACCATCGCGATCATCTTGTCCAGGAAGCTCTGGCCGGGCTCACTGGAGATCTTGACGATGATCCAGTCGGACAGCACCGTGGTACCGCCGGTAACGGCAGAGCGGTCGCCGCCGGCCTCGCGGACCACGGGGGCGGACTCGCCGGTGATGGCGGACTCGTCAACGGAAGCAGCGCCCTCGATGACGTCGCCGTCGCCGGGAATCTGCTCGCCGGCGCGTACGATCACCAGGTCGCCGCGTGTGAGCTCGGTGCCGGGAACGACGGTGAAGTGCACCTTGTCCTCAACGGACTCGATGCGATGGGCCTCGACATCCTTCTTGGCCGCACGCAGGGAATCAGCCTGAGCCTTGCCGCGGCCCTCGGCAAGCGCCTCGGCGAAGTTCGAGAACAGGTCGGTGAGCCACAGAATGACCGCGATGGCGACCACATAGTAGGTGGGTACACCCGCGTCCTGCACACCGAAGATGGAAGCGACGGCCAGGACGGAGGTCATGACGGCGGAAAGCCACACCAGGAACATGACCGGGTTTTGAATCTGGACGCGAGGATCCAGCTTGGCAAACGAGTCGCGGACCGCGCGGCCCATCATGTCTTTTTGCATAGCCATAAATCTGCGCCCTCCTTTACGCAATCATCTGGAAGAACTCGGCAACGGGGCCAAGCGCCAGGGCCGGGAAGAAGCTCAGAGCACCGATCAGCAGAACGATGAACACGAGCAGGAATACGAACATGCCGTTGGTGGTAGACAGGGTACCGGCGCTCTCGGCGACCTTACCCTTCTTGGCCAGCGAGCCGGCGATAGCCAGCGTACCGATGATGGGCATGAAGCGGGCGAACAGCATCTCGAGGCCGAGCATGACGTTGATCCAGGGAATGTTGCAGTTCATGCCTGCAAACGCCGAGCCGTTGTTGCCGCCGCATGAGGTGAAGGCATACAGCACCTCGGAGAAGCCGTGCGCGCCACCATTGTTGAGCTGGTCGGCAAGACCGGGCACCATGCAGGCGATGGCCGAGCACACCAGAATGGCAAACGGAGTTGCCAGGCACAGGACAACTGCCCAGCGCATCTCGCCCGGCTCGATCTTCTTGCCCAGGAACTCGGGCGTGCGGCCGACCATAAGGCCGGCGATAAACACCGTGAGGATGGCGAAGCCGATCATGCCGTACAGGCCACAGCCCACGCCGCCGAAGACGACCTCGCCCAGAGCCATCTGGAGCATCTGGACAAAACCGCCCAGCGGGGTGTAGGAGTCGTGCATGGAGTTAACCGAGCCGTTGGAAGCAGCCGTCGTGAAAGCGGACCAGGTGGAAGAGGAGGCGATACCGAAGCGGCTCTCCTTGCCCTCCATGTTGCCGCCTGCCTGGCCGTCGGTCATCTCGATATTGACCGCTCCGCCATCGGCCAGCTGCGGGGTGCCCGCATGCTCGTTGACGGCGATGATGCCGGTGAAGACCACCAACAGGATGAACATGGCGGCAAAGATAGCCTTGCCCTGCTTGGTGTTCTTGACGCCGATACCGAAGGTGAAGCAGCAGGCGGCCGGGATCAGCAGCAGGCTGGTCATCTCGATGATGTTGGTGAAGGCACTGGGGTTCTCATACGGATGGGCGGAATTCACGCCGAAGAAGCCGCCGCCGTTGGTGCCGGACTGCTTGATGGCGACCTGAGGAGCCGCGGGACCCTGGGGCAGGAACTGCTCGGTGACCACGCGCGCGCCCTCGACAACTTTGCCGTCGACCTTGACCGTGTCGCCCTCGATCTCGGCGCCGTCGATGACGCTCCAGCCGCCGTCTGCATTAGGCTGGACAGCGACGGGCTCTACGAGCTCAGCCTTCTGAGCCGGCTGGAAGTTGGAGATGACGCCACCGGCAGCCAGGCAGATGCCGAACACGAGGTTCAGCGGGATGAGCACATACAGGACGGTACGGGTGAGGTCGACCCAGAAGGAACCCAGACCCTGCTCCTTGACCTGACGGAA
>CAUGGC010000007.1 GCA_959599095.1 uncultured Collinsella sp. | reverse complement strand
CGCCGAATGCTCGCCATCGAAATTTATCGGTGGCCCACTTCAGACTGTAATGGGTAGTTCTGTAGAGAACACCGTTGTCGCCGGTAACCAAGCGGTCGCAAAGACAGCTGCCCAGCTGGCCGAGGAGTCGGCAAAGCAGCTCAAGGACGCTCAGGCCGCCTACGATGCCGCCCAGAAGAAGGCCGACGCGGCGGGCCAGTCTCAAAAGCAGGCGCAGCAGCAAAAGAATCAGGCCTCGCAGGCCGTGACCGATAACGCCGCCGAGCAGAACGAGGCCGAGGTAGCCGCGCTTCAGGAGAAGATCGACGAGCTTAAGGCAGCCGTCGAAAAGACCGAGCAGCAGCAGAAGAAGCTGGGCGACCTGAACGATCAGCTCGAACAGGCCAACAAGAGTGTCGAGGATAAGACCCAGGCGCTCAAGGACGCCAAGGCAAAGCAGGATGAGGCCAAGAAGGCCCTCGATGATGCCCAGGCCAAGCTCGAGGCCATGGGTATGGACGAGTACGAGGCCGCCAAGAAGGCCGTCGAGGACGCGCAGGCAAAGCTCGATGACGCCAATAAGGCCGTTACTACTGCACAGGACAATCTGGACCAGGCCAAGGCTGCCGAGGCCAGCGCCCAGCAGGAAAAGCAGAATACCGAGGCAGCTTTGACGACTGCCCAGGCCAAGAAGCAGGAGACTGCCGCTGCTCTCGCAGCCGCAACCACCGCGCGCGATAACGCCCAGCAGAAGTTCAACCAGGCGCAGGCCGCGCTCGATGCTGCCGTCTCGGGTACGGGTGTTGACCTGAGTGCGCTTGAGGCCGCCAAGAACGCTGCTGCTGGTGAGCTCAAGACCGCGCAGAGGGAGCTCAATGCCGCGACGGATGCCGACGCCACCGCACAGACAAATCTGCAGGCCGCCCAGGCTGCCGTCGTTGCCGCGCAGGAGAAGGCCAACGCCGCCAACGCTGCTGTGGCATCTGCCCAGTCTGCATACGATGCGGCAAACAAGGAGTACAAGGACGCGGCCAGTAAGCGTGACGCCGCGAAGACGGCATACGAGCAGGCCCAGCAGACCGAGGCCGACAAGAAGACCGCGTACGATAAGCTTGTCGAAGTTCGCAAGCAGAAGCGCAGCGAGTGGGAGGCAGCCTGCGCTGCTTCGAACGCCGCGGAAAAGGCTTATGACGCTGCTAATGTCCAGGTTGAGGCTCTTGAGCAGCAGATTGCTGACCTCAAGTCGAACATGACCGTAGACCAGAATGTCATCAGTCAGGGTATGTTCGGCTTCATGAATTACATCATCGGCGGCAGCCAGTTCACAGTCACGCAGAAAAAGAACGCCCAGGATGCCGTATCGATGTTGACCGGCGCTGATGACAAGGCCGAATGGTATGACAATTACGTCGATCAGGACATGTCTCGCGACACCAATCCGCTTTCCTTGGAGCAGATGCGTAACGCCCTGACCTATCTCGACACCCAGAACAACCTCCGCAAGGCGAACGGTCAGTCGGCGCTCAGCGTCAGCCTCCGCATGACTGTGGCAGCCGCCCTTAATGCATCATATTCATCGAACATCTGGGGACACTCGAACTGTTACTTCGACAACGGCGAAAATCTTGCTGGCGGAGGCGGCGCATATACCGGCGGTGAGACTGAGGATACTCTCGGTTGGCCATATACCGGTCTCTATACTCAGGAAAAGAAGATTTTCGACAAGTATGTAGAGCAGTATGGCGACGAACTCGGCAAATACCGATATGAGTCCTATTACATCTATCAGAACTACAACAGCATCTACCAAGAGTGCGGGCACTATCTCAACATCGTCGATTCCGCTACGGAAGCTATCGGCATCGCGACCGGTAGCGGTAAGAACACCGATTCCGAGGTAACCATCTTCGATTACAGCGATGATGACACTCAGGCTGATTTCACTGTTTCCGAGTTCAAGAAGCTCGTCAACGACTACATCGATTCCGCCTACAACGCAGGCGGCACGCAGGCGCAGAAGGCGCAGCTCAAGGAGCTCCAGGGCAAGCTTGCCGAGGCGCAGAAGAACTTTGGAACTACAAGGGAAGCTTACTTCGCAGCTGTAAACGGGCAGGATGCCGCCCAGGACGCTTTCACCGCAGCCGATGTGAACATGAACACCGCCAAGGGCGAGTACGAGAAGGCTAAATCCAGCACCGCCGCCGCGAAGACGGCATACGACGCCGCCGAAGCCAAACTCAAGGGTGTCGACGTCAAGACGCCCCAGACCAAGCTCGACGCCGCCAAGGGCGAGGCCACTACTGCCCAGGCAGCTCTCGATAAGGCAAACGCCACGCTTGCTGACAGCAAGACGAAGGCAGCCGAGGCCGCTGCTCACAAGGCGAAGGCTCGCAGCGCCCGCGACGCCGCCAAGGTAAAGTCCGATCAGGCCAACGAGGCGTATGACAACGCTACCGCTTCGGTCAAGGACCTTGCCGCCAAGTGCGATGCCGCCAAGACGGATCTTGCGAACAAGCAGGGCACGCTTAACGATGCCAAGAAGGCCGACGACACTGCCCAGGCTGGCGTTGACAAGGCTCAGGCCGCAGATGTGCACGCCGCGACCGCTCTTTCGGGCGCCAAGCAGGCAGTTGCCGCCAAGACGCAGACCCTGTCCGACGCACAGGAGAAGGTCAAGGCCGCCGAGGGAGAGCTGGCCGGCGCAAACAAGGCCTTCGAGCGCTTCGCCGGCGCCCAGAAGGCGGTCGACGACGCCAAGGCCGCCTATGACGCTGCCGTGGCCAGTGTCGCCGATGCCCAGAAGCAGCTCGAGGCCGCCAACGAAGCCGTCGTCGATGCGAACTTCGAGATCGTCAAGGCCAAGGCCGAGCTTGCCAGCGATGAGGCACTCAAGGCCGATCTTGAGGCTGTCGACCACAAGGCCTCTCTTGCCGCGGGCACGACGGGTAACGAGAAGCTGGTCAAGCTTAACGCTGCCTACGCTCGCTATAAGGCCGCCGTCGATGCCGCTGCTGGTCTCAAGGCTGCTCTGAGCGATGCCGATGCCAAACTGTCCGATGCCAACGACGCCTATGCCGCCGCGCTTGCCGAGCTTAACGATGCTAAGGATGCCCTGGCTGCCGCACAGGCCGAGTACGACAAGTATCATCCCAAGGCTGAGCCGCAGGCCAAGCCTCAGGTTGCGCAGGCTGCTGCAAAGGCTCCTGTCGCCAAGAAGAAGGCCACGGACGGTGCACTTGCCCAGACTGGTGATACCTCCGCGCTTGCAGGTGAGGTCTTCGTCATCGGCGGCATTACGCTCGTTGCCGCGGGCGTGACGCTGGGTGATCGTCGTCGCAAGCACATGTAGTGATTCGGACGTCGGCTCTGCAGCGAATTCCAATTCATAGCGGGACCGTCTCGATAGCCAAACGATAAGGCCGGCGCGCTGTCATATGCAGCGCGCCGGCCTTTCTTTGTTTCGATATCAAAAAGCCCGGTCGGCAGCCGCAAAAGCTACCGACCGGGCAAGCCGTAGACAATATGGCTGCGAGCGAACAGCCGCTCGACTTAGCCCAGTAGGCTCAAGCCAACAGAGACAAACGCCAGGATAACGCCGACGATGGACTCGCCACCGAGCAGGCCGCTGGCAACGACCAGACCCTGTTCCTGGAAGGCGGCGTCCTTGGCAGCCCTCTCCTCGTCGGAAAGACCAGCGGTGGCGTCGCGGTGGGCGGACCACTTGTCGTAGGCGAGCTTGACGCAGGAGCCCAAGAAGGCCGTGAGCGACATGTAGAACGGCAGGTACACGCCTAGGCCGATCATCATGGCCGGAATGCCGAGCCAGTACATGACGATGCCGGCGATAAAGCCGCCAACGAACCACGGCACGCTCGGGATACCCGAGACCATGGTGGCGACCACACTTGCCTGCGCGGCAACGAAGCTCTTGTCGGGACCAAAGGCGTCCGGACCATAGGCGGTGACGAGCGCGACCATGACGGCGGCGGCGACCAAGGCGCCCACGATGCCGCCGATGGCCTGGCCGATCCACTGTGCGCGCGGGTTGGTGCCCAGCACGGCACCGGCCTTAAAGTCGTTCATGACGTCGCCCGCAAGGCCGCACGCCACGGCTACGATGCCGGCGATAAAGAACAGCTTGACCTGAGCGATCTGTGCGAAGGCAGCCACGATGAGCATAACGATGAGGCCAAAGATTTCCATGGGGTCGATGCCCGTCTGGCCGCAGCTCTGTGCGCTCATGATGGTGGTGACAAAGGTGAACAGCGTGACGATGACGGCCGGAACGGGGCCAAGGTCAAGCACGATGGCGATGACCACGGCGATGGCGGCAGCGCCTAGGCCGATGATGCCGGCGTCGAGCTTAAGGGAGCCCGAGATGAGCGACTGCTCGTCGGTGTCGGTGGAGCTGTCGGCGGCAAGACCGCGGACGATACCGGCGACCTGCGGCAGGATGTCCTTGAGGACGACGGCGACGCCAAAGCCCATCATGAGGCCCATGCCCAGGGACTTGACGATGCCCTGCGCAGTCACAACGTCGAACAGATCGGCAGCGGTGCCGCCCACGATGATGCCAAAGTTGCCCAGCAGGGCGCCGGCAAACCAGAAGGCGACCGGGGCGAAGCCCACGAGGAAGCCGACGGAGAGCAGCATGGGCGAGTTGTAGATGCCAAAGGTCACGCCGGGGATGTTGAGTGTGCACAGCATGCTGGGCACCACGCCCAGGGCGTCGCGCAGCACGCTATAGATGCCGGCGATGGCCATGGAACCAAAGAGCTGCTTGCCGGTCTTGCCGCCGGCCTCGGTGGCGCGCAGGGTCTGAGCTGCGGCGTTGCCGGTGGGGAACTCCAACTCGGCATCCACGATAAAGTGACGGTGGATGAGCGCGGTGGCCAGCAGGCCCAGGATGGTGCCGGCGAGTGCCACGATAAACATGTCGAGCCAGCTGATCTGGTCGGCATAGCCCAGCATCCAGGCGCCCGGGATGGTAAACGCCAGGCCGCCGGCGACCATGGCGCCTGCGGACATGATGGTGTGGGTGACGTTTGCCTCGTTGAGGCTGGCGTTGCCCATGAGCTTAAGGAAGAACAGCGAGATGACGGCAGCGAAGACGATCGGCCAGGGGAGTGCGCCCATCTTGAGGGCGGTGTAGGCCGAGCTTGCCGTGATGATCACGCAGCCAAGGACGCCGATGACGACGCCGCGCAGCGTGAGTTGCCCGCGCATCGAAGCGCGGTTCAAGGGATTGCTCATATAAAACTCCTTTGCGTATATCCGCTCCCCCGGGAGCGCCGCTACGGATACGGCGCGGGAAGTCGGGTTACCAAGGGCCGCCGCGTGAGCTCGCGCGCGACCGCGCACCAGTATAGCCGCAAGCTAGTCATTTTGGGATGACTGGTTTAGGTAGGCGATATACTGCTGGGCAGACGAAAGGAGCGCCGACGATGCTTAATGGGTGCGCATACATATTGACGGTCGACGTGGGTAACACGTTCATTCGCTTTGGTCTGTTTGCCGAGGATTCGGCTGCGGCGCAGGAATGCCCGCTTGCGACGTGCGAGATCACGACGCCGTCGAGCATCACAGCCGACGAAGCGCGCATGAGGCTCGCGCAGGTCATGTGCGCACTGGCAGCCGATGCGGGCATGCCGGGTGCACTCGTTCCCGCGGCCGCAGTGCTGAGCTGCGTGGTACCGGCGCTCGAGCGCCCGTGGAAGGCGGCGCTTTCCCGTACCTGCACGGGACGCGTGCTCACGGTGGGACCGGGACTTAAGACCAGCATGCCCGTCCACTACGACGACCCGGCCGAGATCGGCCCCGACCGCATTGCCGACGCCGTGGCGGCCCGTGCCGTCTACGGCTCTCCGTGCATCGTGATCGACCTGGGCACGACGACCAATATTGAGGTCATCGACGCGTGCGGAACCTTTGTGGGCGGCGTCATCGCGCCGGGTCTGGCGCTCGGTGCCCGGTCGCTTTCGGCCGCTGCGGCGCGTTTGCCGCAGGTCGAGCCTTCGGCGCCAACGCACGTCATCGGCCGCAACACGCGCGAGGCCATGCGCTCGGGCGTGGTCTTGGGCGAGGTGGCCCGTATCGACGGCATGCTCGACATGGTGCTCGCCGAGATGCGCGCGACCAAGGCCGCGGGGGAGGGCGACGTGCCCATCGTAATTACCGGCGACGATGCCGAGGCACTCGCGGCGTTGGTCGGCCACAGCCTGACGGTAGATGACGCACTGACGCTGCGGGGTCTCGCCGAGCTCTACCGCATCAACCAAAAGCCCCGCCGCGTGTAAAAGTGAGGGCGCCGGTGGGACAAACGCCCCCACCTTTCACCTGCTACAATGGGTCAAACTATTGCGATTACGGAGGTGTCTGCCATGTCGGACGATCTTCATCAAACTTCGTCAGGCAAGCGCCTGGACGTCATTAGCTGGGACGAGTTCTTTATGAGCGTGGCCATCGCCGCGCAGCGCCGCAGCAAGGACCCCAACACGCAGGTGGGTGCGTGCATCGCCAGCACCAACCACCGCATCCTTTCGGTGGGCTACAACGGTACACCCTCGGCGCTCAACGACGACTTTTTCCCGTGGGGTACGAGCGACGACCCGCTGCAGGACAAGCACAACTACGTGGTCCACGCCGAGGCCAACGCCGTGCTCAACTACCGTGGTTCGCTCAAGGACCTCGAGGGTTCCACGGTCTACGTCACGCTGTTTCCGTGCCACGACTGCGCCAAGATTTTGGCGCAGGTGGGCGTGGGCGAGGTTGTCTACCTGGACAACAAGTACGCCGACACCGATGATGGCCGTATCAGCCGCCGCATTCTTGACTCTTGCGGCATCAGCTACCGCCAGGTCATCGTCGATGTTCAGATTGGTACCGGGGGACAGGCTCGACAGTAATATGCGTTGTCGCTATCTGACGACGAACGCAGCTCAAAGAGCCCCGTCCCAAATTGACTACTCGTGAAAGTCGCGTCTGCGCGCATGGACGGCTCGTGAGCGGGTACATGGCTGTAGTAACATAGCTTCTGTCCGCGGGCGCGCCCGCGTTATTGTGAGAAAGGAGCCCCTGTGGCTGTTAACGAAGAGCTGCTTAAGAAGGTTCTTGAAGAGATTCGCCCCAACCTGCAGGCCGATGGCGGCGATATGGAGTATGTGGGCGTTGACGACGAGGGCGTCGTCAAACTGGAACTGCAGGGCGCCTGCGCCGGCTGCCCCATGAGCTCGCTGACCCTGTCCATGGGCATTGAGCGTATCCTGAAGGAGCATGTGCCCGGCGTTACCCGCGTCGAGCAGGTCAATGCTTCCGGCGAGGCCGAGGACCTGTACGACGAGTACGCGCCGTTCTAAGATGCGAAAGCTGCGGACGGCATACTCCGCATAGACGTTACGCCCAAATATGCGGCTGCGAGCGCAAGGCCCGCGGCCGCATTTGTATGTAGGGAGTAGGAGGGTCGACATGCTCAACGACTTCTACCATATGCTCGATCCTGTCGCGATCTCGGCGGGCCCCATCACCATCTACTGGTACGGCCTGGCCTACGTGGTTGGCGCTCTGCTCACGGCGGTCGTCATGTACCGCACGCAGCGTCGCTGGGGCTTTAACATCACGATTGATGACCTGACGAGTGTCGTGGTCGGCGTGGTCTTTGGCCTCATTATCGGTGCGCGCCTGTTCTACGTCGTCTTTTACGGTGATGGCTACTACTGGGCGCACCCGCTCGAGATCTTTGCCACCAACGAGGGCGGCATGAGCTTCCATGGCGGCCTGGTGGGCGGCATTATCGGCGGCGTGCTCGTGTGCCGCATGTACAAGCTCGACGCCTGGACCATCGCCGACCTTGCCGTTATCGGTGCTCCGCTGGCCTTATGTCTGGGACGCTGCGCCAACTTTGTCAACGGCGAGCTGTGGGGCAAGCCGACCGATCTGCCCTGGGGCGTGATCTTTGGCGGCACCGCGGGTGATATGCCGCGCCATCCCTCCCAGCTCTACGAGGCATTCCTCGAGGGTATTGTGCTCTTTTGCATTCTGCAGGTGCTCAGCCGCAAAAAGCCGCTGCTGCCCCAGGGTACGTTTATGGGCGTGTTCGTGATGGGGTACGGCATCGTCCGCTTTCTCGTTGAGTTCGTGCGCGTGCCCGATGCCCAGCTGGGTTATCTGCTGGGCGGCGTCATCACCATGGGCCAGCTGCTGAGTCTGCCGCTCGTGATCGCCGGCCTGGCGCTCATCATCTTTGCTCGTCGCCGCAACCGGCCCCAGCGCATCTACCTCGACGCCTAACTACCACAAAGGGGACAGGCACCTTTGTGGTGGTCTTGCCGAGTTTGATGGGTTTCTAGAAAGGCTTTCGGACTGTGAAGGATTCCGACCTCTCCACAACGGCTGCGCGCGACGCTGCCCGCATCGTCTGGTTTAAGCGCTACCCCGCCAAGCAGACGCTCATCGCATTTTTGCTCGCGCTGTTGGCGACCACGGCGTTTTCCATCGATCCTGCCCCGGTGTCGAGCAACGCAGTCTTGGCGATTGACCCCAAAGCCTCGGGCATGCTGTACGTGTGCTACGAGGTGCTCCTCTCGTTTGCCGGCCATACCGACGCGGTCATGCTGCTTGCACTTGCCTGCCTGCTCACCTTGCCGTTTCGCTACGTGTTCTTTGGCCGTGGCGACACCTGGCGTCCATCGATCATTCTGCCGTCGCTGTTCTTCGCCATCTGCATGGTGTTCGGCCGCAGCTACGATCTCACCGACTCGGCCGAGATTGTCCTTGGCGACAAAGCCCGCATCATCTGCGCCTGGATTGGCGGCGCGGGCTGGATGCTCTTGGCGGTCGTTGCCTTCTACCTTGCCTTTGAGTGTCTAGATTGGCTGAGCTCTCGGCGCATTCCGTTTTCCGAAGCGCACTTTGGCCGCGTATGGCGTGTGACTCACGCCGTGCTCTCGGTCCATCCCTTTGCCGGGCCCTTCCTGGTGCTTATGATCGCCTGGGCGCCCACGCTTATCGCTTCGCTGCCCGGTCTTTTTATGGGAGATACGGGTGCGCAGATTCGCCAGTGGTTCAACTACCCCAACGGCACGAGTGACTACCTGCGTCTGCTCAATCCCAATGTGTTGCTCAACGGACATCACCCCGTGGTGCACACGGCTATCATCGGTTCGTGCGTCCAGCTGGGGCTTTCACTGTTCAACAGCGCTAACGCGGGGCTTGCCATCTACACCTGTGCTCAGTTCGTCATCACGGCTGCCTGCATGGCCTATTCCATTTCGTCGCTGCGCAAACTGGGCGTGAGTCTGCCGGTTCGCGGTGCGATCCTGCTGTTCTTTGCGTTTATGCCGATGTTCTCTAACTACGCGGCGTTGCTCACCAAAGACGTGCTCTTTGCCGACGCGTTCTTGGTGCTGCTGGTACAGACCGTCAAGCTCGTGGCATGTGGCTTGCCCCGTCGTGATGCCAATGTCGAGCGAGCGGGCGAGAAGGCCCCCGTGCTCTTTGCGCGCCACGACTGGCTGCTGCTCGCTCTGGGCGCCATGGGTTCCACGTTTCTGCGCAACGGCGGCCTGGTGTTTCCCCTGGCGGCATGCGTAATCGCGGCGGCGTTTTGCGTATGGGACGTGCATATGGCTCGTCGTGCAGCCAAGCAGACTGGTGCTGCGCCTTCGGGCGCCATCCCGCGTTTCCGTTGGGTTGGCGTTCTCGCGGTGCTCGCGCTCTGCCTTGCCTCTAATATGTACTTCACCAAGGTCTTTATGCCGGCGCACGATATCACGCCTGGTTCCAAGCGCGAAATCCTCTCGATTCCGTTCCAGCAGACGGCTCGTTTCGTCCAAAAGCACGACGGCCTCAACTCGGGCGTCAACCCCACGGTTAAGGAGGACGGCACCATCGTGGAGGCTCCTTGCGACGGTTCGGTGACCGATGAAGAGCGTGCCGTGATCGATCGCGTACTCAAGTACGAGAACCTGGGCCGCCGCTACAACCCCGACAAGTCCGATGCCGTCAAGAACTGCTTTAACGAGTACGCCTCGCAGGAGGACATCAAGGCCTATTTTGAGGTGTGGGCTCAGATGTTTAAGAAGGATCCCGAGTGCTATATCTCGGCGCTCATCAATAACTACTACGGGTACTTTTATCCGAGCGCGCGCGATGCCTGGGTCTACAGCACGGCGCGTAGTGCCGAGATCATGGCGCGTCCCGACAACCTCAAGTACTTCGACTTCCATCCGGTTGACAGCAACGTGGTGCGCTGGTGCGACCACCTGATCAATTTGTACCGTGTGGCGGTGCAGCGTGTTCCCTTTATCTCGCTCACCATGAGCTCGGCCACCTATGTGTGGATCATGATCGCCGTGGTGGTCTACTTGCTGCGTCGTCATTCATGGCGTGCGCTGGCGATCTGGGTGCCGCTGTTGGGCGTGCTCGCCGTGTGCCTGATTGGCCCGTGCAACGGCTCGACTTACATGCGCTACCTGTATCCGGTCATCGCCTGCATGCCCTTCGCCATCGGCGCCACCGTCACCCGCAGCGACTTCTTCTGGTCCTAACTTGGTGCATTGGGGTCAGGTTTCTTTGCACCAAAGGGGCCATCATCACGACGCCTTCATTTTGGGGTTTATCTCGCAGGCCAGTAGGTATATCATAACGACGTTTGTTTATATTGCCCGAGCATCTGCGCTGGGCTTTAGGTCGAAACCGATAGGAGACACGTATGTCCGGACACTCTAAGTGGGCCACAACCAAGCATCGTAAGGGCGCGCAGGACGCCAAGCGTTCCGCCCTCTTCTCCAAGCTCAGCCGCAACATCACCGTTGCTGCCCGTCTCGGCGGTGACCCGCTGCCCGAGAACAACGCCAGCCTCGCCGCTGCCGTTGCCAAGGCCAAGGCTCAGTCCATGCCTAAGGACAAGATCAAGTCCGCTATCGACAAGGCTTTTGGCTCGGGTGCCGACGCTGCCGTCTACGAGAACATCGTGTACGAGGGCTACGGTCCCGCCGGTGTCGCCGTCTACGTCGACTGCCTGACCGACAACCGCAACCGTACCGCCGCTGATGTCCGTTCCGCCTTCTCCCACGCTGGTGGCAACCTGGGCACCTCCGGCTCCGTCGCCTTCCAGTTTGAGCGCAAGGGCCAGATCGTCGTCGCCAAGGAGATCCTGGACGAGAACGCCAAGAAGGAGACCATGATCGCCAACGGTGCTGCCGGTGACGAGGATGAGTTCATGATGGCCATCGCCGAGGCCGGTGGCGAGGACTACGAGGACGCCGGCGAGGAGTGGATCGTCTGGACTACTGCCAACGAGGTCATGGCTGTCTCCAAGGCGCTCGAGGAGCAGGGCGTCCAGGTCAAGGGCTCCGAGACCACCATGGTCCCGACCACCCCGACCGAGGTCTCCGGTGCCGACGCCAAGAAGGTTCAGCGCCTCATCGACCGTCTTGAGGAGCTCGACGACGTCCAGGACGTCTACAGCACCATGGACATGACCGACGAGGTCATCGCTGCCCTCGAGGAGGAGTAGCGCCCGCACGGATTGAGCCGTGCATATCTGGGCATAATGAAGCGAGCATGCAAGCCTCGTGGAATAGATGAGCCGGATCCGCGTGCAATGAGGCACCGGACCCGGCTCTTTTATAATGATGCGAATCGTTTTGCATTCCTTGGATCGAGATTTGAAGGGAGCGCCGCATGCGCGTGCTCAAACGAGCCCTGGCGATCGTGTATCTTGTCGCCGCCGTTGTGGCGCTGGGTACGTTGGTCTGCCAGTTTTGGGGGCCATATACCTATCGCTTTATGCTGCTGATGCGCGATTCGCTGCCTCGCATCGTTGTTACGGCGTGCGGCGGTGTCGTGGCGCTCGGCGTGCTCGTGTGTTTCTTTCGCCTGATGTTTGCTCGTCGCGAGCCGTCCTGCGTGCATCCGGCGGGGGAGCGTAATATCGAGGTCACGCTCGCCGCCCTCTCCTCGTGTGCTCGCACCGCGGCAGAGCGCGACGACCGCGTGATGGTCGAGCATGTCGAGGCGCGCGTGCAGGGCTCCGACGAATCGCGCGTCCGTTTTAAGGTCGACGCCATCGCGCTCGACGACCGGGATGTGGCCTCCCTTGCAGCCGCGATGCAGCAACGTATCGAGGAGGCCTGCGACACCATGCTCGGCACGCCGGGCACGACCGCACGCGTTCGTTTTTTGCCGTCCAAGACTACCGTCCAGACCGTGGAGGTTTCCGGTGAGTGATACCAATCAAGACAAGACCGTCCGCACTCCGCGCCTGACTATCGATCAGAGCGCCGCGCCGGCTAGCGAGGTCGTCGATCCCAAGGTGGAGGGTACCGAGTCGCATGACGCGGTCGCCAATGATTTTGATGAGGCCATGGGTCTCATCAAGGGTACGGGGGCAGCCATCTGGAGCTATGCCGTCCGTCATCCCAACACCACGCTTGGAGCCGTCGCTGGTTTTGTGCTCGCCGTGCTGGTGCTCACGCTCGGCCTGTGGGATACGCTCGTCATCGCTTTCTTTGTACTGATCGGCGCCGTGATTGGCCAGATCCGTGACGGCGAGAACGGGATCGTCAACTTCTTCGGTCGTCTGTTTAGCGGCCGCTAGTATGTATTCGACCGCCGCGTGTGCGGTGGGCATAAGGAGGAACCATGGCTTTTAACACGAAGGTCGATGTGGCCGATACCGAGCTCGAGGCAGACGAGACCGTCACCGCCGAGGCCGAGGACGTAACGCTCGAGGACGAGGCGCTCGTCGAGGCCGAACCCGCCGACGATGCGGACGAGGACGATGAGGAAACAGACGAGTCCGAGGACTCGCTGACCTATTCCAACGGTGTGATTGAGAAGATCGTCGCTATGGCCACCCGCGAGGTGCCGCACGTCTTGGGCATGAAGGGCAACCTCACGCACTTTGTGCAGGAGCAGTTTGGTGCCGAGAATCTGACCAAGGGCGTGACGGTCGAGGTCACCGATGACAACCGCGTGGTCGTCAACATTTCCGTCATTATCGAGTACGGCGCCTACGCGCCCGCGATTTTCGACGACGTTAAGGCACGCGTGACCGAGCGTCTGGCTGCGATGACCGGCCTTGAGGTGGCGGGCGTCAACCTGCGCATCAAGGATGTCATCACCCCCGAGGAGTACGAGCACCGCACCAACCAGCACGAGTAGCCTACCAAAAAGGTAACCTGCCAAAAAGGGACAGGTTTATTTTGGCAGGTTTTATCTGCGAAAACGTCAAACGGCCGGTCGCACGGATGTATGTGCGGCCGGCCGTTATTTGTATGCCCCCGATGTAGGCATACCGCTCGTCTAACTAGGGGTTGCAATCGTCGCGTTCCGCGTTACCCTAATGGGCGCATTGTTTCCAAATTGTTAACGAGGGGTTGCCGTAATGGCTGACGAGCACGAAACAGAAAGCCAGGCATGGGCAATTGAGGCTGCCGCGGCAGAGGCGGCATCGCGAGCTGCCGAGGAGGTGCATCGTCCTCCCGTGGTGCCGATGGAGCGCGTGGTTGATCGCACCGATATTGAGCGCGGCGAGCGTGCCGGCCAAAAGCGCAGCCAGGAGCCGGGCTTCCCGCGCTTTTTCGCCGAGCTCAATCTGGGCCTGATTCTTACGGCCTTTGCCATCGTTGCGTTTAAAACCCCTAATCACTTTGCTTTTGGCGGCACCTCGGGCGTGTCGGTCATTCTGTCCACGCTGTTCCCGACCCTGCCCGTCGGCGTCTTTATGTGGATTATCAACGCGGTTCTCGTCGTTTTGGGCTTTATCTTTTTGGAGCGCAAGGCAATCCTGTGGAGCGTCTTCGCCTCGTTTGCGCTGTCCGCCTATGTTTCGTTTTTTGAGCTCTTTATTCCGACTGATGTTTCGATGACGGGCGATATGTGGCTCGACCTGTGCTTTGCCGTGATACTGCCGGCGCTCGGCAGCGCCATCGTCTTTGATATTGGCGCCTCGACGGGCGGCACAGACATCCTCGCCATGATCCTCAAGCGCCGCACCACGCTCGAGATTGGCCGCGCGCTGCTGTTGGTTGATATCGGCATCGTGGCCATCGCGGCCTTTTTGTATGGTCCGCGTGTCGGCCTGTATTGCGTGCTCGGCCTGTTTGCCAAGACGCTCGTGGTCGACAAGGCCATCGAGAGCATTCACCTTCGTAAGGTCTGCACGGTCATTTGTTCCGAGCCCCTTAAGGTCGAGGAGTTTATCGTCAAGCATCTCAACCGTACGGCGACCATCAGTCGCGGCTACGGTGCCTTCTCGGGCAAGTGCGTGACGGTGATCATGAGCGTGCTGAGCCGTCGCGAGGCCGTGCAGCTGCGCCGCTATGCGCGCGAAGTCGATCCGGGTGCCTTTATCACGATTGTCGACAGTTCCGAGATCGTCGGCAAGGGTTTCCGCGGTACGAACTAGCGCGAACGCATTCAACGAACCGCCTGCTGGCGCCGTGTACCTTGCAAATCGGTCATCTTTGAGTATTTGAACTCACATTGGGTGATAATGATGCCAAAGACATCGTTTGCGATCCAGGTGACTCGCTCAAGATACGAAGGGATGATTTCGATGTTCTGCTCGCAGTGTGGCGCCCCCATGGGCGATAACGACAAGTTCTGCGGCGTGTGCGGTGCCCCCAATGCCGGCGCTGCAGCCTCCGCCCCTCAGGGTCAGCCTCAGCCTCAGCAGTTTGTTCCGCAACCGCCCGTGGCGAATGCGCCAAAGGGCTGCACGGCTCAGGCGTTCCAAGATATGACAAAGACTCCGGGCGTGCTTCAGCGTGTATGCCAAATCGCGTTTTTGCCGGCGCTGATTTGCGTTGTGTCGGTGCTCGTGTTGTTTATTCCCGTTATTGGCGGCATTGCGGCTGCCATCGGCTTTTTGGCAGCTTGCATTGCGAGCGTGTGCGGTTCCGGCTTTGGTATTGAGTGGGGACGTGATCTTTCGCTCAAGGTCGATGACGGCATGGACCGTCCACTCATGCGCTCCACGTCGTTTGGTCTCGGAGTCTTTTCGAGCGTCATCTCGGTGGTGCTCGAGGTTATCGCTGCCATTCCCGTTATCGGTGTAGTGCTTTCGCTGGTGGAGGGCGTGGTAATTGGCGCCGCGGGCTCGTATTCTTATTACGGCTCCTATGCACTCGAGGCAGCGCTGTTCGGTTCGCTCGGCCTGCTTGTCCTGGCTCTGATTGCCTCGGCGATTCTGGGTGTCTTCTTTAAGATGTTCGCCGACATCGCCGTGATGCACTTTGCGGTGACCGGTCGCGTCGAGAGCGCGTTTTCGCTCGATAAGGTTTGGGCGGCCTTTAAGCACAACAAGACCAAGCTGTTCTGTGCTTCGTTCCTTCCCGAGTTTTTGACGGGCCTGGTTTCCAACGCCATTACGTGGATCTTGACAGCTGTCTTTGGTGCCATCGCCGGAATTGGCGCGTACGGCTATTACTATCGCCCCACGGGTATCGAGGCGATTGTTACCGCCGGTGGTGTCACGCTCGTATTGTTCCTGGTGCTGATTGCATTCGTCACGGTGTCCCTTACGGTCTTTGGCAAGATGCTCAAGCACCGTGCCGTTGGCTATTGGGCTGCACGTTATGCAAGCGAATGGGCCGATGAGGACAAGGACGACGTTTTGACTTTTGTGCTCCCGGGTGAGAAGAAGCCTGCTCCTGCGGGATTCAATCCCACGGCAGCCACTGGTGCTGCGCCTGCCCCGGCACCCGCGCCTGCACCTGCCCCGGCACCCGCGCCTGCCCCTGCCCCGGCACCTGCTCCTGTCCCCGCACCGGCGTCCGAGGCGACGCCTGCGGAGCCCGATTGGGATGCCGTTGCCACGCCGGCGGATGAGCCGGGCGATAATCCTGCTGCCGAAAACAATCAAACCGAATAGCCGGTCGAGGCGCCCTGGGCAACTGAGCCCGGGGTGCCTTTTTCTACTGCGAAAGCAAGAAAATGCCTGGGAAAACGGTTGCAGCAAAATTTCTCGGAAATTGGTCAATGTTGCGCAACAACGTCGCGGCTATTGTTGAGAACGTAGACGTGTAAGGTTTGAAGGCGTGCGACGCCTTAGGAAAAGGAGAGGCTCATGTTCTGTCCCACTTGTGGTTCTCCCATTTCGGATGATGCCAAATTCTGCCCTGTTTGCGGATCCGCCGTTGGTGCCGCTTCTGCCGCTGCGGCCCCGCAGCCCCAGCCCGCTCCGGCCCAGGCTATTCAGCCCGCGCCCCAGCCTCAGCAGCAGTACACCGGTCAATACGCCCAACAGTCCGCATCCGCTCCGATGGGCTATGGCCCCATTAAGGCTGACCGCAGCCTGATCGGCTGGCTGCTGCTCTCTCTTGTGACCTGCGGTATCTATTCGTTCTACTTCCTGTATTGCTTGGCACGCGACGTCAACACGTTGTGTCAGGATGACGGCGATTACACGCCGGGTCTGGCGGAATTCATCCTTCTATCGTTTGTGACCTGCGGCTTCTACGCGTACTACTGGTATTACAAGATTGGCAACCGCCTGCAGGCCAACGCTCCTCGCTACGGCCTGGTGTTCCAGGAAAACGGCACCACCGTTCTTCTGTGGCAGATCTTCGGCGCGCTCCTGTGCGGCCTTGGTCCCATCTTCGCTATGAACATCGTCATCAATAATACCAATGCCATGGCAACGGCTTACAACACTCGCCTTGGCGCTCGTGCCTAACAATAAGGGCGGCGTGAACAGCTCCCAGGGACATAGGGGCACGGCAGAGCTCCTTCGCCGCGCCCTTTTTTGCACCGGCGCGCTCTTTGTCGCCTGGCTCGCGCTCTACCTGCTCGACATTGGCTGCATTTTTCGATTGATGACGGGCATTCCTTGTCCGGGATGCGGCATGACGAGGGCGTGGCTGGCGGCGCTGCGCCTCGATTATGCGGCTGCCTTTGCCTACCATCCGCTGTTTTGGGTGGTGCCGATTGCGTTTGTGCTCGCGTTCGTGCGCGAGGAGGTGGCATCGAGCAAGCTAAAGCGTGGTATCGACATTGCGGTCACCGTGTTGTGCGTGCTGGTCGTCGTCGTATGGATCGTGCGCCTCATCAATCCGGCAGATGCCGGTCTGCTCTTTGGCGGCTATGCGCCCGCCGGAGTTCCCGACGATATCATCCACCTCGAACCCCCACGCTGGCTCACCATCCTTCGCTCTTACCTGGCGTGACGGAGGACGCGCTAGAAAAACGGTCGACACATAAGCGGGGGCGAACGTTGAGATAACGTCCGCCCCCGCTTTGCTTTAGCCAGGCTGTTATGGATGGGCGTGACGGCTACTCGTCGCGCTTTTCCTCGTGGCGAGCGGCAGCCCGCGCATCGTGGATGCCCTTGATTGCAGCATGGCGGGCGGTGCGAGCATCGTGCATGGCGTCGCGCGCCTCAGCGGCCGTGGCCTTGGCAGAGCGCAGCTTGGCGGCCAAGTCGGGGTTGGTTTCGGCGACCGCGGTAATCGCGGGGCCGTCGAGCTCCTCTTGCGTGGGCTCGGCCAAAAAGTCGATAGCATACTGGGCTGCCACCATGGAGCCCTTGGCCAGCACGCTCTCGTCGATCTTGTAAAAGCAGGAATGTTGGGCGTACGTGGCGCCAATCTTGGGGTTGCGCGTACCTACAAAGGCGAGCACGCCCGGTACGCGGCGCAGGTACTCCGAAAAATCCTCGCCCGAAAGCGTGCCACGATAATGGCCTTGGCCGGCGGGGCCCAGACACTTAATTACAGCCTGACGGCAGCGCTCGCTCGAGCCCGCGTCGTTTTCGACCTTGTAGTTGGCGATGGTGTAGTCGGTGAGCTCTGCCTCGGCGCCCAAGGCGGCCGCAGTATGCTCCACGATGCGGCGCATAAGCTCCGGCATTTCCTCGTGGGTCGAATCGCCGTAGGTGCGCACCGTGCCGGCGAGGTAGGCCGTGCCGGCGATAACGTTGCGCGCGGTGCCGCCATGCAGCTCGCCGACGGTGATGACGGCCGGCTCGTAGGGGCTGATTTCGCGCGAGACGATGGTCTGCAGGGCATTGACGATCTCGGCGGCAACCATGACGGCGTCGTGGCCGCGCTGGGGCATGGCGCCGTGGCACGAGGTGCCGCGGACATCGATGCGGAACCAGTCGGTATTGGCCATGCGCGGGCCGGGCTCGCAGCTTACGGTGCCGGCGTCGACCTCGCTCCAGATGTGCGCGGCGTAGGCGCCATCGACACCGTCGAGCACGCCCGTGCCGATCATGAGTTTGGCGCCCTGGCCGTTTTCCTCACTGGGCTGGAAGACGATGCGGACCTCGCCGTGGATGTCGTCGGTCATATGGCGCAGGATCTGCAGCGTGCCGAGCATCATGGCGATGTGGCAGTCGTGGCCGCAGGCGTGCATGCAGCCCTCGTTGACGCTGGAGAACTCCTCGCCGGTCTGCTCGGTGACGGGCAGGGCGTCGATATCCGCGCGCAGCAGGATGCGGCGGCGCGGCGTGCCGTCCTCGCGATAGGCGTCGGGCGCGGTGCCGCGAAGGGTCGCCACCAGGCCCGTCTTAAGGGGGCGCTCGTAGGGGATATTCATGGCGTCGAGCTGGTTGGCGATGTCAGAAGTCGTGCGCTCTTCGGCGAGGCTCAGCTCCGGATGCTTATGGAAGTGCCGGCGCTGCTTAATGATGTAGGGTTCAAACTCGGCGGCGATATCTTGGATGGCTGCGGTGACGTCGTCAGCCGCGCGAGCCTCGGTCGCCGCCATAATCTGCTGTGCCTTGGTCTTCGTCATAGTCGATTTGCTCCTTACTGGTTTATCGCAAAATCGTACAAGCTCTTTCCAGTATGCCACCTGCCACTTGGCCTGGCAAAGCTGCCGTTTGCCGCTTGGCATTTTGTAACCGAGGCGGGGGAGTACACTCGGGGGTGTTGAATTTCCTGCCAGAGATGGGGATGCCCATGCAACATATCGATCGGATTATCCGCTCCAAGAACGTCTTTACCGCGCAAGACGGCATCGATACTGCCCGTGAGCTGGCGATTGCCATCGCAGGCGACCGTATCGTCGCAGTCGGTGCGCCCGATGACGTGATCGCCCCCGCTCCCGCCGCCACGCCGGTTCTCGACTACGGCGAGCAGTTTGTCTGCCCCGGTTTCCATGACGCTCATCTGCACTTCTTCCATACCTCGGTCGGTTCCTCACCGTACATGCTCATGGATATGGGTACGTCCGAGGCGGCGCTGGTGCAACACGCGCTCGAGTTTTCCCGGGACCTGCCCGACGACGCTTGGGTTGTGACGCAGGGCTGGCGTGACTACCGTTGGGACCCGCCCGAGCATCCTACCAAGGCGTCGCTCGATGCGGCATTCCCCGATCGTCCCTGCGTTATGTATTCGGGCGACGGGCACACGCTGTGGCTCAACAGCCGCGCACTCGAGGCGCTCGGCGTCACTCGCGACAGCGAGCCGCCAGCGGGCGGTAGCTACGACAAAGACGCAAACGGCAAACTCACGGGCATTGCTCACGAAGCGGCTGCCATGCAGCTGCTGCCGCGCTGTCTTGAGTGGCTGGGCGAAGATCGCATCGCAAGCGCTTACGCCGATCAAATGAGGCGCATGGCCGAGCAGGGTATTACCTCGATCTGCGATATGTCGCTCATGCCCATGCCGGGCTGCGATTTTATCCGCGACGATGTCTACGACAAACTGCAGACGGCCGGTAGGCTGGGCATTCGTGCCCATCTGTTTCCCACGCTGTTGGATGACCAGTCGCGTCTGGAAGAGCTGCAGGTACGTTACGCGAACAACGCGCTGCTTTCGGCGCCGGGTTTTAAGCAGTTCTTCGACGGCGTGTCGAGCGAACACACGGCATATCTCACTGAGCCCTATACCAATCCGCGCTTCCCGGGCGACCAGGGCCGTCTGACGGTCCCGGCTGAGCGCATGCGCAAACTGGTTTTGGCGGCTGCGGAGCGCGGTCACACCGTACGCATCCACGTCATTGGTGACGGTGCGATTCATGCCGCGCTGGATATCTTCGAGGAAGCGGCCGACCTGTATGGCCTGCCCCAGCACGGCCATAACACGCTCGAGCACCTGGAGAACCTTCTGCCCGAAGACATCGACCGCCTGCGCAAGCTCAACGTGGTTGCTTCGAGCCAACCCTGTCACATTACACTCGACCCGGGTGGACCGGAGCGCGATCTGGGCCCGGAGCGTAGCCGCATCATGTGGCCGTTCGCAACCTATAAGCAGCGCGGCATTCGCCAAGCCTTCGGTACCGACAGCCCTATCACACCCGTTACCAGCATGAACGTGCTCTACACGGCTATCACTCGCCAAGACCCCAAAAGCCACTGGCCCGAGGGCGGCTGGTTGCCGAGCGAGCGCATCGATGCAGCAACGGCTCTGCGCAACTACACCCTGGGCAGCGCCTATGCAGCGGGCGACGAGCAAAACCTCGGCAGCTTGGAGCCCGGCAAGTACGCCGACCTGGTAGTCCTGGACCAAAACCCGCTCACCGTTGACCCCCAAGAGCTCCAAGCCACCAAGGTTCAGGCTACCTACCTGGCAGGTAACTTAATCTACGAGCGCTAGCCCCGCATCCCACCCCTCAGTTGCGGTGAAATAGTCCCTAAAATCGGCCTTCAAGCCCAAAAACAGGAACTATTCCACCGCAACTTAAAAGAGCGCGTCTCAACAACGTGCCCCTTTCTTGTTCGCACCATCTGCATTGCCATTTTGCTGCACTGACTTTTCTGAATGCCGGGCCCTAGTTAGTCAACCTGGCTCCCAGGGCGGACCGGAGGGCATGAAGTTTGTCGCGAGTTCCGCACGCAAAGGAAAGCACTTAATGTGCTTTCCGTCTTGCGCAGGACTGTAGAGCAGCAAACTTCATGCCCTCCGGTCCGCCCCGGGAGCCACCGCTAAGTTATCCCCCGGCATTCAGAAAATCTAAGTGCCAAAAAATAAGATTTTTTGACTCCGTGTTGTATAACCCGCCATTCGTGGGTACCATTCAACTCGTACGCAAACAAAAAGGGTTAACCCGCGCGGCATGACCGCGCGGCCCACAAAGGAGGAAACAAGCATGTCGTCTTTGAAGCCGCTTGCAGATCGTGTTCTGGTCAAGCCCGACGAGGCCGAGCAGAAGACCGCTTCTGGTCTGTACATCGCCAGCAACGCTCAGGAGAAGCCGCAGCGCGGCACCATCGTTGCCGTTGGCGCCGGCAAGGTCAACGACAAGGGTGAGCGCATTCCCATGGACGTTAAGGTTGGCGACGTTGTCATCTACGGTAAGTTCGGTGGCAACGAGGTCAAGGTCGACGGCGAGAAGTATCTGCTCATGCGCGCCGACGACATCTACGCTGTCGTCGAGGCCTAGTCTCGTCAGAATCTCTGATTCGTCTTTGAACGCGATCGTCGCATAGGACTCGGAAGCGGCGACGCGAGTCACATTTCTTTTGGAGGATTACCCACTATGGCAAAGAACATTACGTTCAACACCGATGCCCGCGCCAAGCTCGCCAAGGGCGTCAACACTCTGGCCGATGCCGTTACCGTCACCATGGGCCCCAAGGGCCGCTACGTTGCTCTGCAGCGCACGTTCGGTGCTCCGACCATCACCAACGACGGCGTTTCCGTCGCCAAGGAGATCGAGCTCGAGGACAACATCGAGAACATGGGTGCCCAGCTGGTGAAGGAGGTCGCCACCAAGACCAACGACACCGTGGGTGACGGCACCACCACCGCAACCCTGCTCGCTCAGGCCATCGTCAACGACGGTCTGCGCAACGTCGCCGCTGGCGCCAACCCGCTGGCCATCCGTCGCGGCATCGACAAGGCCGTCAACGCCGCCGTCGCCGAGATGAAGAAGCAAGCCAAGCCGGTCGAGACCAAGGAGCAGATTGCTTCCGTCGGTACCATCTCTGCCGGTGATCCCGAGGTCGGCGAGAAGATCGCCGAGGCCATGGAGGTCGTGGGCAAGGACGGCGTCATCACCGTCGAGGATTCCCAGACGTTCGACATCACCATCGACACCGTCGAGGGCATGCAGTTCGACAAGGGCTACGTCTCCGCTTACTTCGTCACGGATAACGACCGCATGGAGGCCGTGATGAAGGATCCGTACATCCTCATCACCGACCAGAAGATCTCCAGCGTCCAGGACATCATGCCTGTTCTCGAGGCTGTCCAGCGCGCTGGCCGTGGCCTGCTCATCATCGCTGAGGACATCGACGGCGAGGCTCTGCCTACCCTGGTCCTCAACAAGATCCGTGGCGCCCTCAACGTCTGCGCCGTCAAGGCCCCGGGCTACGGCGATCGCCGCAAGCGCATCCTCGAGGACATCGCCGTCCTCACCGGCGGCCAGGCTGCCCTGGACGAGCTGGGCGTGAAGGTCGCTGACATCACCGCCGATATGCTCGGTACCGCTAAGTCCGTCACCATCTCCAAGGACAACACCGTCGTCGTCGGCGGCGCTGGCTCCAAGGAGGCCATCGATGCCCGTATCGCTCAGATCAAGGGTGAGATGGAGAACACCACCTCTGACTTCGACCGTGAGAAGCTCCAGGAGCGCCTGGCCAAGCTCTCCGGTGGCGTTGCCGTCATCAAGGTCGGCGCTGCTACCGAGTCCGAGCTCAAGGAGATTAAGCACCGCGTCGAGGACGCCCTGCAGGCTACCCGCGCTGCTGTCGAGGAGGGCATTGTCGCCGGCGGCGGCGTCGCCTTCATGGACGCTGCTCCTGCGCTCGACGCTGTCGAGATCGACGACCCCGAGGAGAAGATCGGCGTCGACATCGTCAAGAAGGCTCTGACCGCTCCGGTCGCCACCATCGCCAAGAACGCTGGCTTTGAGGGCGCTGTCGTGGTCGACAAGGTTGCCGAGCTGCCTGCTGGCCAGGGTCTCAACTCTGCCAACGGCGAGTGGGGCGACATGATTGAGATGGGCGTCCTCGACCCTGTCAAGGTCAGCCGCGTCACCCTGCAGAACGCTGCTTCTGTCGCCAGCCTGATCCTCATTACCGAGGCCACCGTCTCCGATGTGCCCAAGAACACTCAGCTTGAGGACGCTATCGCTGCTGCTACCGCTGGTCAGCAGGGCGGCGGTATGTACTAAGGCCGACAAGGTCTAGAACTCCCACCGGGAATCCGGGGGCGGGACGGGGCTTCTCTCCGGAACGTCCTCGGACATGCAAAGAGGCTCCGCATCGCGCTTTGCGCTGCGGAGCCTCTTTGCGTCCTGCGGAATGTTCCGGAGAGAAGCCCCGTCACGCCCCCGGATTCCCTGCGTTTACGGCCTTGAGGTCGGCTCGCGGAGAAGGATGTGGTTGATGGGAATACGTGTCCCTTTCGCTGTTTCGCGGCTTTGCCGCGAAAGGCGCGTTACTTTGGGATGGATGGGGAATGTGGTTGTTGCGACAACTGGTCCCCGCCACAAATTACCCTTGGCATACTTGCGTGAAAACCTGCTCGTGCTACACTTGCAATTGCTGTTTCAGGGCGGGGTGAAATTCCCCACTGGTGGTAAATCGGGCGGTGCCAAAGGGGTGCCGTGGCGCAGGCGAGGTGTCTGCGACCGAGCCGATGAGTCCGCGACCCGTGCGTGCGTTGGTTCGCATGCCGGTTGAACTGGTGAGATCCCAGTACCAACGGTTAGAGTCCGGATGAAAGAGGCAGGTGATCTTATGTCTGAACAGTCGCAGCATATCCATTTTGAGAACACGAATAGGTGGAGCACCAAGCAGCTCGTTACCATGGCGTTGATGTGTGCCTTGGGCGCCCTGTTTATGTACGTGCAGCTACCCATCCTTCCCTCGGCGCCGTTTTTAACCTATGACCCGTCGCTGGTGCCGGCGATGGTGTGCGGGTTTGCGTATGGTCCTGGTGCCGGTACCGCCGTTGCCGCTATGGCAATCGTTATCCATGCGCTCACTACGGGTGACTGGGTCGGCGCGCTTATGAACCTGGTTGCCACGCTGGGCTACATTTTGCCCGCGGCTATTATCTACCAGAAGATGCATACCTATAAGGGTGCCGTGATTGGCCTGGTGCTCGGCGTTATTGCCGCTACGGCGTTGTCTATGGTCGCAAACCTTACCATTGGCGTATGGTTCTGGTATGGCTCGGTCGATGTGATCGCCCCGCTCATGATTCCTGCCGTGCTGCCGTTCAACCTTATCAAGACCGTGCTTAACTCGGTATTGACGCTTGCGGTGTATAAGGCGGTCTCCAACCTCATCACGCCTAAAAAGGACCAGGTCAAAGGCCGCGCATGATTGAGTGTCGGGGCGTTTCCTTTAGCTATGACGGTGCCGTACCGGCACTCGACGGCGTCGATCTGAACATCGAGGATGGCGAGTTTTTCTGCATCCTCGGTGGCAATGGGTCGGGCAAGTCGACGTTTGCCAAGCATCTGAATGCACTGTTGCAGCCCGATGCGGGCACGGTGCGTATCAACGGCATGGATGCGTCCGACCCCGAGCTGGTCTACGACATTCGTTCGACCGCGGGCATGGTATTTCAGAATCCCGATGATCAGCTGGTGGCAACGCTTGTCGAAGATGACGTTGCGTTTGGTCCCGAAAACCTTGGCGTGCCATCGGCGCAAATTGCGCAGCGCGTACGCGAGGCGCTGAAGGGCGTAGGCCTGGTGGGCTTTGAGCGCCATGAGACCCACGCGCTTTCGGGCGGCCAAAAGCAGCGCGTGGCGCTTGCCGGCGTGCTTGCCATGGAACCGCGCGTGCTCATATTGGACGAGGCTTCCTCGATGCTCGATCCGCGTGGACGCAAGGGCCTTATGAAGGCTTGCCACGCGTTGCACGATCGCGGCATGACCATCGTGATGATTACGCACTTTATGGAAGAGGCCGCCGAGGCCGATCGTGTCGCGGTGTTTCGGGCGGGGCGCGTTGCCATGCTCGGTACGCCCGAGGAAATCTTGACGCGGGCAGACGAGCTTGCGCAGCTCAACCTGGATATGCCGGCGTCGTGCTGTCTGGGTAGGGCGCTTCGTGCGAAGGGCGTACGCGTTTGCGCGCAGGTGCGCGAGGCAGATATGGTCGCCGAGATTGTGCAGGCTTATGCCGAGCGGAGTGGGGCGGACATCGCAGGGCAGCCCTCCGCATCCGATTCTCGTATGCTTGACGATGCATCCTCTGCAACTGACGAGGCGGCAGCGTCGGAGTCCGTTATCGAGATTTCGCATCTCTCGCATAGTTACTCGCTGAGCGCCCGCGAGCGCCGTCGCTGGCGCAAGCGCTCGACCACAGCGGACGCATCGAGCAAACAGGCTCTTTGGGGCAACGATCCAAACAGCCCCTGGGCGCTACGTGATGTTTCGCTGACGGTGCGCCGCGGCGAGTTTCTGGGCCTGGCGGGTCATACCGGCTCGGGCAAATCGACGCTGGTTCAGCATCTCAACGGGCTGATTCGTCCACAGGAGGGAAGCGTTTGCGCGCTGGGGCTCGACCTATCAAACAAGAAAGACGCCGCCGCGGTTAAGGCCAAGGTCGGCGTGGTGTTTCAGTATCCCGAGCGCCAGCTATTTGCCGAGACCGTGGCGCAGGACGTGGCGTTTGGCCCGCGTAACCTTGGCCTGCCACAAGACGAGGTTACACGCCGTGTCGCATCATCGCTTGCGCGCGTGGGCCTCGACCTTGCCGCGATAGGCGGCAAGAGCCCCTTTGAGCTTTCGGGCGGCCAGCAGCGCCGCGTGGCGTTTGCCAGCGTGCTCGCCATGGAGCCCGAGGTCCTGGTGCTCGATGAGCCCATGGCGGGGCTCGATCCGGCTGCGCGCAGGGATTTCCTAGGGCTCATCGATCGACTCCATCGCGAAGGCCTGACCGTTGTCATGGTTTCGCACAGCATGGATGACCTGGCAAATTGTTGTGACCGTATCGTTGTGATGAATGAGGGCGCGGTGTTTGCCGAGGGAACGCCCGCGCAGGTTTTTGCGCGCGCGGATGAGCTCAAGTCGATCGGCCTGGGCGTTCCTGCCGCCCAGCGTATGGCGCTGGCGCTCGCGCAGGCCGGTGTGCCGCTCCGCTGCGACAAGCTTTACACGGTTGAGGCGCTGGCCGACGAGTTGGCCGGTTTGCTGCTGGGCTGCGCGAACGGGCCTTTGAGGGTTCCGTGTCAGGCTGGTTCCAAGGCGCCCACGCGAGAGGAGAGCTGCTGATGGAGGCGTTTTCATTTGGCAGCTACTATCCCGGAGATAGCGCGGTGCATCGCCTGGATCCGCGCACTAAGCTGCTCCTAGGTTTCGCATTTCTGATCACCGTGCTCACCGTCGGAAGCTTCCGCGGACTGGTACCGGTCGCAATGTTTATCGTGCTGGTCTATGTCATGGCCCGGGTGCCGTTGCGCCGCGTCCTGTCATCGATGGCACCACTGCTGGCGATTGTCGTGGTGGTCGCGGTACTCAACCTGTTTTCCGACCAAAGTGGCCGCATCCTGTGGCAGCTTGGCTTTATGCAAGTGAGCGAGGGCTCGCTGCGTTCTGCGGCGTTTATGGCGTGCCGCCTGACCCTGATGATGGCCGGCATGAGCGCCATTACGCTCACCACGCCGACGCTCGACCTCACCGCGGGCTTTGAGCGACTGCTCGCGCCGTTTGCGCGTGTAGGACTTCCTGCGCACGAGCTCGGCATGATTATGGGTATCGCGCTGCGCTTTATGCCGCAGTTTGCCACCGAGATGAAGCAGACGGCCGATGCGCAGGCGAGCCGCGGTGCGCGCGTGACGGGAGGCCCGCTCGGCGGCGTGCGTATGCTCGGCGGTGTGGCGATTCCACTGTTCACGGGCGTGTTCCGCCATGCCGAGACGCTGTCTGCTGCCATGGATGCACGCTGCTATCACGGCGAGCAGGGCCGCACGCGCCTGCATGCGCTTGCATTTGGCCGTGGCGATGCGTTGGCGGCGGTGGTGACGGCGTTGCTGCTCATCTGCGTCATCGTCATCAATCTTCAACTTGTTTAGGCGCGATTCGAGCGCAAGAAAGGGGTCCCTATGACCGACAACGACCGCACGGCTCAGCTTGAGCGCGCCTGTTCATATCTCAGGCGCATTCCGGCGTGGTATCTGGCCACGACCGATGTGGCCGACGGGCATCAGCCCCGCGTGAGGCCGTTTTCGTTTGCCATGGTCGATGACGGTAAGTTGTGGTTTTGCACGTCGCGTGACAAGGATGTGTGGGCGGAGTTGAGCGCGAATCCCAAGTTTGAGGTATCGGGCTGGAAGCCGGGGGAATGTTGGATCGTATTGACCGGCGAAGCCGCACTTGAGGACGACGCAGTTGCGAGCGACAAGGTGCGTCAAGCGGGTTTTAAGCACATGGTGGGCATTGGCGAGGAACACGAGAGTGCCAACGACGGCCGCCTTGCTTTCTTTTCGGTCCGCAATATTGCCGCGCGCTTCTGTGATATCGACGGCAGCGAGGAGCGCCTGGAGCTCTAGCTCGCACAAACCAGGTTCCCAAACTAACTAGTACAGGAGGAAACGTGGACGGATTGAATACGGTGTTGGAGTATCTGACGTCGGTGCCGGCATGGTATTTGGCGACGAGCGTTGACGGACAGCCTCATGTGCGTCCGTTTTCGTTTGCGCAGATCCAGGACGGCAAGCTGTGGTTTGTAACAGCGCGCACCAAAGATGTGTGGCAAGAGCTGCTGCAAAACCAGCGCTTTGAGGCCACGAGCTGGTGGCCGGGCCATGGCTGGCTCATCTTGCGCGGGCGTGCCGGCTTGGATGACCGGGCTTTAGACGAAATGCGCGAAGCCGGGTGGAAGCATCTAGAGCACCTGGGCGAGCACTATGAGGGGCCTAACGACCCAACGCTCGTCTTCTTTAGCATCGAGGATCCCGAGGCTTTTATCTGCAATCACGACGAATGGGTGCCGGTCGAGCTCTAGCCGGCTGGCTCATCCTAACAACTTGGTTTTCGCATGGGCGGGCCCCGTATTGCCCGGTGCCGTTAGGAGCGCCGGTCAATACGGGGCCCGCTCCATTTGTCAATTCCTTCAAGCGAATGTGTCGGGATTGTTTCAATGCATGAATATGCAAGCCATTTACGTGTTCATGCATCTTTTGGTGCTAAAGTTTCAACCCACTTCATAACGACCACTGCGAAATGCGCATCGGTGCATAAATCGCAGACAAGGAGTCTGATATGTCATTGAAGGTTGGAATCGTCGGCGCGGCTGGATATGCCGGAGCCGAGCTCATTCGCCTCGTGCTCGGCCATCCCGAGTTTGAACTTGTTGCCATTACGTCCAACGCCGATGCCGGCCAGCCGCTGTCCGCGGTGTATCCGAGCTTTGCTGGCGTGAGCGATCTGGTTTTCACCACGCATGACGCCCCCGAGCTCAAGAGCTGCGATGCGGTTTTTCTTGCCGTGCCGCACACGGCTGCCATGGCACAGGTGCCCGCGCTGCTTGCATCGGGCGTCTCCTGCTTTGATCTTTCGGCCGACTACCGCCTGAACGACGCGTCCGTCTTTGAGACGTGGTATGCCGCCGAGCATACGAGCCCCGAGCTGCTCAAGACCCGTGCCTTTGGCCTGCCCGAGCTGTTCTGCCAGGACCTGGAGACCGCCGAATCCGACCATGCCGACGGCAAACCCGTGCTGGTCGCCTGCGCCGGTTGCTATCCCACCGCAACGAGCCTTGCTGCCGCTCCTGCCGTGCGTGCGGGCTGGGTGGCCGAGAACGGTCCCGTGATTGTCGATGCCATCAGCGGTGTAACGGGTGCCGGCAAGTCCTGCAACGCTCGTACGCATTTTTGCAGCGCGGACGAGAACCTGGAGGCCTATGGCGTAGGCAAGCATCGTCATACGCCCGAGATTGAGCAAATCCTTGGCCTGACCGATCGCATCGTCTTCACCCCGCATCTGGCACCGCTCAAGCGCGGCCTGCTCTCCACGGTGACGCTGCCGTTCACGCCGCAGGCCATCGACTCCCTGGCTCTTGAGGATGTTGTCGACTATTACAAGCAGTTCTACGCTGGACGCACCTTTGTGCGTGTGCTCGACGCCGGCCAGCAGCCCAAGACGGCTTCGGTCGTCGGAACCAACGCCGCCCAGATTGGCCTCGCGCTCAACAAGCGCGCGGGCGTGCTGGTGGCGACGGGCGCCATCGACAATCTGTGCAAGGGCGCTGCGGGCCAAGCGGTCCAGTGTGCCAATATCGTCTTTGGCTTTGACGAGCGACGAGGCTTGCCCACAGTGGCGTGCCCGGTGTAGCACATTCGATTGTTAACGATTTGGTAGTCGGGCATCGAGTGGGGTGCCACTCTTAAGCTGGTCTCATGATTACGACTGGCATGGCGCACCAACCGATGTCCGTTTTTTGTTTGACATAAGGAGTCATAAAGACGATGAATACCGAGCTGTTTGATATCAAGATTCGCGCCGTCGAGGGCGGCGTTACGGCTGCGGCTGGTTTTAAGGCTGCGGGCATCCATGCTGGGTTCCGCAAGAACCCCGAGCGTCTGGATTACGCGCTCGTCGTGCCCGATAAACCCTGTCCCGGTGCCGGCGTGTTTACCACCAATCGCTTTTGCGCGGCGCCCGTGCAGGTGAGCCGTGCCAACCTGGGCGGTGCCGACAAGGGTTGCGGAATCATCGCCGGCGTTTCGGTCAACTCTGGCAATGCCAACGCCGCCACGGGTGAGACCGGCCTTGCATGCGCGCGCGAGACGTGCAGCATCGCATCGCAGGTCATCGGCTGCGAGCCCCAGCAGATTCTGGTTGCCTCCACGGGTGTGATTGGCCAGATTCTGCCGATCGACACGTTTGAGACCGCCATTCCTGCTGCCTACGAGGCGCTCTCCGCCCACGGTGGCGCCGATGCCGCTCGCGCCATCATGACGACCGACACACACTCCAAGGAGTACGCCGTGTCCTACGTCAGTGAGGCTGCGGGCCATGCGGGCAACGTCTATTCGGTAGGCGGAATGTGCAAGGGCTCGGGCATGATCATGCCCAATATGGCCACCATGATCGCAGTTATCACCACCGATGCCCCCGTCGAGCCTGCGGCACTTCATACCCTGCTGCTCTCGACCGTCAAGCAGACCTTTAACAAGGTAACGGTCGATTCCGACACTTCGACCAACGACACCTGCATCATGCTTGCCTCCGGCGCCGCTGCCGCAGATGCCGAGCCTATCGTCGAGGGCTCCGATGCCTTTGACGAGTTGGCATTTGCCGTGCACGAGGTGTGCGAGAGCCTGGCGCGCAATATCGCCGCCGATGGTGAGGGCGCATCCAAGCTTGTTACGGTCAACGTTACCGGCGCCGTGAACGACGAGGAGGCCGATATCGCCGCCCGTGCCGTTGCCAACTCGCCGCTCGTTAAGACCTGCATCGCCGGCCACGACTGCAACTGGGGCCGTGTTGCCATGGCGCTTGGCAAGTGCGGCGTGAAGTTTAATCAGGAAGACGTTTCCATCGACATGATGGGCATGCCTGTCTGTCGCGACGGTCTGACTGTTCCCTTTGATGAGGACGAGGCTCTACGACGTTTCGAGGCGCCCGAGATCGTGATCTCGGCCGACCTGGGCGCAGGCGACGCGGCAACGACCGTGTGGGCCTGCGACCTCACGCATGAGTACATCTCCATCAACGGCGACTACCGTTCCTAGATTCCGGGCACGCTGCGCATCTTGCCGCGATTGCGGACAGCGGAGCACGGCGCGATAACGATACGAAAGACGAGGCAGATTATGAAATTCGCACGCGATTGTCGTTCGAGCGAATCCAACGAAGCAACCGCGCAGCTGCTGTTCGAAGCGCTGCCGTGGATTAAGAACCTGACCGGCAAGACGGTTGTTATCAAATATGGCGGAGCCGCCATGGTTGATGAGCAGCTGCGCCGCGACGTGATGAGCGACATCGTTTTGCTCAAGATCATCGGTATGCGCCCCGTCATCGTGCACGGCGGCGGCAAGGCCATCAACGAGGCGCTGAGCCATTACGATATTCCCGTCGATTTTAAGAACGGCCAGCGCGTGACCACGCCGGCGACTATGGATATCGTGCGCGAGGTGCTGGGCGGTAAGGTCAACCAGGAGCTGGTCGCAGCGCTCAACCACCATGGCAACCTGGCCGTGGGCGTGTCGGGCAGCGATGCCGGCACGCTCATCGCCGAGCCGCTCGACCCCGAGCTCGGTCGCGTGGGCAAAGTGACGCACGTCAACACCGACTATATCGAGCGCTTACTCGATAGCGAGTACATCCCCGTCATCGCTACCGTCGCGGCGGGGGAGGACGGCGGTTTCTTCAACATCAACGCCGACACCGCCGCCGGTGCCGTTGCCGCGGCGCTCCACGCGCATAAGGCGATCTTTTTGACCGATGTCGATGGCCTGTACAAGGACTTTAGCGACAAGGACTCGCTTATCTCCAACCTAACGCTCGACGAGGTTAACGAAATGCTCTACGGCGGCGAGGTCGATAAGGGCATGATTCCCAAGCTGCGCGCGGCCGTCGATGCGCTTACCGGCGGCGTATTTCGTGCCCACATCATTAACGGTACTACGCCGCATTCGCTGCTCCTGGAGCTGCTGACCGATGCCGGCGTCGGCACCGTGATCCATTCCACCGAGACGGCTTACGAGTTCGATACGCATCCGCATCCGCTTTCGACGTTTGCTGCGCGTCTGACCGAGAACCTTGACGAGGTCGAGAAGCTTCAGACGGTCTAGCTGACCCGCAGCCGCCCCATTCCTGCACCCATAGCCCCGCGCCGTCTGGCGCCCAACGAAAGGCATCCCATGTCACTTGCAGCTCAGCAATCGCTTGAATCCCATTACGTTATGCATACCTTTGGCCGCTCTCCGGTCGAGTTTGTCGAGGGTCACGGCATGAAGCTCACCGGCGACGATGGCCGTGAGTACCTCGACTTTCTTGCCGGCATCGGCGTGTGCAGCCTAGGTCATGGCGACCCGGCTGTGCTCTCGGCGCTCGAGGCACAGACCAAAAAGCTCATGCATGTCTCCAATTACTTCTACATCGAGCAGCGCGGACAGGTCGCGGCGCTGCTGTCCAAGCTTGCTAACGACGACGTAGATGGTGCGCGCGTGCTTGCCGATGCCATTGCCGCCGGCGATGAGACCACGGCAGCTGCTCTTGGTGCCCCGGCTGCGGATGAGCAGGTTTGGGAGACCTTCTTTGCCAACTCTGGCGCCGAGGCCAACGAGGGCTCGATGAAGCTCGCGCGCCTGTACGCCAAGCGTGCCGGTAATGGCGGCAACACCATCGTGTGCATGCGCGGCGGCTTCCACGGCCGTACGCTCGAGACCATTGCCGCCACCATGCAGGATTGGCTGCAGGACAGTTTCCGCCCGCTGCCGGGTGGCTTTGTGGCCTGCACGCCCAACGATGTCGATGAACTGCGTGCAATCTTTAAGCAGTTGGGGAGCGAAATTTGTGCCGTGATGCTCGAACCGATCCAGGGTGAGAGTGGCGTGCACCCCATGACCGAGGAGTTTATGGCGGCAGCGCGCGACCTGGCACACGAAGTGGGCGCCGTGCTTATCGCCGACGAGGTCCAGTGCGGCATCTTCCGCTCCGGCAAGCCGTTTGCGTTCCAGACCTATGGCGTGGAGCCCGACATCATGAGCCTTGCCAAGGGCATTGCCGACGGCGTGCCCATGGGTGCCGTCGTGGCAAAGAAGGAGATTGCCGACGTGTTTAAGCCGGGCGACCACGGCTCGACCTTTGGCGGTAGCTGCTTGGCCATCGCGGCATGTGCCGCGACGCTCTCCGCGCTTGTGCGTGGCGATTATGCCGAGCATGCTGCCAAGGTGGGCGCCTATATGGAGCAGGCGCTGGCTAAGCTTCCGCATGTGGTAGAGGTTCGTGGCCGTGGCCTGATGCTCGGCTGCGATCTTGACGATACTGCGGGTGATGCTCACGACGTTGTGGCCCGTGCATTGGGGGCTGGTGCCGTGATCAACGCTACGGGTGCCCATATGCTGCGTTTCTTGCCGCCTCTCGTCTGCGAGGAAGCCGACGTGGACGGCCTGATCGAGATCCTGTCGGGTGTCTTGGGCTAACGCGGTGCAATAACTCAATTTGGACCGGGTTCCGGACTGTGGACGTGCTTTATGCGGCATGATTCAGCGGTCTGGAGCCCGTTTTGCCTTAGATTTGCTAAGGCAGGGAGTCCTGCTGGTCAAAAAACATCAAATATGAGTACTGCTACCGATTTGATAGCAGCAATTTTGGACTAATAAGGCCAGATAACAAGTCGAAATGGCGATGAAAGCATGATTTTGATCCAACTGTTAGTCCTTATAATGGACATATGTTGCGTAACTTAAGCAAATACTGTCTATTTATATGTTGCAAACAAAGTAGCAGTACTCATTTTTGCCATTTTTTGACCACGGCCTTTGTGACAGACGTGCTGGCGGGTTCGAATCCCTCTGCGATGGGTCCAAAAAAGAAAGGCCCCCATTGCTGGGAGCCTATCAAATCAGTGGTGGGCGATGAGGGATGTCGCGTGCGGCTGACGCCGCCCGCTTTCGCTTCGGGCCTACGGCCCTCGCGTGCTGCGCTGGAAAACGCTTCGCGTTTCCTCAGCTCCGCACCCTGGCGGGTTCGAATCCCATGCGCTGGGACCAAACAAAAACGGTCCCCTTGCGAGGACCGTTTCCAATTCGGTGGTGGGCGATGAGGGATTCGAACCCCCAGCCTTGTGCGTGTAAAGCACCTGCGCTAACCGTTGCGCCAATCGCCCGTGCGGAGAGAGTATAGCAAAACAATCGCCTCATTCACCTCATATCCATTAAAGGTAACTCGCGCGTGTCACAGCGGAGCTGATTCAGTTGAGATTGCCTGAACATTCCGCCCCTCTTTACGCCCTCGGGTATACTCAAAAGCTACTGATTCGATTTGATGCCCAGCAACAGCAGAGGGGATAGTATATGTGCGGTTTTGTCGGTTTTGTCGGTGGGACGGATAACCAATCCGAGGTGCTCACCAAGATGATGGACCGCATCGTCCATCGCGGTCCCGACATGGGCGGTCAGTTTATCGACGGCCGCGTTGCCCTGGGCTTCCGCCGCCTGTCGATCCTCGACCTGACCGAGGCCGGCGCTCAACCCATGGCCAATGAGGACGGCAGCGTCGTCATTGTCTTCAACGGCGAGATTTACAACTTCCAAGAACTCCGTTCCGAGCTCGAGGCCAAGGGCTACAAGTTCCACTGCGGCGCCGACACCGAGAGCCTCCTGCACGGCTACGAGGAGTGGGGCGAGGCCGTCCTCGATCGCCTGCGCGGTATGTACGCCTTCGTCATCTGGGACAAAAAGAAGAACAAGCTTTTTGGCGCCCGCGACATCTTTGGCATCAAGCCGCTTTACTACTATCCCATGGCCGATGCGGGCGACGGCGCTCCGGGCGTGCTCTTTGGCTCCGAGATCAAGAGCTTCCTGGACTACCCGCACTTCCACAAGGCGGTCAACAAAAAGGCCCTGCGTCCGTACATGACGCTGCAGTATTCGGCAACCGCGGAGACCTTCTTCGAGGGTGTCTACAAGCTGCCGCCGGCGCACTACTTTACCGTCGATATCCCGACCGGCAAGATGAACATCGAGCGCTACTGGGATTGCGATTACTCTGCCGTCGAGAAGCCGTTCGAAGAGTATGTCGATGAGCTGGACGAGGTCGTGCACGAGAGTGTCGAGGCCCATCGCATCGCCGACGTCAAGGTCGCGTCGTTCCTCTCCGGCGGCGTCGACTCCAGCTATATTGCCGCTTGCCTCATGCCCGACAAGACCTTCTCGGTGGGCTTTGACTACAAGAACTTCAACGAGACCAACTACGCCAAGGAGCTTTCCGATAAGCTCGGCGTCGAGAACGTCCGCAAGATGATTACCGCCGACGAGTTCTTCGGTGCGCTCGAGGACATCCAGTATCACATGGACGAGCCGCAGTCCAACCTGTCTTCTGTGCCGCTGTGGTTCTTGGCCGAGATGGCCCGCAAGGACGTCACCGTCGTGCTTTCGGGCGAAGGCGCCGACGAACTCTTTGGCGGCTACGCCTACTACGAGGACACGGTCCCGGTCCGCAAGTACAAAAAGATGGTGCCGCTGCCCATCCGTCGCGCGCTCGGTAACCTGGCGCTGCATATGCCGTACTTCAAGGGACATAACTTCCTGGTCAAGGGTGCCGAGATCCCTGAGAAGTCGTTCCTGGGACAGGCTCTGGTATGGCCGGAGCGCGAGGTCGACGGCGTGCTCAAGCCCGAGTACAACACCGGCGATGGCGCCTTTGAGCTCGCAGCACCCATTTACGCACGCGTGAAGGATCAGCCCGAGCTGGTCAAGAAGCAGTACCTGGACATGAACATGTGGCTCCCGGGCGACATTCTGCTCAAGGCCGACAAGATGTGCATGGCACACTCGCTGGAGCTGCGCGTGCCCTTCCTGGACCGCAAAGTCATGGAGTTCGCCGAGCACATTCCCGACCGCTACCGCATCAACGAGAACGGCAACAAACAGGTACTCCGCCACGCTGCCAACAAGTCGCTGCCCGATGAGTGGGCCACCCGTCCCAAGGTGGGCTTCCCGGTGCCGATTGTCTACTGGCTGCGCGAGCAAAAGTGGTACGACTATGTCAAGGAGTACTTCACCGCGCCGTGGGCAAGCGAGTTCTTCGATACCGACGAGCTCATGCACCTGCTCGATCTGCACTTTGCGGGCAAGGGCGATTTCCAGCGCAAGATCTATACGCCGCTCGTGTTCCTAGTGTGGTACAAGCGCTTCTTTATCGACGAGGGCCAGCCTTCTGTTCAGGCTGCCTAGCCTCGGCTTACGAACGCCTGCGCGTAACGGCTCCTCCGGGAGCCGTTTTTGCGTGGGTGCGTTTCAGTTACTATAAAAACCGTCCCTGCCAAATGGCTGAGAAAGGTGAAAGATGCACCATTCGGATTCCGCGACCGTGACCACGGTCGATACGCTTGCCAAGCTTCTCGATGTGTGCGGCGAGCTGCGCGCATCAGAGCAGGTTGACGAGCGTGCCGTGACCGGCTGCTCGTTTGATTCGCGCGCGGTCTCGGCAGGTGACGTGTTCTTCTGCAAAGGTGCTGCCTTTAAGCCCGCGTTTTTGAGCATGGCGCTCGATGCGGGCGCCGTCGCATTTGTGTGCGAGGAGTCACTGGTCGAGTCTCTGGAGCCGCTGGCGCAGGAGAGCGGTGCTGCGATGCTGGTTGTTGATAGCGTTCGCACGGCCATGGCCCTGTTGCCGCCGGAGGTCTACGACCGTCCCGACCACGACGTCAAGATCGTGGGTATCACCGGTACCAAGGGAAAGACCACGGCCGCTTTTATGCTCCAGTCGATTATCAAAGCGGCGGGCGAGTCCTGCGGCATGATCGGCTCGGTGAGTACCGACGATGGCATCGAGTGCTACGAGAGCACCAATACTACGCCCGAGGCCCCCGAGGTCTGGCGCCATATCGCCAACTGCCGCACGTCCGGTCGCCAGTCCATGGTCATGGAGGTTTCGAGCCAGGCGCTCAAGTACCAACGCGTCGAGAATCTGCCGTTTGACGTGGCGTGCTTCCTCAACATCGGCCGCGACCACATCTCGCCGATCGAACACCCCACGTTTGAGGATTATTTTGAGAGCAAACTCAGGATCTTTGACCAGGCAAAGACCGCCGTGGTGAATCTAGGCACCGAAGAGGTTGACCGTGTGCTAGAGGCAGCGTCGACGGCCGAGCGCTTGGTGACCGTTGGCGTCGAGCATCCCGAGGCAAGCCTGTGGGCGAGCGATGTCCGCATGCTCGGCTTTAACATCGAGTTCAACTTGCACGGCATGAGCGCCGACGAGTCCGAGGCGGGGGAGAAGGTCCTGCTGGGTATCGCGGGCGACTTTAACGTGGAGAACGCGCTGGTCGCTATCGCCGCTGCGCGCGAGATCGGCATCGGTATCGAGGCTATCAAGAAGGGCCTCTCAAAACTGCGTGTGCCGGGCCGTATGGAGGTCGTGGAGTCGAAGGACGGCCGCGTGATTTGTGTCGTCGACTACGCGCACAACCAGCTTTCGTTCCGCTCGCTTTTCTCGTCGGTCAAGCGCGCGTTTCCCGCTAGTCCGGTCATTGCGGTGTTTGGCGCTGCCGGCGGCAAGGCGCAGGAGCGCCGCGAGCAGCTTCCGCGCGAGGCCGCACCGTATTCCGACCTGATGATCTTTGCCAATGAGGACCCGGCTCACGAGGACCCGATGAAGGTCTGTCGCGAGCTTGCCGAACATGTTCCCGACGATACGCCGAACAAGATCATCCTCGATCGCGAAGCCGCTGTGCATGCGGCGTTCAAGGCGGCGCGCGAGGAGTACGTCAACCCCGATGCTCCCACCATTGTCTTGCTGCTGGCAAAGGGTGACGAGGAGCTCATGCACGTGGGCGACGAGTTCGTGCCCATCGAGAGCGACCTTTCGCTGGCCAATCGCCTGATCGATGTTGCCCAGTTTGACTAATGAACCATGATGGCGGCGGCGCCCTGAGTGCGCTGTCGCCATAAGCGTGTTCCCTCAATCAAAACATGCCGTCCAAGTCCAAACCCTTCTACGTAAACGGAGTAACCATGTCCCACAATACCCTGCCGACCGTCGCCGAGCTTTCGGGCGAGATGCGCGAGCGCTTGGCCAAGGTCAAGTACGTCTTTACCGACCTGGATGCCACGATGCTTGCACCCGGCTCGTGCGTGCTGCGCGACAACGACGGCAACCCCTCGACCAAACTCGTCGAGGCCGTCGTGGCGCTCGCTCGCGCTGGTATTCAGGTGGTTCCCACCTCGGGCCGCAACCGTACCATGATCCACGAGGACGCGCGCGTGCTCGGCCTCAACTCCTACATTGGCGAGATGGGCGGTCTGGTCATGTACGACCTTAAAGCCAACGATTGGGAGTATCTGACCGGCGACATGCCCTACGACTCCTCTTGCGGCCTCACGCCGCACCAGGTGATCGAGCAGACCGGCGTGTGCGAGAAGATCCTCGCCCGCTGGCCGCACAAGATCGAGTATCACAACGACATGTCGACCGGCTACAAATACCGTGAGGTCACCGTCGGCATGCGCGGCGATGTGCCCGACGATGAGGTTCAGGCCATCCTGGACGAGGCCGGCTGCGGTCTGATCTGGGCGTGCAACGGCCATCTGACTCACCTGTCCAAGCCGACGACGCTCGAGCTCGATCGCGTCGAGGACGGCCGCGCATTCAACATCAATCCCGCGGGTCTCAACAAGGGCGTCGCCATTGCGCGCTTCTGCGAGCACCTAGGGATCGAGCGCGAGGAGACGTTGGCGCTCGGCGATTCCGAGTCCGACTTCTACATGGCCGATCACGTGGGCACGTTCTGCCTGGTCGAGAATGGCCTGACGAGCGCCGGCGCGCCTGAGTTCCTGGCTGCTTGCGAGAACGCTTTCGTTACGCGTGGCAAAATTATCGACGGTTGGGCGGCGACGGCAGAGCTGCTGGTCGCGGCGCGTTCGTAGCGCGGCGTCGCCGCACTTGGACATGTCTTTTCGAGAGAGACTGGTGAGGTAATGTCCGATATCGAGAATCCGGCAGGCGACACGCGCCCGATTGGCGTGTTCGATTCTGGTTTGGGCGGTCTGACGGTTGCGCGCGCCATCGCGACGGCGCTGCCGCACGAGTCCGTCTACTACTTTGGCGACACCAAGCGCTGTCCCTACGGCACGCGCACCGAGGATGAGGTGCGCTCGTTTGCGTTGCAGGCGGGTCGTTGGCTTTCGAAGCACGACGTCAAGATTATGGTCATCGCCTGCAACACGGCGACCGCTGCGGCCTTGCGTCTGGCCCAGCAGGTGCTCGACGTTCCCGTGATCGGTGTGATCGCGCCGGGTGCCCGTGCAGCAATCAACAGCACGCGTACGCGTCGCGTGGGCGTGCTCGCCACCAACCTCACCATTCGCTCGGGCGCCTACACGCGCGCCATTCAGGATCTGGATGCCGGCGTCGATGTATACGGCTGTCCTGCCTCGAGCTTTGTCGAGGTTGTCGAACACGAGCTAGCCTCGGGTGCACACCTGCAGGAACAGTGGCTTGAGAACGAGGACATCTTCGATACGCCTGCCGTGCGTGCGCTGGTGGGTGCCACGGTTGAGCCGCTGCGCGACCACGGTATCGATACCGTGGTGCTTGGCTGTACGCATTTCCCGCTGTTGGTGGGACCTATCCGCCATGCGCTGGGGCCTGGGGTGCGCGTCGTGAGTTCCGCCGAGGAGACCACGCGCGAGCTGACCGATATCCTCACGCGCCGCGAGCAGCTGGCGGGCGACGCCGCCGAGCCGCAGCATCGTTTTGCCACGACGGCCGATAACATTGCCGAGTTTGCGGTGGCGGGTAGCTTTATCTTTGGTCAGCCGCTCAAGAGCATCGAACATATCGATATCGATGAGCTGAAATAGATGTGAGGCAGCCGCCAAAGCCTTCGCCACATATTTTGCCGAAAGGATATTTCTATGGAGTATATGCAGGTCAACCGCGCCAACGGTCGCGCCGCCAACGAGTTACGCCCCGTTAAGCTCACCCGTGGCGTCATGAAGCACGCCCACGGCTCGTGTTTGGCCGAGTTCGGCGACACGCGCGTGCTGTGCGCCGCCACTATCGAGGAGGGCGTGCCGGGCTGGCGAAAGGGCGCCAAGGCCGGCTGGGTGACCGCGGAATACGCCATGCTGCCGGCGTCGACCGGCAAGCGCTGCAAGCGCGAGCACGCCAACCGCAAGGGCCGCTCCATGGAGATCGAGCGCCTCATCGGTCGCAGCCTGCGTACCGTCGTCAATATGAAGGCACTCGGCGAGTACACCGTTACCGTCGACTGCGACGTGATTCAGGCAGACGGCGGCACGCGAACGGCGAGCATTACCGGCGCCTGGGTGGCACTGCACGACGCCCTTGCCATGTGGGTCGAGGCGGGCAAGATCGAGCGCATCCCGCTTATCGGCCAGGTGGCTGCCATTTCCATGGGCGTTGTCGACGGCAACACCCTGCTCGACTTGGATTATTCCGAGGACAGCCATGCCGAGGTCGACATGAACCTCGTCGCCACCGACGCCGGTGAGATGATCGAGCTCCAGGGTACCGGCGAGCAGGCGCCCTTCGACCGTAAGCGCCTCAACGCCCTGCTCGACCTGGGCGACAAAGGTATCGCCGAGCTCATCGAGCTTCAGCGCCAAGCCCTCGCCTAACCTACCAAAAAGGGACAGGTTTAATTTGGTAGGTTTCATCTGCGGAGACGTCTAGACACAAGACTGCCGTTGATTGAGAGGGGAGAGGCAGAGGCCCTCGTCGCCCTCGGCGCGGCATTGCTATAGAGACAAGGAGGCCACTCATGGCACTTGAGAAGATCGACATTGACACTCTCGACCCGGCGGCGACCATCGTCGTGGCAACGGGCAACGCCCATAAGCTCACCGAGATCGAGGCCATTTTGGGCAAGGTTATGCCCGAGGTTCGCTTTGTGGCGCTCGGCCAGCTGGGCGATTTTGAGGACCCCGAGGAAAACGGCACGACGTTTTTGGAGAACGCCATCATCAAGGCGCAGGCTGCCGTCGAAGAGACGGGGCTCATGGCCATTGCCGACGATTCGGGCCTGGTCGTCGACGCGCTGGACGGTGAGCCCGGTGTGTATAGCGCACGCTACGCGGGCGTTCACGGCGACGATGCCGCCAACAATGCCAAGCTGCTCGTGAATCTGAATGGCGTGGCAGATGAGGATCGTACCGCGCGCTTTATGAGCGTCGTTGCGCTCATCGACACGGACGGCTTGGTCACCTATAGCGAGGGCGTCTGCGAGGGCGTTATCGCGCACGAGGGCCGCGGCGATCACGGCTTTGGCTATGACCCGCTGTTCCTGCCGGTCGACACGCCGGGCAAGACCATGGCCGAGCTCACGGCGGACGAGAAGAACGCCATCAGCCATCGATTCCACGCGCTCGAGCATCTGTCCGCCAAGCTGACGGGCGAGGAGTAGGCCATGCGTGCGGTGGTGCAGCGCGTGCTCAACGCCGGCGTGACGGTCGACGGCGAGTGCGTGGGCCGCATTGGACGCGGCTACCTGGTGCTGCTGGGTGTGGGCCATGGCGATACGCGTGCCGAGGCCGACAAGCTGTGGGGCAAGCTCCGCGGGCTGCGTATCAACGAGGACGAGAACGGCAAGACCAACTTGGCGCTTGCCGATGTCGACGGCGAGGTGCTCGTGGTGTCGCAGTTCACGCTGTTCGCTGACTGCCGCCACGGTCGCCGTCCGTCGTTTACGGATGCCGGCGCACCCGATGTTGCCAACGAGCTCTACGAGTACTTCCTGACGCTCGTTCGTCAAGATGTCGAACACGTGGCGCACGGCATCTTTGGCGCCGATATGAAAGTCGATCTTGTCAACGACGGCCCATTCACCATCGTCTTGGACACCGACAACCTTTAGGTTACGCGGTTTTACCAAACCGCGTAACAACTGGTCATGCGAGGTTGTCGTCTGGTACGTATTTGGGACGGGGCTTATTTAGCTACTTGCGTATGGCGGCAGCAGGGTGCTATAGTATTAGAGTTTTGTCTATCTTAGGGGTATTATCCCCTTTTTGAATTGCACCTTCTGGAGGCCCTGTTCATGGAAGAGATGGAAGTCAATCACGTCGACGACATCCACGAGAAGCTGACCGATATGGTGGGCGATCGCGTCAAGGTGAAGGCCAACATGGGCCGTACCCGCGTCGTCGAGCGCATGGGCACCATCAAGAGCGTCCACCCGGCCGTCTTCATTGTCGAGGTCGACGAGCGTCGCGGCCGCAAGTCGCGTCAGTCCTACCAGTATATCGATGTCCTCACCGGCCAGGTCGAGTTGTTCGACCCCGAGAGCGGCGAGCATATCTTTACCCCGCTCGGCAATCAGCTCGAGGAGCATTAACGGTGACCGATCGGTCCCTGACTCTTTCCGCGCCGGCAAAGATTAACCTCTACCTGGGGGTTCATACCGAGCGCGATGACCGCGGCTACCACAGGGTCGATTCCCTGATGGCGGCCGTCGGTCTTTCCGATACCGTGACGGTCACGCCGTTGCAGGCGCTGACCGTCCAGACGGTTCCAGCATCAGATTTTCCCATGCAAAAGAATACGGCGTATCGGGCTGCGGTTGCTATGGCCGAGCATTATGGTCGCGAGGCAAACATCTGCGTGACGATTGAGAAGCGCATTCCATTGTGCGCCGGCTTGGGCGGCCCCTCGACGGATGCGGCCGCGGTCATTGTCGCCTTGGCGGAGCTCTGGGGCATTGATCGCACCGACCCAGCGCTCGATGACATTGCGCGGGGCATTGGTGCCGACGTCCCGTTCTTTTTGCACGCGAGTCCTGCGTTCTACGTAGGTGGGGGAGACGTGCTGGCAACTGAGTACCCCGCGCTGCCCGCGACGCCCGTCGTGCTGGTCAAGCCGCGCGAGGCAAGCGTTTCGACAATTGAAGCCTATCGACGTTTTGACGAGGCCCCGGTGCCTGCGGACAAGCCCGGCGCGATAGCTTCTGCCTTGCGTGCTGGTGATGCCGAGACGGCATATGCACTCATCCATAACAATCTGGGTGTCATTTCCGCACAGATGGAGTCGCAGATTCAAACGGTCCTCGACTGGCTGCGTAAACAGGACGGAACCGTTGCTGTAGATGTGTGCGGATCGGGTGCCTGCTCGTTTGCCATTTGCGACACCGCTGCCACGGTCGAAAGGCTTGCCGATGCTGCCCAGCAAAATGGCTGGTGGGCCTGCGCGACTGAGCTTATTCCCAACACGGTTCAAATCGACGCGCCAAAGAAATAAAAATTTCTCTAGCACGCGGCGAAAATCTTTGTTACTATAGTCGAGCTAACGGGTTGTGGCTCAGTTTGGTAGAGCACTGCGTTCGGGACGCAGGGGTCGCTGGTTCAAATCCAGTCAACCCGACCAGAGCATGAGGAGGGACCGCTTCTTGCGGTCCCTTTTTTTAGCTAGTGTTGTGATACCGCGATACCCGCGGTATACTCATTCGAGCTTGTCTCGCTGTATTGTGGAGGTCTACATGTTTGGACTGAGGGCTCCTGAGCTCATCATTATTCTCGTCGTTGTCCTGATTATCTTCGGGCCCAAGAACCTGCCGAAGCTCGGCAAGTCCCTTGGCTCTACCGTCAAGAATATCCGTGAGGGTATGGAGGGCGACGATAAGGCCGAGACCAAGCAGGCCGAGGAGGTCGTGGTCGAGCAGTCCGAGGAGGACAAGGAGATCGCTGAGCTCGAGGCCAAGCTCGCTGCTGCCAAGAAGAAGCAGGCAGAGGACAGCGACGCGGACGCAGAGTAGTCCCATCCCTTTGGGGTGAGCACCTGACCGGCTTGCCCGCAGGCTAGCCGGTCTTTTTCGTTTTGTTGACAGTTGATTGTTTGATCAGAGTTGGGGAGATATCCGTATGGACGCAAGCCAGATCGTACTGACCGCTGAGGGCCGCCAGAAGCTCGTCGAGGAGCTCGCCTGGCGTGAGGGCGATTACGCCAAGGAGATCGTCGAGGACATCAAGGAAGCCCGCGCGTTCGGCGACCTTTCGGAGAACTCCGAGTACGATGCCGCCAAGGACAAGCAGGCCCAGAATGCTGCTCGTATCGCCGAGATCCAGGCCATTCTTGCCAACGCTCAGGTTGCTGCCACTACGGGCGATCTGACCGTCTCCATCGGTTCCACCGTTTCGCTGATTGATCCCAACGGCGAGGTCATGGAAGTCACGCTCGTTGGTACCACCGAGACCAACTCGCTCGAGCACAAGATTTCCAACGAGTCTCCGGTCGGTCACGCCATCATCGGTCACGGCGAGGGCGACTCCGTCGAGGTCGTTACGCCTTCCGGCAAGACTCGCGTCTACACCATCGCCAAGATCGCACGCTAGACCACGGTCCCGCGTAAAGGTATGTTTTCGCTCCCTGGGACCGAATCCTGGGGAGCGTTTTAGTTTGAGGAGCTAACTTATGGCAGAGAACCAGAACGCCGCCGATCAGGCATCGACGCTCAACGACGAGCGCGCCACCCGCCTGGCCAAGCGCGCCGCCCTGTTCGAGGCGGGCCAGAACCCCTATCCCGAGCACTCTGAGCTTGAGGACTACGTCGCCGATATCGAGACTAAGTACGCCGATCTTGCCGATGGTGAGGACACCGAGGATGTCGTGAAGATCGCCGGCCGTGTGGTCGCCAAGCGCGGTCAGGGCAAGATCATGTTCATCGTCGTGCGCGATGCGACTGCCGAGATTCAGCTGTTCTGCCGCATCAACGACATGGACGAGGCCGCCTGGAATACGCTCAAGGCCCTCGACCTGGGCGACATCCTGGGCGTGACCGGCGTGGTCGTGCGCACCCAGCGCGGCCAGCTTTCCGTTGCCCCTAAGAGCGCGACCCTGCTTTCCAAGGCCGTTCGTCCGCTGCCCGAGAAGTTCCACGGTCTTTCCGACAAGGAGACCCGCTATCGCCAGCGCTATGTCGATCTGATCGCCAACGACGACGTTCGTGAGACCTTCCGTAAGCGTTCGCAGATTCTCTCCACCTTCCGTCGCTTTATGGAGTCCGACGGCTACATGGAGGTCGAGACCCCCATCCTGCAGACCATCCAGGGCGGCGCTACGGCTAAGCCGTTCATCACGCACTTCAACGCGCTCGATCAGGAGTGCTACCTGCGTATTGCCACCGAGCTCCATCTCAAGCGCTGCATCGTCGGTGGTTTTGAGCGCGTGTTCGAGATCGGCCGCATCTTCCGTAACGAGGGCATGGACCTTACCCACAACCCCGAGTTCACCACGATGGAGGCCTACCGTGCCTTCTCAGACCTCGAGGGCATGAAGGCGCTCGCCCAGGGTGTCATTAAGGCGGCTAACAAGGCCATCGGCAACCCCGAGGTCATCGAGTACCAGGGCCAGACCATCGACCTTTCTGGTGAGTGGGCCAGCCGTCCCATGACCGACATCGTCTCCGACGTGCTCGGCAAGCAGGTCACCATCGACACGCCGGTCGAGGAGCTTGCTGCCGCCGCGCGCGAGAAGGGCCTGGAGATCAAGCCCGAGTGGACTGCCGGCAAGATCATCGCCGAGATTTACGATGAGCTGGGCGAGGACACCATCGTCAACCCGACCTTCGTGTGCGATTACCCCATCGAGGTCAGCCCGCTCGCTAAGCGTTTTGAGGACGACCCGCGTTTGACTCACCGCTTTGAGCTGGTCATCGCCGGCCACGAGTACGCCAACGCATTCTCCGAGCTCAACGACCCGGTCGACCAGGCTGAGCGCTTTGCTGCCCAGATGGCCGAGAAGGCCGGCGGCGACGATGAGGCTATGGAGTATGACGAGGACTACGTGCGCGCCCTCGAGTACGGTATGCCTCCCGCGGGCGGCATTGGCATTGGTATCGACCGCGTGGTCATGCTGCTTACTAACCAGGCTTCTATCCGCGACGTCCTGCTGTTCCCGCACATGAAGCCCGAGAAGGGTTTCCAGTCCGGTGCCGCTGCCGCCAAGGCTGCAGAGGCCGGCAACGCCGCGAGCCCATTCGTTAAGTCGCTTAAGCCCACGCTCGATTACTCCAAGATCGCCGTTGAGCCGCTGTTTGAGGAGTTCGTCGACTTTGATACCTTCTCCAAGAGCGATTTCCGCGCTGTGAAGGTCAAGGCATGCGAGGCCGTCAAGAAGTCCAAGAAGCTGCTGAACTTTACGCTCGACGACGGTACCGGTACCGACCGCACCATCCTCTCCGGTATTCACGCTTATTACGAGCCCGAGGACCTGGTCGGCAAGACCTTGCTCGCCATCACCAACCTGCCTCCGCGCAAGATGATGGGCATCCCCAGCTGCGGCATGCTCATCAGTGCCATCCACGAGGAGGATGGTGAGGAGCGCCTCAACCTGATCCAGCTCGACGCCTCCATCCCCGCCGGCGCAAAGATGTATTAAGAGTTACGCGGTTCTACGAACCGCGTAACGGCTCGACGCTGCGCGGGCCGCATTTGGACAATCTGACGTTCAACTTCAAGGGCGCGACCTAGGTGGTTACGCGGGTTTACCAACCCGCGTAACCAGTTGACGCTGCGCGCCGCCCAGGGCGACAATTTGTCATTCAAAAGGTAAGGCATGACCAGAAGGTCTATGCCTTGCCTTTTTCATGCCAACTTGTTCGCCCTGGACGTCGCTTGCTGTCCGTCCTCTACCTGCGGCGTTGACTTGGTTGACACTTAGAACATCGATGTAGTCATTGGGGACGTTCTTAAACGACTGCCCAACGGCTGTTGAGCACATGGCTCGCATGACAGCCGTCTCTTTTATGTTTCCTTTAGCCGTTGCTGCCTAGGATGGGGGTTAGTCGGTAGGAAGGGAGCGTCTATATGGACGACGCGAGCGAGCGTGCAATCGAAGAGGACATGCTCGATCAGTTCAATTACTTTGATGATGAGGATGAGGAGCTAATCGATCGTCGCGAGCCGGCATCGCTTGACTCATTTGATCTGGTCGATGAAGAGCCCGACGAGGACGAGGGCGAATTAACGGAGCCCCCACAGCCTTCGCGCCTTGACTCGCTGCTTTCGAGAGCCCCCATGCACCACGGCGTTCGTGCCGGCGCGCTCCATATGAAAACTGACTGGCACCAGATCGTGACGGCAGGCGATGAGCTTGCCGTCGATGCGCCACTCACCGATAAGTCATCCATCATCTGCCGCACTGGCATGCTTATGCTGGCAAGCGGAACAGGTGCCTGGCGCGTGCGCGATACCATGAATCGTGTTGCTGCCGTACTCGGCGTCACGATTCACGTCGACCTGAGTCTTCTGTCGTTTGAGTGCACTTGCATCGAAGATGGCCACTGCTTTAACGAGGTTGTCAGCCTGCCCACAACGGGAGTCAATACCCATCGCATTTGGATGATGGAGAGTTTCCTCAAGGAAATCGAGACCTATGGTCGTCGCTTCACGGTACACGAGTATCACGAGATGCTCAAGACCGTTGAGAGTTCAAAACCCGATTACTCTCCCTGGCAACAGGGCCTTGCGGCAGCTTGTGCTTGCGGCGCCTTCGTCTTTTTGCTCGGCGGCGGCCCTATCGAGATGGCCTGCGCGTTTGTGGGCGCGGGTGTCGGCAACTTTGCCCGCTCCCATATTCTCAAGCAAGGCCTTGGTCAGTTCAGCGCGCTGACGACCGGCGTTGCGCTCGCTTGCGTTTCGTATCTGCTGGCATTGCTCGGCCTTGGCCAGGTCGTACCGGGGGCAATGTCGCACCAAGAAGGCTATATCGGCGCCATGCTCTTTGTGATTCCCGGCTTTCCGCTCATTACGGCAGGCCTCGACATCGCTAAGCTCGACATGCGAAGTGGTATCGAGCGCCTGTCATATGCCGTATCGATTATTGTGATGGCGACGCTCGTAGGTTGGATGGTTGCCGAGTGTGTTGGCCTGGCGCCGGACGACTTTGCGCCGCTCGGCCTTTCGCCGCTTGCTCTTACGCTCCTGCGCGTGGTGATGAGCTTCGTTGGCGTATTCGGCTTCTCGGTGATGTTCAACAGCCCGGTAAAGATGGCCGCGGCAGCTGGGCTGATCGGCGCCGTGTCCAATACCCTGCGTCTGACCCTTGTCGATGCGCCGACGATGATTCCCTTCCTGGGCCTCAGCACGGGAATGCCTCCCGAGGCAGCAGCGTTTATCGGCGCGCTGGTATCGGGTCTGCTGGCAAGCTTGGCCGAAGTCAAGCTCACCTACCCGCGTATCGCTCTCACGGTGCCTTCGATTGTCATTATGGTGCCGGGTTTGTATCTGTATCGCTCGATGTATTACATGTGCACCTTCGACACAGTCAATATGCTCGGCTGGTTTGTGCGCGCAGTGCTCATCGTGGCGTTTTTGCCCGTTGGCCTGGGTGTGGCGCGTACGCTCACCGACCCTCGCTGGCGCCACACCAGCTAATTGGTGCAAGGGGGACAGGTTACTTTGCACCAAATGAGTTGCGGTGAAATAGGGACTGAATTGTTGCTTAAAGGGTCAAAACAGTCCGTATTCCACCGCAACTTATGGGGTCGGGGGTTTTGGTACCCTGCATCTCCACAAACTCAACGCTTACGAAGCGCGCGCCGTTCGTGTTAGGGTAGTTCCACCACATAAGTAGTCGCAGACGCGCGTAACACGGGCGGGCGAGATGAAGTCCCAACAGCTCCATCTTGCCCGCCCGTTTTTGTTGCGTGGTGCCGCGGCGTAACACAGAAAGGAATCTGCCCTTCATGCCTATCAACAAACGAGAGAGCCTGCTGTTCACCTTTATCATGTGCTTTTGCATGGTGCTCTGGATGAGCATCTACAACGTTGCCCTGCAGCACGGGGCCATCAACGGCGAGGTCGTTGCCGCTGCGTGGCTCGGCTTCCCCGTTGCCTACATTTTTGCCATGTGCTGCGACTGGTTCGTCGCCAGCCCGCTCGCCAAGGGTTTCGCCTTTAAGTACTTGGTCACGCCGGGCAAGAGCTCGCCGCTTGCCATGACGCTCGCCGTCAGCTCCTGCATGGTCGTTCCCATGGTTATCATCATGTCGCTGTACGGTGCCTGCGAGGGTCTGACGCACATGCCCGGCGGCATCCTTGCGAACCTGTATTCCGTGCCCGCGATCTGGATGATCAACATCCCGCATAATTTTGTGATGGCGCTGCCGTGGAACCTTTTGGTAGCCGGTCCGATTTCCCACTTCGTCTTCCGTCGCGCCTTCCCTGTGGGGACGGTTTTCGAGGAGGAGCATGCCGAGCTCTTGGAGCAGGCTATGGCTCCTGAGTGCGAGTAGCTCGCTTAGGGATCTGCTGAGCGCGGGCGACTTGCTTGGTTGGAGCCCTAAGCGTGGATAGCTCTCTCGGCGACATCGCGGGCGTGAGCGGTGCGCATGACCGGAGGGCCCGTGCTGCTCCATTGCCCGACGTGCTAGCGCGCAGAACAATCTGTTGGTGCATTCGGCGGCTGCTGAAGCGTTTCGGCAGCCGCTTTTTATACGGAGTTTAAATACAACAGTCTGTTGTATTACGTAGAGTGGTATATCTCTAGCGGGAAAAATGCGAGAGACGGAGCATTATGGCGTTGCTAGTAGGACTGGACGTAGGGTCGACGACGACCAAAGTTTACGCGATGCACGAGGATATGACCGAGGCGTGGTGGGGATATCGCCGCCACGGGGCGTGTCAGACAGCGAGCGTGCGCGCCATGCTCGGCGAGCTCGCCGAGCGCTTTCCCCATGAGTCACTGCGCGTTGCGGTGACCGGCTCGGGTGCGCGCGATATCGCGACCGCGCTGGGCGCCTCGTACGTTCAGGAGGTGGTCGCCAACGCGCTCGCGATCAGCAGGTTCTATCCGCAGACGCGCTGCGCCATCGAGCTGGGCGGCCAAGACGCCAAGATGATCTTCTTCCGCACCAACGATAAGGGAGACATCGAGGTTGCCGACATGCGCATGAACGGCTCGTGCGCAGGCGGTACCGGTGCATTTATCGACGAGATGGCAAAGCTCATGGGGGTCGGCACCGAATCGGGCGAGTTCGAGCAGCTCGCAAGCCGGGGAACGACCGTCCACGAGGTCTCGGGCCGCTGCGGCGTGTACGCAAAGACCGATATCCAGCCGCTGCTCAACGAGGGCATTCCTACCACCGACCTGGCGCTTTCGGCGCTTCACGCGGTCGCCCGCCAAACGATCGGCGGTCTGGCCCAGGGTATCGACATCGAGCCGCCGGTAATCTTCGAGGGCGGTACGCTCGCCTACAACCCCACACTGGTCCGCGTGTTCCGGGAGCAACTGAATCTATCGGACGATCAGGTTATCGTCCCGCGCGATCCGCAGATCATGGTCGCGCGCGGTGCCGCCCTGTCGCTGACCGACATGTTCGCATCGTCCCAACCGATCGACCTTCCCGACGCTTTTGTCCGGCTGGATAAGCTCGAGACGGTCGCGCCCGCAAGCGGGGAGGGACGTCTTGCCCAGCCCTTTTTTGCCACACCTGCCGAGCAGGCGGATTTTACGGCACGCCATGGCAAAGAGACGCCGGCAAAGGGTCCGGATGCGTATGCGCCCGGAGAGACGGTGCGTGTGGCGCTCGGTATCGATTCGGGGAGCACGACGACCAAGTTCGCCCTGGTCGATGAGGCGGGTGAGCTTGTCGATTCGTTCTACGCGTCTAATAACGGCAGACCGCTCGACGTCGCCCAACAGGGTCTTGTCAGCTTGAAGAACCGCTGGGAGACAGCGGGAGTCACGCTTGCGATCGATGCCGTGGGCACCACGGGATACGGCGAGGAGCTTTTCGCGCGCGCGTTCCACGCCGACTACCATACGGTCGAGACGGTCGCGCACGCCCGCGCCGCGTGCGCATGCGTTCCCGATGCGACCTTCGTGCTCGACATCGGCGGACAGGATATGAAGGCCATCTGGCTCAACCACGGCGTGCTGACCGATATCGTCGTCAACGAGGCGTGCTCTGCGGGCTGCGGCTCGTTCCTCGAGGGTTTTGCCAAAAACCTCGGAATAGCCGTTGAGGATATCGCGACCGAGGCATTTTCGTCCAAAGCCCCCGCCGTTCTCGGCAGCCGCTGCACGGTGTTCATGAACAGCAGCGTCGTTTCCGAGCAGCGGCGCGGTAAGGGTCCGGGCGACATCATGGCCGGTCTCTGCCGTTCGATTATCGAGAACGTGTTCACCAAGGTCATTCGCGTTTCAAATCTCAACCGTCTGGGCGACAAAGTCGTCGTCCAGGGCGGCACGTTCCGAAACGACGCGGTACTGCGCGCATTCGAGCAGTATCTGGGCAAACCCGTCACGCGTGCGCCCCACCCGGGGCTGATGGGCGCTATCGGTATCGCCCTGCTCGCGCGCGAGGAATGCCGCAAGGGCGACGCCGGCACGTCGTTTATCGGGCTCGATGCCGTGGAGCGCTTCGAGCATCGCGAGTTCGGCGGCGTTACCTGCCGTCGGTGCAACAACCGCTGCCAGCGCGCGGTCGTGGCATTTGGCGACGGCTCGCTTTACGTCACGGGCAATCGCTGCCCGCGCGGCGGCGCCATCTCATGGGATGAGCTCGTGCGCGAGGTTCCCGCGGCGGAGGAGCTGCGTCCGCAGGGTGCTTGCGAGGCACAGGCACCCGGCACGGGGCGCGACCGGACCGCGGCTGCCCCCAATCTCTTTGTCGACCGCGAGAAGCTGCTGTTCGAGTCGTACCCCACGGTTCCCGTCAGCGGGGGGCGCGATGTCACGATCGGCATTCCCCGTGTGCTCGAGTTCTGGGACACCATGCCGTTCTGGTCGACGTTCTTCAGCACGCTCGGCTTTAAGGTGCGCGTCTCGGGACGCAGCACCAAGGCGATGTACGAGCGCGGTCTGGCGCACGTCACATCCGACACCGTGTGCTTCCCGGCCAAGCTCGTCCACGGGCACATCCGCAATCTCGTCGACGCCGGCGTCGACCGCATCTTCATGCCCATCATCACGACGGTGCCCACCGAAAACACCGCCTCTACCAGCGAGTGGATGTGCGCCGTCGTAAAGGGATACCCCTACGTGATGCGCAATTCCGATAACCCGGAGGAGCGTTTCGGCGTTCCGTTCGATACGCCGCTGTTCCACTGGTACGACGAGGGCGACCGAAACCGCCAGCTCAAGGCGTGGTGCAAGGAGACCTTCGATATCGATGCCGACCTGGTTGCCAAGGCGACCGAGCAGGCGGACCGCGCGCAGGAGACGTTTGAGAACCAGCTGCAGCTGCGCGGCAGGCAGGTGCTCGAGAACGTGCGCGAGGACGGCGGCTACGCGGTGGTGATCGCTTCGCGCCCGTACCACAACGACCCGCTGGTCAACCACGGGCTGCCCAAGCTCTTCTCTGAGCGCGGCATCCCCGTGCTGACGCCCGATGCGGTGCCGGGGGTCTGCAACGTCGATCTTTCCAACAGCCGCATCGACATCGTGAACAACTACCATGCGCGCATGCTGTCGTGCGCGGTCATCGTCGCATCGACGCCCGAGCTCGAGCTCGTGCAGATGGGCAGCTTCGGCTGCGGCCACGATGCGTATCTCACCGACGAGATCGCGCGCATGATGGGCGAGATGGGCTCCAAGGTTCCGCTGATGATCAAGCTCGATGAGAGCGACGTCGCCGGTCCCATGGGCATTCGCGTGCGTTCGTTTATCGAGTCGGTCAACCGTCGTCGCGCGGAGGAGCGTGCCGAGGGCGCCCGGGTGCACGCGGTCCATCCGCTCGACGACCCGTATAAGGTCAAGTACACCAAGCGCGACCGGCACGACAAGATCGCGCTGGTCCCCAACACCTCCCATGCGTTCTGCAGGCTCATGACCGCGGCGATGCGCAATCAGGGCGTGCGCGCCGAGGCCCTTGATATCGGGCGCGAGGATGCCATCCGCCTGGGCAAACGCTATGTGCACAACGACATCTGCTTCCCCGCGCAAATCGTGATCGGCGAGGCGCTCGCGGCACTCGAGAGCGGTAAGTACGACCCGCACGACGTCGCCGTGGTGACTGGCAAGTATATCGGCGACTGCCGCCTGACGCACTACATGCCCCTGCTGCGCCGCGCGCTCGACGACGCGGGATACGACTATGTCCCGGTGCTCACCAACGACGACGTCGATGCCCACAATGCGCATCCGGGCTTCAAGCTCGGCCTTGGCCCGAGCATCCAGATCGCCTACGGTCTTCCCATGATCGATGCCCTCGAGGCCATGCTTAGGCGCATCCGTCCCTACGAGCTCGAGAAGGGCGCGGCGGACGCTGCGTTCGACCGCGCGCTCGATGAGGTTATCGAGGGCATGGAGCGCTCCGGGCTGAGAGGCCAGGCGACGGGCTTCAAACGCGCGCTTGCGATCATGGACGCCGTTCCGTACGACCGCTCGAACCCGCATCCGACCGTTCTCATCGTGGGCGAGTACCTGCTCAATTTCCATCTCGGCGCCAACCACGAGATCGAGCGCTACCTCGAGGACAACGGGCTCGAGGTCATCGAGGCGCGCATGACCGACGTGATCCGCAAGACCTATTTCTACAAGCATGCGCAGTCGCGCGAGTTCCACGTCGACCTGTCGCTGCCCGAAAAGGCCTGGTACGCCACGGCGGACAACCTGTTCGAGCTCGCGCACGACCGTTGCGACCGCCTGGGCGCGGCGAGCCCGCTCTACGAGCCGCCGACGCGCATGCCCGAGCTCGTGCGCGCGAGCGATAAGATCCTGCACCATACGTTCGATGCGGGCGAGGGCGTGCTGATTCCGGCGGAGATTCTCGAGCACGCCAGGCGCGGCTGCCGCAACTTCGTGATCCTGCAGCCGTTCGGGTGTCTGCCCAACCATGTCGTGGGGCGCGGGCTCATCCATGCGCTCAAGGAGCAGTATCCCACGGCGCAGTTCCTGCCGCTCGACTACGATCCCGACGTGAGCTTCGCCAACGTGGAGAACCGTCTTCAGATGCTCATCATGAACGCCAAGGCGCAGGGGTGCGGTGAGGCGCATGGCGAGACCGCGTAAGGACGCCGATGCGCCCGATGCACGCACCCGTATCATCGAGGCGTTTTGGGAGCTCATCGAGAACAACAGCATCTTCGAGCTGTCGGTTGGCGAGGTGACCCGCGCCGCCCAGTGCAATCGCGGAACGTTTTACTACTATTTTCACGATTTCGATGAACTCGTCGCCATCGCCATAGCCCAGCTGCTGCAGGATAACGAGCTCATCACCGATGCCCTCTGGCATTTTTCGAGCGAGGGCGACCTTTCGGCGTTCGACCGGCGCGACGTCCGCTGCCTGCTGCGGCGCATCGTCATCACCATGAGGGCGGGTGCCGCCGAGCAGGTCGTGCAGGGCATCCATACGATCATCATCGACCGCGTGAGAGAGATCGTCCACCCCGACGGAGAAGAGCTCAAGGCAGATTCGAGCTTTGCGGTGGGCTTTCTGGTCTCGGGCATCATGGGCTTTGTGATGGCGGTCGGCTTTGCCCGGGAGGGCGGCGAGGAGATAGACCTCGAGCAGCCGGGGGACAGCGCGTGCGCGTACCTGAGGGCGGTCGCCATGCAGACGGTGGAAACGGTCGCGCAAGTCGAGGGCGTCGATACATCCGAGCTGCTCGAACGCGTCTCCAAGGAGGCCGATGCCTATCGCGCATCGCGTGCGACGAGTCCCGACGTGGTGAAAGACGCCTAGGGTTTCTCTTGCGGGGCGCCTGTCGCGCATCGCGCGGTGAGTCCCGCGATGCGGTCATAACCTGCATTCATGTGAGCCGGGTTTATAGATATTCCTCCAGCTGTTAACATAGACGACCTGTGGGTAAAGAGACAAAAGCGCCGCCGACGGGCGGGCGTTTTGATTTCGATGAACTCATGTAAGGAAACGAGCATGTTAGATAGATTTACCGATCGAGCGCGCAAGGTCATGTCGATGGCCAAACAGGAGGCGCTCGATCTGCACTCAAATAAGGTGGGCACCGAGCACCTGCTGCTCGCACTCGCCAAGGAGGACGAGGGCATCGCTGCCGAGGCGCTGCGCTCGCTTGATATCTCCTACGACGACATCATGGACACCCTCAAGGAGGTCCAGACCACGGTTCCCGAGCCCAGCGAGGAGACCGAGGCTGCCAAGCTTGCCTTTACGCCGCTCGTCATTAGCGTGATGGAGCGCTCCTTCCGCGTGGCACGTGAGAACAACCAGACCTACGTGTCGACCGAGCACTTGCTGATTGGCATCGTCGAAGAGGGTAACGGCATGGCCATGGACATCCTCATGCGCCTAGGTGTGTCGTCCGCCTCCATCAAAAAGGCTATCGAGAAACTTACCGCCAAGGACCAGGACAAGAAGCGTCCGCTCGCCGGCGCCGGTGCCGGGCGTCCCGGTGCGGGCCTGCCGTTCTTTAGCGGCTCGGACGCGTCGCAGCAAAAGGGGAGCGGCACCGATACGCTTAAGCAGTTCGCCACCAACCTTACGCAGAAGGCGCGCGACGGCGAGCTCGACCCTGTAATTGGTCGCGAAAAGGAAGTCCAGCGTATGATGGAGATCCTTTCGCGTCGCACCAAGAACAATCCGCTTATCTTGGGCGACCCCGGCGTGGGCAAGACGGCCATCGTCGAGGGTCTGGCTCAGCAGATTGCAGCTGGCAACGTGCCCGAGAACCTTATGAACCAGAACATCTGGACGCTCGACCTGCCGGGCCTCGTTGCGGGCGCCAAGTATCGCGGTGAGTTTGAGGAGCGCCTCAAGAACGTGATCCAGGAGGCCACCGAAGCTGACGACGTCATCCTGTTTATTGACGAGATGCACACCATCATCGGTGCCGGCTCTGCCGAGGGCTCCATCGACGCGAGTTCCATGCTCAAGCCCGTGCTCGCGCGCGGTGCCTTCCAGATTATCGGCGCCACCACGGCCGAGGAATTCCGCAAGTACCTCACCAAGGACCCGGCCTTCGAGCGTCGCTTCCAGACCATCGATGTCGAGGAGCCGAGCGTCGAGGACACGGTCAAGATCCTGACCGCGCTCAAGCCGCGCTACGAGGAGCACCACCATGTGCGCTATACGCAGGGTGCTATCGAGGCCGCCGCGAACCTCTCCGACCGCTACATCCAGGATCGCTTCCTGCCCGATAAGGCCATCGACCTCATCGACGAGGCCGGTGCCCGCGCCCGCATCGCCGCCAACCGCGCGCCCGAGCCGGTGCGCGAGGCCGAGCATCGCGTGGAGGAGCTTAAGGCCGCCGCGCAGGAGGCCACCGAGAGCGACGACATGAACAAGGCCGCCGAGATTACCGAGCAGCAAAAGGCTGCCGAGATTGAGCTCGCCGAGGCCAAGGCTGCCTGGACGGCCGAGCTCGACGCCAGCCCGCTCACCATCGATGTCTCCCAGATTGCCGACATCGTGTCCGTGACCTCGGGCGTGCCGGTGTCCTCGCTCACCGAGAGCGAGAGCCGCCGCCTGCTGCAGGCCGAAAGCGTGCTCAAGACGCGCATCATCGGTCAGGACGAGGCCGTCGAGGCCGTTGCCAAGGCCGTGCGCCGCAGCCGCTCGCCGCTCAAGGACCCGCGTCGCCCCGGCGGCAGCTTTATCTTCCTGGGCCCCACCGGCACGGGCAAAACCGAGCTCGCCAAGACGCTCGCCGAGTATCTCTTTGGCAGCAAGGACGCGCTCATCAGCTTCGATATGTCGGAGTTTGGCAGTGAGTTCGAGGTCTCCAAGCTCATCGGTAGCCCCCCGGGCTATGTGGGCCACGACGAGGGCGGCCAGCTCACCAAGGCTGTTCGCCGTCACCCGTACTCGGTCGTGCTGTTCGACGAGATCGAGAAGGCGCACCCCGACATCTTCAATATCCTGCTGCAGGTGTTGGAGGAGGGCCGTCTGACCGATAGCCAGGGCAAGACGGTCGACTTCCGCAATACGGTGATCATCATGACGTCAAACGTGGGCGCCCGCGAGATCGCGCAGGATGCGAGCGTTGGCTTTGGCACCACCGGCGAGCAGGGCCTCACCTCGAGTGAGATCCGCGGCCGCGCGATGGGCGAGCTCAAGCGCCTGTTCCGCCCCGAGCTGCTCAACCGTATCGACGACATCGTGGTGTTCCAGAAGCTCTCGGGCGAGAACCTGACCAAGATTGCGCACCTGCTGGTGGACGATCTGCGCCAGCGCCTGATCGCAAACGGCATGAACATCAAGCTTACCGATGCGGCCTACGACAAGATTGTGGCGGAGGGTACCGACCTCACCAACGGCGCGCGTCCGCTGCGTCGTGCCATCCAAAAGCTCATCGAGGATCCGCTGTCCGAGGAGCTGCTGGCCGGTGAGTGGGGCGAGGGCGATACCGTCCTGTGCGACGTGGTCGACGGCAAGTTTGTCTTTAGCCACGGCACGGGTGAGATTCCGGCGCCGCGTCCGGCGGGTGCACTCGGGGGCGATACCGCTCCGGCGGCGCCGCACACCGGAAACGCCGCGCCTGTGAGCAGTGGCGTGAGCTCGGGCCCCGGCGGCATGATGCAAGCCGGTTCCGGCGCGCTGTAGGGCGTGGCGACAATTTGATACGCGCAATCGAGGCGCTCCGGAAAGGGCGCCTCGATTTGTAGAGCTGCGGTAACTGTGACCGTTACGCTATGCGGTCCACCGTTAGCCGATGATGCGAGGGCGCTCGGCGTTTTCGACTGGTTTATGCACGCAAAGTCTGGGAATATACAAGTCGCATGTCTTACTGTCTAACCAGTTGCGCCAAGGAGGCACCATGGACTACAAGATTACCGGCTACGAGCCCGCCCAGCTGTTCCATTTCTTTGAGGAGGTCAGCGCGATTCCCCGCGGGTCTGGCAACGAGAAGGGCATCAGCGATTTTCTGGTCGCGTTTGCCAAGGAGCGCGGCCTCGATGTGTACCAGGACGAGGTCTACAACGTCATCATTCGCAAGCCCGCATCTGCCGGTGCCGAGAATGCCCCGACCGTGATGCTGCAGGGCCACATCGATATGGTGTGCGACAAGTTGGGCTCCGTTGAGCACGACTTTACGACTGATGGTATCGACCTGGTCGTCAAGGACGGCGTCCTCACCGCTAACGGCACCACTCTGGGCGCCGACAACGGTATTGCCGTCGCTCTGATGCTCACTGTTCTCGATGACGATTCGATCATTCACCCCGCCCTCGAGTGCGTGTTCACCACCGACGAGGAGACTGGCCTGGTCGGCGCCGAGACGCTCGACAAGTCCCAGATTAGCGCCCGCACCATGATTAACCTCGACTCCGAGGAAGAGGGCGTTGCCACCGTCAGCTGTGCCGGCGGCGTCGTCGTTACCTACACCTGCCCGATCGTGCGCGAGCACAAGACCGGTAGCACCCTCACGCTCGACATCTCCGGCCTGCTGGGCGGTCACTCCGGCAGCGATATCCACCTGGAGCGCGGCAATGGTAACCTCATCATGGCCCGCATCATCGACCGCCTGATGGTCGCCGGCGAGCCCGCCATCGTTAGCTTTAACGGCGGCACCAAGGACAACGCCATCAACCGTGAGTGCAAGGCTGTTCTGGTCTACGTCGACCACGCTGCCGCCGAGGCCGCGGCCCAGATCGCAAGGGGCGTCATCGCCGACGTCACCGCCGAGCTTGAGGTCTTCGACCCCGGCTTTACCTGCACCGTCGAGATTGCCGACGACGCCGAGGTCGAGGCCATGGACCAGAAGTCCGCGCTTGCCCTCATCCGCGCCCTGCGTCTTGCCCCCAACGGTGTGATCCGCCGCAACGTCGCCACCGACGGCTCCGTCGAGGTTTCCTCCAACATCGGTGTGGTTGCCACCTCTGACGACGAGGTCAAGATCATGCTGTCCCCGCGCTCCTCGATCACCTCGCTGCAGAACGAGTTCAAGGACCGTCTGCAGACGCTGGCCGATGTCCTGGGCTTCGACGCCAAGTTCGAGTTCGAGTATCCCGGCTGGAGCTATGCCGAGCATTCGCCGGTCCGCGACGTCTTCGTCGAGAGCTATCGCGAGCTCTTTGGTTCCGAGCTGCGCATCGAGTCCATTCACGCCGGCCTTGAGTGCGGCCTGTTTGCCGAGGCCCTGCACGGCCTGGACGCCATCGCCGTGGGCCCGACGCTCTCCGATGTCCACACCCCGGACGAGAGCATGGAGCTCGCTTCTGCCGAGCGCTTCTACGAGCTGCTCATCGACGTCCTCAAGCGCCTTGCTGCGTAAAGGTCGCGCTAGCAGCAGTTCGAGTCACGTGCTAGCGGATTGCAAATGACATTACGAGAGGGGGCATCTGAGCTTTTGCGACAGGTGCCCCCCTCTTTTGTTTGATAATTGCGAAATTACGGCCACCTAGTCCATTTCTGCCCTGATGAGGTCGAGGGTGCGCTGGCAGTTTTCGCGGACGGGGCCGAGCATATGCTCGCGCAGGTCCGCCATGCCGGGCAGGTCGGCGTATTCGTCCATGACCTCTTCCATGCAAATGGGCACCTCGTAGGCGAGGTCCATCATGGTTGCAAAGCAAAACTTCTCGGATAGCCCGGCATCGGTGAGCGTCGCCTCTAGCGCGGGGTCTCCCATACCGTGGTATCGGCGGATAGCGCCTGGACCGATGCGCCCCACACGATTTTCGCCGCCAACGCTCATGGCAAGGCGCGCCCGGCGGCGCATGCGCTCATACGCCAAACCCGACGCGACATCGTACATTCGAGCCATCATGGCTGCGCCGTCGTTTCCAAGGAGCAGGGAATAGTTTTTCGCGTGCGCATCCGGTGCGCCGATGATGGCGTTAAAGAAAAGTATCTGCGTAAACAGATACAGGTTAAGTTGATGGTGGCTCGTATTTACGAGGAGCTCTTGAATGTCGCGTGTGGTCGGGCCGCCGTCTGCCGTGTACTTTTGGGCGGGCATCACCCCAAGTGCCTGACAGAGGTCTTCTTGATGTAGGCGCCTGATCGTTCCGTCTTTGACTTTCACGCGGTCATAGCGCTCAACAATGAGGGCAGGTTCGTCCTCAAACATACGATATTCGACGTTTGCCGTTGCGATGCCGGCGCGCTGGGCGCTTTTCATGCAGACAAACTCATTGAGAGCCTCGAGTTTAAATCCGATAACGCCATTTTTGAAAATATGCGTCGTGGGCGAGGAGCCCATGCATTCGCACCAGCGGTCGTTTATGAACGCGAGCGCGAACTTGCCCTGGTTGCCTCCAAGTGACCAACTTTCATCTAGACCCATCCACGATGCATTGCGGTCATCTCTGATCGACTTGAGACGAAGAGCAATTTCGTGGTCGTCTATAGGGCGGTATTCGCCAGCGCGATGCAGGACGGCGTCGGCATCTTCTTCGGCACAAAACTGCACTCCGCCCGGACAGTCGAGTCCGATATGGCTGAGCAACGCAACGGGATTGTTGGGCCTAACGTCGAATTCGGCGGCAATCGCTTTTCGTTGGTCCTCGCTGTCGGGTAGAAGGCCAAACAGGTACGGATTCATGACCTGTTGTCCGTATGTGCGATTCGATACGGGTATGTTGGTCGATAGGGCTGGCCCGTCATAGTCATGATCGTAGATAAAGCTGATAAGACCGTTCTCATCTTGCGCGAGCGTTCCAGCAGGCACGCCGCAAATAATGGTCCGAAGTGATGTTCTGGCCATTGGCTATTTCCCTTCGGGCATGGTTTGGCTAGATGCGTTTGCGGCAATCGAGACTCCGAGATTGGACATGGCGAAATCGGCGAAGGCCCTGTCGTAGAGCTCGGACGTAAGGGGGGTATCTGCAAGAGCCGGAATGGTTGTGCTGCGACGGTTGCGATGATGAAGACGTTGAGCGTGATGGCGTCTGGAGGTGCTGCAAGGTTGATCAGCATGCGGGGCGTCGACTGGGTGCTCATTTTTCGTTTCGCTTATATCCCCTTGTGCTGCGAGCGCCAGTTCAAGAGCGTCGAAAATCGCCAGCAGCTTGTCGAGTCGAATGCCGGTGGCGTCTCCTAGCTCGAGCGATGCAAGCAGGCGCTCCGAAACACCGGCCTTTTTGGCGAGGGTGGCACGGGTGAGACCCTGAGTCTCGCGTGCCTGACGCACGTAGATGCCAGCTTGGCGTGGTGTGGTGATGGGAAGGGTATCCACGGCTATCTCCTAACGTGCAGGCTTTTGCATCCTAGTATGACATGCAAAAGTCTGCATGAAAAGGCCTCATGCAAAACTCTGCATGAGGCCTTATACGGACGTTTAGTTTTGAAGGGTGTTTTACAGCACTAAAATCCCTAGGTGCTCCAGCAAAATCTTGAGGCCGATGAGGATGAGCACAACGCCGCCCACGATGGTGGCGGGCTTTTCGTAGCGCGCGCCAAAGATGCGGCCAATCGCCACGCCGGCAACGGAGAAGATGAAGGTCGTGATGCCTATGAGCGACACGGCGGGAACGATGTCGACGGAAAGCGCGGCGAACGAGATGCCCACGGCCAGGGCGTCAATCGAGGTGGCGATGGCGAGGATCAGGTACTCGCCCAGGTCAATCTTTTCGGCATCCTTGCCGTCGCCTTCATCCTCGTCTTCGGTAAAGGCCTCCCACAACATTTTGCCGCCGATAAAGGCGAGCAGGATAAAGGCGATCCAATGGTCGATGGGTCCGATGATGCCCATGAATTGACTGCCGAGCGCCCATCCGATTACGGGCATGCCGGCCTGAAAGCCGCCAAAGAACAAGCCGAGCACCACGGCAACTTTAAGGTTGATCTTCTTCATGCCAAGGCCCTTGCAGATGGAAACGGCAAAGGCGTCCATCGAAAGGCCAACGGCGAGCAATACGAGCTCTGCGAGTCCCATAGTCTGGCTCCCTCTCTGCGGGCGGGCCCGCGTGTACCTCTTGGGGGAGTAACAAAAAAGACCCGTGGCGTACGCGTTGCGCGCACAGCCACGAGTCTCGTTCATTAAGGCAAGCCAGGCCGCATCGGCCAGTGTGTTGACTTGCCGCGCCACCGGAGGCGAACCCGATCACGCGACTACTCCCTCATTTATGCGAATCCCGATGCTACCACATGAACAGCTGATTTGGGTTGGGCTCTCAGCTGTGTTCGCTCATTCTGTAAGCATCGGATTTCGCAAGCGCCGCAGGGACAAACCGTGAGAAACTATTTAGCGTTTATGGAGCGTATACGATGGGAGCGATGCCTTGGATAAGAACGAGCTGCAAAAGCGTATGGAACAGGCCATCCGCCTGACGGCACCTGGTCAGCCGATCCGCACCGCCCTCGACATGATCATCGCCGGTCACCTGGGCGCCCTTATCTGCGTCGGCGACACCGAAAACGTGCTCGCTGCCGGTAACGACGGCTTCCCGCTCAACATTTCGTTTACTTCGAACCGTCTGTTCGAGCTCTCCAAGATGGACGGTGCCATCGTCATCGACGGCGACCTCACCCAGATCCTGCGCGCTAACTTCCACCTCAATCCCGATCCCTCGCTTGCCACGAGCGAGACGGGCATGCGCCACCGCACCGCCGCTCGCATGTCGGTGCTCACCGACGCCATCGTGATCTCGGTTTCGGCTCGTCGTGCCGTCGTCAACGTGTACGTCCACGGTAAGAGCTACGAGATCCAGCCCGTCACCACCATCATGAGCTCGGTCAACCAGCTCGTCGCCACGCTTCAGACCACCCGTCAGTCGCTCGATCGCTCCTTGCTGCGCCTGACGGCCCTTGAGCTCGACGACTACGTTACGCTCGCCGACATCACCGGCATCTTCTCGAGTTTCGAGATCATGCAACAGGCAAAGACCGAGCTTAAGGATTGCATCGTCAAGCTGGGTAACCAGGGCAAGCTCGTGCAGATGCAGCTCGAGCAGCTCGCGGGCTCCAGCATGGATACCGAATACGACCTGATGATCCGCGACTACGCAAGCGATTCCTCCGAGGCAAACGCCGAGAAGATTCGCGCCGAGCTCGCTCGCATGACGCCTAAGGACCTGTCCGACCCGCAGCATGTGGCGGCGGTTCTGGGTTACGACGACCTGGACGAGGACTCCGTCATGACACCGCTGGGCCTGCGCACGCTTTCGCGCGTGTCCGTCGTGCGCGACGGCGTGGCCGAGAAGATCGTCGACGAGTATGGCTCGCTGCAGGAGCTCATGGACGACATCAGCGAGGATCCGGAGCGCTTGGGCGACTTTGGCGTCAACAACCCTGCCATTCTTGCGGACTCGCTGTACCGCATGAAGGGCACCAAACAGGGGAACGCATAATGGCGCCCGTATGCGCCGTGGTCGTTGCCGGCGGCAGCGGCCAGCGCTTTGGAAATCCCGGCGGCAAGCAGCTCGTTAATGTGGCGGGCCGTCCGCTCATGAGCTGGTCCATCCGCGCGTTCGATCGTAGCGATAAGGTCGGCCATATCGTCGTGGTTTGCCCTGCCGAGCGCCGTGCCGAGATGCGCCGCCTGGCCATTGACCCGTTTGACTATGACACGCCCATCAGCTTTGCCGATGCCGGCGATACCCGTCAGGATTCCACCCGTGCCGGCGTGCATGCGGTTCCGGCGGGTTTCGAATATGTCGCCATCCACGACGGCGCTCGTCCGCTCATTACGACCGAGGCCATCGACCACGCTATCGACGTGCTCGTGAGCGACCGTGCCCTCGACGGTGTCGTGTGCGGTCAGCCCGCGATCGACACACTCAAGATCGTTGACGGCGATAATATCGTCGAGACGCCGCCGCGTGAGCTCTACTGGGCAGCGCAGACGCCGCAGATCTTTAGCGTCGATGCTATGAAGCGCGCCCACGCTGCAGCCATTGCCGAGGGCTTTATCGGTACCGATGATTCGTCGCTGGTCGAGCGCATGGGTGGGCGCGTCCGCTGCGTCCAGAGCCCACGCGATAACCTTAAGGTGACGGTGCCCGAGGACCTGCGTCCCGTAACCGCGATTCTGCTTGGCCGCATGGCCGAGGGAGAGGACCTTCCCCATGTTCAGTAACCTGCGCATTGGCCATGGCTACGACGTTCACCGTCTGGTGGAGGGGCGTCGATGTATCATCGGCGGTGTCGACATTCCCTACGAGCGCGGCCTGCTGGGCCACTCGGATGCCGATGTGCTCGCGCACGCCTTGGCCGACGCCATTCTGGGCGCCTGCCGTGGGGGAGACATCGGCAAGCTATTCCCCGACACCGATCCCGCCTACGAGGGTGCCGATTCGATGGTGCTGCTTGCCCGCGTGATGGACTATGCGCGTGAGCTGGGCTTTGAGTTTGTCGATGCCGATTGCACCATTGCCTGCCAGCAGCCTAAGATCACCCCGCATCGCGATGCCATGCGCGCCAACCTTGCCCATGCCCTGGGCGTTGACGTCGAAAACGTGGGCGTCGCCGCCACTACGACCGAAAAGCTCGGTTGGGAAGGCCAGGGCGAGGGAATCGGCGCCTGGGCCGTCTGCCTGCTACAGAAAACCGTTAAGGAGTAACGAATGCGTATCTACAACAGCGCTACCCATAAAAAGGAAGAGTTCCAGCCCATCGAGTCCGGCAAGGTCCGCATGTACGTGTGCGGCCCCACGGTCTACGACAACATCCACATCGGCAACGCCCGTACGTTCATCAGCTTTGACGTGATTCGCCGCTGGCTCATCGCGAGCGGTTACGAGGTCACGTTCGCCCAGAACCTCACCGATGTCGACGACAAGATCATCAAGCGCGCCAACGAGCAGGGCCGTACGGCCGCCGAGGTCGCGACGGAGTTCTCCGACAAGTTCATCGGCGTCATGCGCGCCGCCAACGTGCTCGATCCCGATGTGCGCCCCCGCGCCACCAAGGAGATCGGCCCCATGATCGCCATGATCAAGACGCTTATCGAGCAGGGCCACGCTTACGCAGCCGATAACGGCGATGTGTACTTTGCCGTGCGCAGCGATCCCAACTACGGCCAGGTCTCGGGCCGCAACATCGACGACCTTATGGTGGGTGCGCGTATCGAGGAGAATGAGGACAAGAACGACCCGCTCGACTTTGCCCTGTGGAAGGCCGCCAAGCCCGGCGAGCCAAGCTGGCCGAGCCCCTGGGGTGAGGGCCGTCCTGGTTGGCACACCGAGTGCGCCGCCATGGTGCACCGCTACCTGGGCACCCCGATCGACATTCATGGCGGCGGCTCCGACCTTGCCTTCCCGCATCACGAGAACGAGTGCGCCCAGGCCACCTGCGCCTGGCACCAGGGCTTCTCCAACACCTGGATGCACACAGGCATGCTGCTGGTTGACGGCGAGAAGATGTCCAAGTCGCTCGGCAACTTCTTTACGCTGGCCGAGGTCCTCGAGCAGCACTCCGCTGCCGCCCTGCGCCTGCTGATGCTGCAGACGAGCTATCGCTCGCCGCTCGACTTTTCTTGGGAGCGCCTGGAGGGTGCCGAGAACTCGCTCACGCGTATCGCCGGTACGGTCGAGAACCTGCGCTGGGCTGCGAACCATGCGACGGCCGATGCCGATGCGGCTGCCGCCGAGGCGTTTGCCGCCAAGGCCGCCGAGACCCGTGCCGCCTTTAGGGAGTGCATGGACGACGACTTTAACACCGCCGGTGCCATGGGTGCCGTCTTTGGCTTTGTGACCGAGTGCAACCAGTACCTGGAGCAGGCGGGCGATGCTGCCGACAAGGCCGCAGCCCTGGCTGCCGCCGATACGCTGGCCGAGCTGCTCGATACGTTTGGCATCGAGCTTCCCGAGCCTAAGGTCGAGTTGCCGCTGGGCCTGCTGGGCGTTGCCGCCGGCCTGGTTGCCTACACGGGTGACGACGTGGACGAGGCAGCTGCCAAGATTCTCGAGGCTCGTGCCGAGGCCCGTGCCGCCAAGAACTGGGATCTGGCAGATGCCATCCGCGATCAGCTCAAGGACCTGGGCCTGACGATTGAAGATACTGCCGCGGGCACTCGAATTAAGAGTCTCTAGTATTTGTCGACCGTTCGAGGTGCGGCAGATTGCCTTGAAAGAGGAGGGCATAGACCTGGTGGTCATGCCCGACGATTGAAAGGCAAGGTGCCGTGGCTCGGACGGTCGATTCTTGTTCGTTATCTATTTAAGGAGGCCGTTTTATGGCCGACAATCGCAAGCGTGCGCCTCGTGGCGGCAAGCAGGCCGCTTCTGGCTCGCGTCCGATTCGCCGCAATGATCGCGCTGCCGCTTCCAAGGGGCAGCGCGAGCGCACCCAAGCTGCGCGTCCGCAGCGCGATCGTAATCGCGAGGGCGCCCAGGTTCCCAAGGGCGAGTTTATCGAGGGACGTCGTGCTGCCGCCGAGGCGCTGCGCACTGGTTTTCCCGTCAAGTGCGCGCTTATCGCCGAGGGCGGGGAGCGCGATGCCGCCCTGTCGCGCCTGGTCGATGACCTCAATGCCGCGGGTATCCGCATTAAGTACGTGCCGCGTGCACAGCTCGATGCGCTGTCGAGCCATGGCGCTCACCAGGGCATCGCACTCGAGGTAGGCAACTTCCCCTATGCCGATGTCGCCGATATCCTCGACCGCGCGGGCGACGGTCCGGCGCTCGTCATCGTACTCGACCATGTGACTGACGACGGCAACTTTGGCGCCATCGTGCGCTCCGCCGAGGTCGTGGGCGCCGCGGGCGTCGTCATCGCCAATAAGCGTGCCGCCGGCGTGACCGTGGGCAGCTACAAGACCTCTGCCGGTGCCGTCATGCACCTGCCTATCGCGCAGGTTCCCAATATCGCTCGTGCGCTCGATGACCTCAAGGCCGCTGGCTTTTGGGTGGGTGGTGCTTCCGAGCACGCCGAGGGCAGCTGCTGGGATGCTCCCTTCGAGGGCCGCGTGGCGCTCGTCATGGGCTCCGAGGGCGACGGCATCTCGCGCCTGGTGCTCGAGAAATGCGACTTTTTGACCAAGCTTCCCCAGCGCGGCATGACCGAGAGCCTCAACGTTGCCCAGGCGACCACGGCGCTGTGCTTTGAGTGGCTGCGCCGCAACGCCGGCGAGCTCATGGGGGAGGAGTAGCGCATGTCCAAGAAGAACCGCGCCAAGTCCAAGGCCAAGCGCTTTGGCGAGGGCTCGGCCAAGCCGATTGTCTCGGCCGCGACCTATGGCGTGGGCGGCAATGCGTTTGCGCAGGCCATCGCCGATCCGGTCTCGACGGTGCACTCCAATAAGCCCGAGCTGCTGGTGGTCGACGGCTACAACGTGATCCACTGCACGCCGCGCTACGAAAAGCTCGTCTACGACCATTCCGACGATCCGTATTCCAGCGACGTCCACGATATGGCGCGCACCGCCCTCATCAACGACGTCGCCGCCTTTGCCCAGGGCCGCTACGAGGCTGTGATCGTGTTTGATGGCGCGGGCAATATCTCCAGCGAGCGCCCCAACCTGCCGGCCCGCGGCGTGCGCATCGAGTTTTCGCCGACGGGCGTCTCTGCCGATACCGTGGTACAGAAGCTCTGCATCGAGGCGCGCGAGGAAGGCCGCGCGTGCTCCGTGGTGTCGAGCGACGGCACGATCCAGGCCGTCGTCATGGGCAAGGGTGTTACGCGCATCTCGAGCCGCATGCTGGTGGACGAGATCAAACAGATCGACAACGACGTGCACGAGGCCGAGGAAGCCCCGCAGATCAAGATGACCCTGGGCAGCCGCCTGAGCCCCGAGGCCCTGGCCAAGCTCAAGGCCCTGCGCGGGAGGTAGAGGAGTTGGCGGGGCGATGCTGTCTCGCTAACTCCATTCAGCGATGTCGATCATTCTTTTGAGGCGCCACGTTAGCGCCTCTTTTAGATAAGGCAGTCTCGCTGTTAGAGCATCGTTTTTAGACAGAATCTCGATCGCCTCGTCGACAAAGCCTTCGAGTTTGTCTCCATCGAACCAGTCCATGTCCTCGACGAGCAGCATTTGTTTGGCGGGGCTTGAATGAAACTGCGCGCTGGTAAAACTGTGCCCTCCTGCCCGAAGCTCCTCAAGAGAAATATTGCACCAGAGCGATGAGCCCGAATCGAAGATGGGGGCAGGTCTGCAAGCTAGCGTATTGACGTTTCGCACAAGGCCAAAGTTACGCCAATGACGGTCATAGTTGGCGATGATGTCGTCGCATACGATCATGCGGTCCAGGGCATCCTTGACGCCTGTTACCCCGAGTTTCTCGCAGTTTGCTACATATCGCTCGTAGTCGGTTAGTCTTTCATCTGCGTTTGCGTACTGATTTACATAGAACGCAGGGACATACTCTTCTTCATCAGTTAAGAAGACATCGCATATGCTCAGGGCGGAAGTGCCCGTGCCCTCGAGCGAGTAAGGCACATAATCGCAGGCGTTTAGGATGCGACGATGGAGCGCGGTCGCTACCAGCTCGTTATATGGTTCTTGGTTCAGGTGCGCTCCTGCCTTATGCAGAATTCGACGCCTGCCCTCGCATGTCCAATACTTCTGAAGGGTGCCGTCCGAGGTGTTATCGGGCTTTGCGGTGGCTGCTTTGCCCTCTGGGGCGAAGGGTGCGATGGACAGAGAGACGTCGTCAAAAGCATTATTGAAGAAGTTAATATCCTCCCACGCGAGACCGGAATCTTGGGGTCTAATCCAATACTGGTCGGATAGGGAGAGGCCGAGATTTCGCTGGATGAGTTCGTCGGGAACATCGACTGCTGCTTCTGCCAACAGGGAGGCTAGCCCAATGCGTGCGAGCGGGATACCGCGGCCGCGCCACCAGATGCGGAAGGAGTCGAGCGATATGGGGCTATTAGGGTCAAATACTCCAATGGGGGCGTGGGCGTAATCGATGCCGGCGCCGATGTGGGTAAAGTCTTTTCGCGATGTGCTGTAGACCAGCTGGGCGACTTCGTGCGTGCGGTTCATGAGGGTAAACGTAATCTCGCTTTTTCCATGGCCTCGACGGGGGCGTCCCCCCGTTTTGGTCACGGAGCGGAGTCGTGCGTTGACGCTGTCTTTGTCGATGAGCCATACACCAGAAGCCTTGCGTGCCTCAAGTGCTCCGTTTTTTATGAGCTCTTGCACCCTGCGCGGGGTGATGTCGAGTAGCTCTGCAGCTTCCTTCGTGGTCAACATCGCGAAACCCTTCGCCAGAACGAATAGTTTTATCTATTCTATTGTAATTAAAACTATTCGTTCTGACGAATAGTTTTAAGATGTGGTCGGTCAAAGGGCCTGTTGCGCCCCGTCCGTAATTCCTTTATTCTTAATTGGCTTCGCGCGAAAGCGCCAAGTGTGCCAGTGTGGCGCAACGGTAGCGCAACTGATTTGTAATCAGTGGGTTGCAGGTTCGATTCCTGTCACTGGCTCCATGAAAGTTTCGGGCTTTGTTCTTTGTGGGACAGGGCCCGTTTCTATTTAGGTGGTGCGCCATCGGGTTAGCGCCCATCCCGTTTTTGGTTTGTCTCGTCCTCCAGTTTGTCTAAATCTGTAACACCAAGACCGATATTTGGCATCTAACTGTTACAGATTGAGATGAAACTTAGGGTGTTTTAGGAATATCTTGATCTGTAACATGTAGAAGCGGAATAGGCCTCTTGCTGTTACAGATTTAGACAAGGGCGGGTGCGGACCTGGATGTCCTGCTCGAGCGTGGATTTCTGGACACGCGAGCGAAGAAAATCTCCCGACCGGAGAACGAGCGTGGATAATTAACTTGGATAGGGAGCTAAGGTAAACACCGATTGTCTATCGACGGCTTTAGAAACAACGACCCCGATTTCATTGTGGAATCGGGGTCGTTTGTGCCTCAGGAATCCGAATGGATTAATCGAGCTCCTAAGGGACTTCTTGGGTTCTTGCTAATGGTCTGCCGAGGATGTCCCCAATGCAAACAGCGGGCATCTACTCAATATAGCTGGGGTTCTTCTTGATGATCACGCGTGCAGCGATGAAGGAGACGACGATGGCGATGATGGCGACAACGCATGCCAGCACGAAGTTGCCCATGGATCCATCGGGAGCGATAAAGATGAGTGCCGAAAGAAGGCCGGGGCATGCTCCCGCAACATATTCTTTCAGAACAAAGATGCCTGCAGGGAGTCCAGCGCAGAGCGCGCCGATTGCCGTGCCGACAAGCAGGCGGGGACGCTCGATGAGGCAACCGTAGAACGCGGGCTCGGTTACGCCACAGAGTGCGGTGACGGCAACCGTTGTGACCATACCCCTCTTCTCCTTGTTTCCCTTCATGGCAGTTGCCAAGGCGAGACTCGTGCCGCCAATGCAGAGGTTTGAGATGAAGCCAAAGATGATGGGCGCCCAGCCGAGCTGCGCCAGGCTTGTAACTTCGATCGCAATGTAGGCCTTATCAAGACCGAGCATGACAAAATAGGGGTTAAGGGCTGCAAGGATTGGAGTAGCGATAAATGCCACGTTATCCATGAGCCACGTGACGGCATCACTCAGCGCGTAGCCCATCATGCTGCCGGCGGGGCCGAGGATAATCAGCTCAACAGGCACGACGATGAACATGGTGAGCAGCGGCTTCAAGAACAGTTTGGTAACGTCGGGGATGATTTTCTGAAGACCGCGATCAACAAAGTACATGAACACAACGCCCAGTACGATTGGCACCACCGTGCTCGAGTAGTCATTCGTCGGGATGGGGATGCCAAGAAAGTCGAGGCCCTCAGCACCGCTAATAGACGAGCTAATCATGATTGCGCCCAGCAGCGCGCCCATGATAGGCTGCATCTTCATGACGGCAGCGAGCTGATAGCCGAGGTAAACGGGCAGGAAGCTAAATGAGGCGCTGAAGATCGCCAGCAGAACCTGGGCAGTTCCGCTATCGGTGCTCAATCCACAATAATTGACCAGGAGATTCTTAATCGAAAGAATGAGTCCACCAACGATGAGCGCTGGGACGATGGGCATGAATACCTGTGCGGAGACATTTCCGAATTTCTCAACCAGGCTCATGGCAGTGTTGCCGCTTTTGATGCCCTCTGCAAGATCCTTGGCGGTTTGGGCATCGTCGGCAACCGTGCCACCGCCGACTTCGATTCCAGTGAAATCGAGGAAGTCGTTGTAGGCCTCGGTGACGTTGGGGCCGATGATCACCTGAAGCTGGCCACCGCTGACTACTGCCCCGAGCGCCTGATCGGCCGATTTGGCGAGCTGGAGATCGATGGTCGAGGTGTCTCGTGCGTCGATGCGAAGGCGCGTCGCACAATGAGTTACCGATGTAATGTTCTCTTTGCCGCCAACAGCCTTTAGGACTGTTTCGGACATTGCCTGATATTTCATCTCTTTCTCCTAACCTTCCTGCTCCTGATACTTCGAGATAAGGTCTCGGTACCAATACCAGCTCTTTTTGGGGGTGCGCTCCAGATTGTTCTCGAAGTCGATATGGACAAGTCCGTATCGTTTTTCGTAGCCGTTGATCCAGCTATACAGATCCATCGTCGACCAGAGGTAGTAGCCCTCAACGCGCGCGCCGTCGCGCTTAGCCCTCATCATGTGCTCGATGAACTGGCCCAGAAGCTCGATGCGGTCATCATCGTGGATCATTCCGTCTGCGTCTGGTTGCTCGTAGGCGCCATGACCGTTTTCCGTAATAAAGATACGGGGCGCATCATAGCGCTTGTGGATATCCATGATTGTTGAATACATGCAGCTCGGGAGTATTTCGCGACCCCATTTATTTCGGGGGACATTGTTGTCGCGGGCGCTTTCGAACAAGGGCGCGATGCATTTTCCTTCGACCTTTTTGCTTGCACCGCCCTTGTTGTTTGCCGAAACGGCAAGCTCTCCGCCGTGCCAGTCGGTTACATACTCTCGGCAATACACGTTGAGTCCAATAAAATCGACTTTACCGTCTCTGAATTCTTCTACGTCATTTGGGGATCGATAGAGCGAGACGCCAAGTTTTTCAAGGATTTCGTCCATTTCTGGCGGCAGTTGACCCTGAAGCGCTGGTGCCAGAATCATGCGATTGGCGAAAAAGTCTGCGTATCGAAATACGTCATCAGGGTGCTCGGTTGCCGGGTCGAGTTCGACAACGCCGCCATCGTGGACGGCGCCGATGATGCCGTCGTAGCCCATTTGACGATATGCTCGGACTGCGAGTGCGCTTGCGCGCATCAGGTTGTATTGAAACTGCATGTACGACTGAACGTCGAGCGATCGATTGGGGGGATAGTTGCCCAACATGTTTACGCAGTAGCTGTAGAAATGCGGCTCGTTAACGGTAGCCCAGATTTTGACGCGGTCTCCAAAGCGCTCAAAGCAAATCTTGGCGTATTTGCAGAACCACTCTGCCATGTCGTTGTTCAGCCATCCGCCTTTGCAAGCAAGCGTGAATGGTAGATCGTAATGGAACAGCGTAACGTTGGGCTCTATGCCATTTTCGAGGCAGCAATCAATGACTCGATTATAAAAATCGATACCCTCTTCATTCACTTCGCCGATACCCGTGGGGATGATTCGACTCCATGAAAGAGAGAAGCGATAGGTGTTTTGTCCGCCTTCTTTCATCATGCGGATATCTTCTTCATAGCGATGGTAGAAGTCGCAAGATACATCACCGTCAACATGGTTGATGTTCTTATTGCTTGTGTGGTTAAAGAAATCCCACTCGCCGAGGCCTTTGCCGTCTTCGTTCCAGGCACCCTCGCACTGATAAGACGCCGTGGCGGAACCCCAGAGAAACGGCATGTTGTTCACGTTGCCCATGAATCCCCTTTCCATCATTCAACACGGTGGATACGTGTGACGGAATTACGATTAAGATGACGTCAACTGATTTGAATCATAGGAGAACGACCAAAGCTGTTTGATTCAATAAATGAACCATAATATCGAGGAGAGCGGAAAGAGGGATCACGTGAATATCAATGACTTCGATGTGCTCAATCGCATTAGCTCCATCATCAACAGCGAGTTTGGGTCAAACGATGCCGCCATCGCTCGATATCTCATCGCTCACATTAGGCGTTCGAGCGAAATCAATGTTGCCGCAATAACCCGCGATGCATTCGTGACCCGTTCCGCTGTTCGTCGTTTCTGCAATCGATTGGGCTACCAGTCTCTTAGCGATTTGAAAGAATCATTTACTCAATCAGTCTTTCCAAGCGACTTAAGCCATCGAGAGGAGGAATTTGGCTACGAGGAGTACAGGGCAGAGCTCGACGTTCGCATGATCGAGATGTTCGCTGAGGTCGAAAGCGGCGTGTCCGATATCGCTATTAAGCACCTTGCCGACGAAATTGATGGCCATAAAAACGTTGAAATCTGGTGCACCAATAATGTGAGCGCCAATCTCGTACGATTTCAGCAGGAAATGTTTTATGCGGGCAAGATAGTTCGCATAGTTGCTGGGGCTAACGTCGCGGAATTGAAAAACATGGGAGACGCTTCGCAGTCATTGATAATTCTCGTATCGGTCTCCGGACTATTTGTGTCACAGGCGCGTGAGTATCTTGAGTGCCGTTCGGGCAGGAAGATTCTAATTACTGCGTTTAGCAACGATGACAAATCGAGGTCTTTTGACCGTGTATATCGTCTTGGTAATGCAGGAAACGGAATTGACCGACTCGGCGTTTATTCGAAATACGCCATGACTTATTTCTTCGACTTGCTATCGTCGTGTTACTTGAGTCGCTACCCCTGCACCAAGGGGGAGCCGCTCTATGGGTCTACTTTGGCCTGGCCCGAGTAGTTGCGGCTCTTTAGTTCTCCCGCCTGGAGAATGAGCGTGGATAATCTGCCGCTTTGGCCTTAGGGCCGCGCTAAAAGTGGGAGATTATCCACGCTCGATCGTGTCGTGGAAGCCCGATCGTGACCTATGTAATAGTGCAAGAGAGCCGTTATCGAAGGTCGACACCGCAAGCGTACTCCATCATGCCAAAGTGTTCCCTTGGGAAATGTCACCAGCGTAGCGAAATCCACCGTCCTTCATATCTAAACTCAACAAAACCGCAGGTCGAAGGTATATAGATACGCCCGGTACCGTGTATATAGAGGTTTTCGTTGACAGGCCCCAAGGTCACATCGTATTATCTTTTTCGTTCGCGGGGGCGGCGGTCCAAAAGACCAAAGGACCTGCGGATACTTGAACGATTGGGAGTTTGCCCGAGTGGTTAATGGGGACGGGCTGTAAACCCGTTGGCTCTGCCTACATAGGTTCGAATCCTATAGCTCCCACCCGTCAAGTGCCTGTATAGCTCAGTCGGTAGAGCACTTCGTTGGTAACGAAGAGGTCACCAGTTCAAGTCTGGTTGCAGGCTCCATCCGGCGGTGTAGCTCAGTTGGTTAGAGCACACGGTTCATACCCGTGGCGTCACTGGTTCGAATCCAGTCACCGCTACCATAGGTAACACGGTGGCTTCTCAATAGTATGTTGAGAGGCCACTATGGTATAAAGGCAAAGTCCCGTCCGGGGACGACCTGTTTAGAGGAGGGCTTTATGGCCAAAGAGAAGTTTGAGCGCACTAAGCCGCATGTTAACATCGGCACCATTGGTCACGTCGACCACGGCAAGACCACGCTGACCGCTGCCATCACCAAGGTTCTCTCCGAGACCGAGGGCTGCAAGGCTGACTTCACTGCGTTCGAGAACATCGACAAGGCTCCCGAGGAGCGCGAGCGCGGCATTACGATCTCCGTCTCCCACGTCGAGTACGAGACTGCTGCCCGTCACTACGCTCACGTTGACTGCCCGGGCCACGCTGACTACGTCAAGAACATGATCTCCGGTGCTGCTCAGA
>CAUGGC010000006.1 GCA_959599095.1 uncultured Collinsella sp. | reverse complement strand
ATTGACCTTCTGGTCATGCCGCCGAAGTTGAAAGGCAGATTGCCGCTCTGGCGGGTTTGCAGCGTCGACCGGTTACGGCGTTTGTAAAACGCCGTAACCTACAGAATGAGCATGGCGTCGCCAAAGCTGAAGAAGCGGTAGCGCTCCTCGATGGCGGCGGCGTAGGCATCCATGATCTGGTCGCGGGTGGCAAGCGCGCTCACGAGCATCATGAGCGTGGAGCGCGGCACGTGGAAGTTCGTGATCAGCGCATCGACCACGTGATAGGTCGAGCCGGGCATAAGGTAGAGCTGCGTTGTCGCGTTTTCGCGCGCCACGATGTCGCCGCGGCCGAGCGTGTCGGCGCCGTCCTCGCGGCCCTCAAAATAGCGCGCCGTCACGGCCGGATCGGACACCGGCGCGTCTGCGTCAAACGCGCTCTCGAGCGAGCGCACCGCGGTGGTGCCGACGGCGATCACGCGATGCCCCTCGGCCTTCGCCCTATGCACGGCGTCGACAACCTCCTGCGACACGTGGTAGCGCTCGGTGTGCATCACGTGCTGCGTGGGGTCGTCCTCCTCCACCAAGCGGAAGGTGTCAATGCCCACCTCGAGCTCGACGGCGGCAAACTTCGCACCCTTGGCCTCGATAGCGGCCATGAGCTCGGGGGTAAAGTGCAGACCCGCCGTGGGAGCGGCAGCCGAGTGCTCCTCCTTCATGGCGTAGACGGTCTGGTACTTCTCGGGATCGCCCTCGTAATCGGTAATGTAGGGCGGCAGCGGCACGTGACCGGCAGCATGGATGGCCTCGTCGAGCGTACGCGGCTCGCCGGCGGCATTGCAACCGGCCGGCTCAAAACGCACCAGTCGGCCGCCGCGGCTATCAGTGACAAAGTCGACGACCTCGGCCGTCAGTACCACGGGAGCCCCCTCGGGCGCATGGGCGCCACCGGCGCGATACTCAATCTGGGCACCGGGCTTCAGACGCTTGCCCGGCTTGACCAGGCACTCCCAAACGTGACCCAGCGGGTCAACATCCTCGCGGCGCTTGAGCAGCAGCGTCTCGACCACGCCGCCCGAGCCGGTCTTGCGACCGATAAGACGGGCCGGCATCACACGCGTCTGGTTGATGACGAGCACGTCGCCCGGCTCGATATAGTCGATGATGTCACGGAAGATGCGGTGCTCAACGGTGCCGCCGTGCTCCAGCGGCGTTCCCGCCTGGGAGCCTTTGCGATCAACCACCAGCAGGCGGCAGGAGTCGCGCGGCTCGGCAGGCGCCTGGGCGATGAGCTCTTCGGGCAGGTTATAGTCAAAATCATCGGTACGCATCTTTGCCTCTTTCACAAAGCGCGTCAGTCGAAAAAATCGACTGACGCGCGCATCATTCTCCCCTGTATCCTATCAGCTTGTTGAGAGAAATATAGTATGGCAAACAGATTTGCGACTGTTTTCTCAACGCCCCGCTACTTAAGCGTTGCGTACATCACCGCCTTAATCGTATGCATGCGATTCTCCGCTTCTTGGAAAACACGAGACTTATCGGACTCAAAAACCTCGTCCGTGACTTCCATTTCGGTAACTCCAAACTTCTCAGCAATTTCGGCACCAACAGTAGTATTAGTATCGTGGAAGCTCGGAAGGCAGTGGAGGAAAATCGCCTCGGGCTTTGCCATAGACATCACCTCAGCGGTCACACGATACGGCGACATGAGCTTAATGCGGCTTTCCCACAGCTCTGCGGGCTGACCCATGCCAACCCAAACATCCGTGTAAATTACATCGGCATCACGAGCGCCTTCCTCAATATCCTCTGTAATGGTAATCGTCGATCCATGCTCGGCCGCAATACGACTACATTCTGCAAGGAGTTCAGGATCATAGGATGTAGCCCCCTCCGAATTTCCCCCGATTGGGCCGCAAGAACAGTAGTTAATGCCGAGCTTAGCGCAAATGACCATGAGCGAATCAGCGACGTTTCCGGCCGCCTTACCAAAAAATGTAAGTTTCCTGCCCTTAATCTCTCCAAACTCTTCACGCATGGTCAGAATATCGGCAAGCACTTGAGTCGGGTGAAATTCAGTAGTCAGCCCATTCCAAACGGGAACCCCAGCTTTTGCAGCAAGCTCCTCAACCTTCGCCTGTTCAAAGCCGCGGTATTCAATTCCGTCATACATGCGGCCAAGGACGCGAGCCGTGTCCTCAATCGACTCCTTTTTGCCCATCTGGGACGAGCCCGGATCCAAATAAGTTACACCCATGCCAAGGTCAAGTGCACCAACTTCGAAGGCGCAGCGAGTACGCGTGGAAGTCTTCTCAAATAGCAAAACAATATTCTTGCCTTCAAGGTATTTATGCGGAACACCGGCACGCTTCATGTTTTTGAAGTTAGCAGAAAGCTCAAGCAGATACTCAATCTCTTCCGTCGTGTAATCAAGCAGCTTCAGAAAACTGCGCCCAGCGATATTAACACCCATATTCGCCATCTCCCATCACAGTGGATTTGCAACTAAATATCTTCGCGCCAGAAGGGCATGCTCATGCAGCGCGGGCCGCCACGACCGCGGGACAGTTCCTCGGAGGGAACGACCAAAAGTTCCAAACCGTTCTTGTAGAGCTCATCATTTGTGACAACATTGCGCTCGTAAACACAGACTTTACCAGGAGCAACGGCAAGAGTGTTCGACCCGTCGTTCCACTGCTCGCGAGATGCCTCAACCATATCGCCGGCACCGCACTCAATAAGCTGCACCTTCTCCACGCCAGTAGCCATTTCAAGAATATGTTCAAGCGTGTCATCAATCTCTTGAACAGCGACCATTCCCTCAGAGTCACCACGAGTCAGACGATAAACACGAAGGGTCTCAAAAATACCGGGATAAACTGTGAACTTATCGAAATCCACCATGGTGCAAACGGTGTCAAGATGCATGTAAGCATAGCCGTTGGGGATTTTAATAGCGTAAACGGTATCGATCTCAGAATTCCCAGATCCCCAGAACAAATTCTTTGCAAGCTCCTCAATCGCAGCCGCCTCAGTTCGCTGGCTAATTCCAATAGCCAAGGTATGAGCGTTAATGTTAAGCACATCACCGCCCTCGATATGCCAAGGCTTCTTATGGTCGTACCAAATCGGAGTCCCTGCATAATCGGGATGGTATTTGAAAATCGCTTCATAGAAGGGCACTTCACGATCTCGCTGTTTCCAATACATATGGTGAAGCAGAACGCCTTTGCCCACGGAAGCAAGAGGATCGCGAGAGAAATATGAACTCGGAAGAGGCTTCAACACCAAATCATCGGGCTTCGCATCCTCATTATCCATCATACTAAGCGTAGTCGAAACGCGAGGCAGCTCAAGGTCACGATAACGATACCCCCCCATAGCCTCAAGTACAAACTGATACGAATCTGAAATAGCGTCGAGCTTTTCACGAACAGCCTGCTCAAGCATAGGATTGACAATCCCGCTCTCAGCCATAAATGTATCGGTAAACTCAGCGCGAGCCGAGGGGCATGCATCCAGCGCTTCAGCAACGAGTTTCTCCATATAGAGAACCTCAACACCTTCGCTCCTTAGAAGATCCGCAAAGGCATCATGCTCCTTTTGAGCCACATCAAGATAGAAACAGTCGTGAATCCAGACATCCTCGAACTCTTCTGCCTTTACGTTCACAAGGTCACGACCGGGGCGGTGAAGCACAACTTTTTTGAGCTTACCAATCTCGCTGTGTACATTCAGTCCTTTAGACATTCCTGTTACTCCATTTCAGCCATGAAACCTACAGGGCAATAAGTCCCGAGATTGCCACGAATACGATATTGATGAGTGACACGACCAAAAAGAATTTCCAAACGGTCTTCCACCACTGGCCAAGCTTGATCTTGCACACGCCCAAACCCGCTACAAGAATGGCGCTAGTAGGACAGATCAAAGACATCGTCGCGCTACCCATGGAGAGAGCCCACACGGCAGCCTCGGGATTAAGGCCCATGAGTTCGGTCAAAGGTCCAAAAATGGGAGCGGTCAGTGCTGCAAGGCCAGATGAGCTGGGAACCAGAATCGCCAGGAGGTTCTCAACCGCATAAAGAAGCGTAGTAAAGAGAACCGCCGGGATGCCGCCCAGACCAGTGGCGAGCGCATTGAGGATGGTATCGATGATCATGCCGTCAGAGGCAATGACAAGGATGCCACGCGCAAGTCCAACGACAATTGCCGAGAAAGCAAAGTCAGCGATACCCGCAACAAATTCCTGAGCGATGACATCCTGACTAAAGCCCGCAATAACACCAGCCAACAGGCCCATGGCCAAAAAGACCGCAGAAATCTCGTTCATATACCAGCCCTGGGTCACAAGTCCCCAGATGATAAGGCACATTCCAGCGATAAATACCGCAAGCACGCCTTTTTGACGACCCGTAAATTCCGCGTCAAGGGCAGATTCATCGGCAGCGAACTCGACTTTCTTGGCGATATCATCCTCAAATGTGATCGATGACTCAGGGTTCTTCTTTACCCTTCGTGCATAGAGGACAACCCAAGTAATTGCAACGGCGGTCAAAACAACCCAGGCAATCATACGCAGCCACAGCTGGGGGTTGCCCTGAATACCAAGAATACCTTGCGCAATGAGAACATTAAACGGATTAATTGTTGAGGCGATGTAGCCCGTGCGCGCTCCAACGAACACGACCATGAACGCCGTCATCGAGTCGAAGCCCATAGCCATCATAATTGGCATGAAGATCGCAAAGAACGGGAGAGTTTCTTCCGCCATGCCAAAGCTCGTTCCGCCCAATGCAAAGAGAACCATCGCAATAGGAATAATTAGAATGTCTTTGTTCTTAAAGCGGCGAACGACACGACCCATTCCGCTCGTGATAGCGCCCGTTTTAGTAATAACCTGGAACGAACCGCCCACAATCAAGATGAATGCAACGACCTCAATTGCCTCTTGTATACCGCGCGTTGGAGCCTGAAGAACATCGAAGACGCCTTGTCTGAGATCTACTTCATCCCCGGTTTCCTCGTCAATATATGTCTTTTCACTCTGCTCATACGTACCTGCGACAGTGACTTCACGACCGTTCACCTCCTGACGCTGATAGGACCCAGAGGGAACAATCCACGTGAGAACAGCGAAGATGACCATAAGTGCAAAGATGATCGCATATACGTGCGGGACCTTGAACTGCTTGATGCCTTTCGAACTTTCCGCTGCCATATCTCCTCCTTCATTCCTTTTCCCATCTATCCAGCTGGCACCATAAATGTATGAGGTTGCTCAGCGGTGGTCGGCCAACCATCGCCATCGTGTCGCTTTTCACCTATGAACGGCAGCTAAAGTGACGTTATTAATCAATCTGATATTTAAAATTGATGTTATTTGTCAATTACATACGTCTTTTAACTTTTCCGCAACACAACAAGGAACCTGCCTTAGCCTTATATAAAAACCAGCAGGACAGGAGACAGACATGCAAGGCATACACATAACAAATGAAATCGGTCATTTAAAAGCCGTACTTGTCCATCGACCAGGAGCTGAAACACAAAACTACCCTGATGCCGACTTCAGCCAAGTTTTCTCCCTGCGAAAATGGAGCGGTCGTTTTGACCTCGACAAAGCAATGTATGAGCACGATTCCATGGTTCAATTGCTTGAGAAGCATGGCGTAGAAACCATTGAAATTAGGGACCTTCTCGAAGACTCACTTGAAACTGAGCCCCAATCACTTAAATATTTTATTGATGACTACCTCCGTTGCAGCGGGGCAACAGGCAGAGAGTTCCTCGAGACAATAACCCAGTTGTTTGAGAACGCTAAGAACACCCAGGAATTGGTGAATATAGTACTTAACGGCATTCGCTTTGGAGACACTGAGCTATGTTCAAACCAGTCGGAAACACTACGGGCGCTCGTGCACGAGCAATTTGATCCCGCCTCGCTCTTGGTCAATCCCCTCAACACGCTTTTTTTCACTCGTGATCCCGCTGTGGTAGTCGGAGACGGCATCATCTTAAATCATATGTATTGGCCTGAGCGTGATCGTGAGGTCGCCTTATACCGGCAGATATTCACCCACCACAAGATCATGGGAGAAACTCCAGTATGTGATTTGAACAGGAGTAGCTACCATATCGAAGGCGGAGACATTATTGTTATCAGTGCTAAGACAATATTAGTTGGAATCTCTGACCGAACTGAACCCGCCGCCGTCGAGTCACTTGCCAAAGAGCTCCTGACCTCAAATAAATTCCAAACCACCGAGCTAATTGCGATTCGAGTCCCCTCTGACGGGCTGCGTATCCACCTCGATACGTTCATAAGTAGAATTGATCACGACGCGTTCCTCATCGATCGTGAGATATGCAATGCCGTTGATGCATACAGCATTCAACTAAAACGATCCGGAAGGGGCCTTACGATCACTCCTATCGATCGCACGATTCCGGAAATACTCTCTGCAGCCTGTTGCGAACCAATAAAAGTAATTGACTGCGGAGGCGGGAATCAAACCGCCTACGAAAGAGAACGCCGGAACAACGCAACGTCTATCCTTGCGCTCTCGCCAGGAAAACTATGCGTATATGAAGAAAACGTTTGGACCAACGAAGCGCTTGAGAAAGCAGGAATGGAATTATTCCCGCTATCCATTGACGAGCTCACCAAAGGCTATGGTGGCACAAACTGTCTATGCCTCCCTCTGTGGCGAGAGGATCTATAGCCATGGGCTTCGGGGCAAATATTCGTAAACTCCGCACCATGGAGCATCTTGGTCAGGCGCAACTTGCAGAGATGTTGGGGGTATCTAAAGAGACCGTTTGTCGTTGGGAAAAAAGTCGGTATGCCCCCCGTGAGCGCTATATTGAAAAGTTACAAGCGCTCTTCGGTTGCACCCGCGATGAACTTGTTGGCGAGGAAAACGGTTTGGCCGTAAAGCTCGCAAATAAAAGAATCGTTACCGACGAAGACCCTGCTATCCACGAAATGGAGGGCGCATTTCCCGTCATCGATATCGAATCGCAAAAGCGCCGCATCACGCACGGCCAACAAAATGCTTGCGCACCTGTAGACGTAGCCAAACGTCACCCACATAGCGTTTTCGTTAAAATTAAAGGCGACGAAATGTCCCGCATTTACCCTCCCGGCAGCTTACTACTTGTCGATACCACCGCAAAGCCTTGGAACGGCTGTGCTGTATTGGCGCTCGCAGACGGTAAAACACCGGTAATTAGGCGATTTGCAGAAGGAAACGACATGATTGTGCTGTCGTCCCATTCATATGCAACAGCAAGTCCGGATCTGATGTTTAACAAACGGAGGATTAGAATCATAGGAGTCGTCGTTTGGTATCAAGCGAGCCACGATCACACGCTTAATTAAATCGACTTTCCCAAAAACGACCGTACCGCACAGACAGCTCAAAGTCCCAGCCCAAATGAACTACTTTTTGGCGGCTTTGCGCTCGTCGCGGATGCGGGCGCGGTCCATGGCCGCCTCGACAGCCGAGAAGCGGCAACCACAGTAGTTCTGCCGATACATGCCAAGCTCGCGCGAACGGCGTGTCGCCTCGGGGTAATACGGGCGAAAATCGCGAATCACCGGGGTGAGCCCATGTGCCGCCGCCAAGCGCTCAAGCACGTCATTGCAGGTATCGAACAGCTGGTACGGCGAGACGGCGAGCGTCGTGCCCACAAACTCAAACCCGCGCTCCTGGGCCACGCGGCACGCCTCGGCCAAGCGCAGGGCATAGCACGCGCGACAGCGGCGAGGCCGATCGGCACCCAGCGGTGCCACGCCGGTCTCCCAGCGATCGCGGTCCTCCCCTGCCTCGATGAGCTCGATGTCGCCATCGGCACACCACCGGCGCAGCTCGTCCAAGCGGCGCTGCCATTCATCGCGCGGTTGAATATTGGGGTTGGTCCAGCAAATCGTGGGCTCAAACCCCTCCTCGCGCAGCAGGCGAACCGGCTCAAGCGAGCATGGTGCACAGCACGCATGCAGCAACAACGACTTCATCGACATCTCCTCACCCAAAAAAGCGCACGCCAAAGGACGTATCCTCGCAGGCGACAATGCGACGGTCGCGCAAAATGGTCCGCACGTAATACCAATCGCCCACACAGCCCGACAAGTGCAGACCAGCCGCCAAGTAGCATAGCAGCGGATAGCCCGAGAACGCAAACCCCAGGGCAAACGCCACCGTCAAGGCAACCGTCGGCGCTAGGCAAATGACCATGTACCGCACACGCGAATACACCACGCCCTCGGCGCAGGCGTAAATCATGCAGGTTTCGCGATTCGCCCCGAAGGTCACCCGCACGCCCGCAGGCGCCAGCAGCTTAAAAAACACACCGTGCACCAGCTCGTGCACGGCAAATGACGCCGCCGAAACCGCAGCCAAGCCGACTAGCCAGCCCAAGACTGCCGTCCAGCCACCCGCGTCAGCCGCATCCAGATTCGCGGGCCCGCCCAGCAGCATAAACACCGGCACCAGGCACACGGCAAATGCGCCAAGCACTGCCATCCCCCACACAAAGCAGGCGTGCAGAAAATCCTCGTCCTCAAACGCATGTATGTTGGAAATCTCATTCATAGCATCTTAGGATAGCGCCCCTGCCACGTACCCGTCCGCATGTGCGATAATGTCGAACGATATGCACGAATTGACCACCGCGTCGCCAGGCCTTGCGCCCGGCCGCGCTCTCACCATATGCGAAGGAGTCCCATGGCATCCAAATACTCCATGAACGACCGTCCCAGCTGGCCTCGCCGCGCCATCGTTACCGCCGGCGAGCCCTACGGCAACAAGGGCCTTCACTTTGGCCACGTTGGTGGCGTCTTTGTCCCGGCCGACTTCTTCGCCCGCTTCCTGCGCGACCGTCTGGGCCGCGAGAACGTCATCTTCACCTCGGGCACCGACTGCTACGGCTCGCCCATCATGGAGAGCTACCGCAAGCTCAAGGAGAACGAAGGCTACGACAAGTCCATTAGCGAGTACGTCGAGTCCAATCACTCCCGCCAGGCCGCGACCCTCAACAACTACAACATCAGCTGCGATATCTACGGCGGCTCGGGCCTTGAGCCGGCTGCGCAGATTCACAACGAGGTGACCGCCGAGATTATCGAGCGTCTGCACGAACAGGGCACCATCTCCAAGCGCTCCACGCTGCAGTTCTACGACGCCAAGGCCGGCACGTTCCTCAACGGCCGCCAGGTGATCGGCCGCTGCCCCATCCAGGGCTGCAAGTCCGAGAAGGCTTATGCCGACGAGTGCGACCTGGGTCACCAGTTTGAGCCCGAGGAGCTCATCGCGCCCAAAAGCCAGCTCACCGGCGAGGTGCCCGAGCTGCGCCCGGTCGACAACCTCTACTTCGACCTGCCGGCCTACCTCGACTTTATGAAAACCTATACCGCCAAGCTCGCCCAGAACCCGCAGGTTCGCTCCGTGGTCTCCAAGACCATGGAAGAGTGGCTGCTGCCGGCCCAGCTCTACATCCAGAACAAGTTCCGCGAGGCCTTCGATGCCGTCGAGGATCAGCTTCCCGAGCACACCGTGCTGGAGCCCGAGGGCAACAAGAGCAGCTTTACCGTCACCTTCCCCAGCTGGAAGGAGCGCGACGATGCCCACGCGGTGCTCGCCAACGGCGGCGTGCGCTTCCGCAGCGGCAAGGCGCTCGTACCCTTCCGCATCACCGGCAACATCGACTGGGGCGTTCCGGTGCCCGAGGTCGATGGCGTCTCCGACGTCACCTGCTGGTGCTGGCCCGAGAGCCTGTGGGCTCCCATCAGCTATACGCGCACCGTGCTCGCACGCGATGCCAAGGCCGCCGGCGTGACCGAGGGCGTCGCCGCCCAGGATGCCGCCCTCATGGGCGAGCCCGCCGCCGATTCCACGCAGGTCCCCGCGCCCACCTACCAGCACAGCTCGCTCGACTGGCGCGACTGGTGGTGCTCGGATGACGCACAGATCTACCAGTTCATTGGCCAGGACAACATCTACTTCTATTGCATCGCGCAGACCGCCATGTGGGAGGCCCTGGGTTGGAACCTCACGCAGAGCACCGTCAGCGCCTGCTACCACCTGCTCTACATGGGCAAAAAGGCAAGCTCGTCCTCGCAGACTCCTCCCCCGCCGGCAGACGACCTGCTCAACCACTACACCTGCGAGCAGATGCGCGCGCATTGGCTGTCGCTCGGCCTGTCCGAGAAGCCGGTGAGCTTTAGCCCCAAGGCATACGACACGCGCGTGACCGGCAAGGACAAGGACGGCAACGAGGTGCGCGCCTGCGACGACAAGCGCGTTATCGACCCCGCCCTTAAGGAGAGCGCGCTGCTGACCGGCGTGTTCAACCGCCTGGCCCGCAGCTGCTTCTACGGCGTCGCCGTCAAGGAGGGCGACGAGAGTCCCTATCGCAACGGTTGCATCCCCGCCGGTGCCGCTTCTGACACCGTGGTCGAAGCCGCCCAGCAGGCAGCCCTCGCCTTTGAGCAGGCCATGTACAAGTTCGAGACGCACCGAGCGCTCGCTGTGTGCGACGACTACCTGCGCGCCGCCAACAAGCGCTGGAGCGATGCCTCCAAGGCCGCCAACAAGCTCGAGGGCGAGCCGGCCAACGCCGCCATGACGCAGGCCCTCGTCGACGCCTTTACCGAGCTGCGCGTAGCGACCGTGCTCATGCACGGCATCGTGCCGGCCGGCTGCGAGCTCATCTGCGAGTACTTCGACGTTGACCCGGTCGCCTTCTTTAGCTGGGATAACATCTTTGCCTCCACGGATGAGTTTGTGGAGAGCCTGGGCGAGAAGCCCGGCGAGCACCGCGTGAAGCCGCTGCCCCCGCGCTTCGACTTCTTTAGCAAGCACGAGAGCCAGTACTAAAGCACGCCAGCAGCGGCGTGCCCGGAAAGTAGTCAATTTGGGACGGGAAGGAAAGACGGATGTCCAAGCCGCGTCGTCGTAAGCAGAAAAAGCAGGTCAAGGCCGAGCTCAAGCTCAGGCAGTTTGCTGCTACCGAGCTTTCCGACCAGCTTGCCGCCCTTCCCTGCGCCGCCGACCTGCCGCGCTTTATGGTCGACACGGTCGCCGGCGCCTATGCGCCCGCCGATGCCAAGCTCATGATCGAGGGCTTCGGCGCCGCGGCCACACGCCCGGTCACGCTGCGCGCCAACACGCTCAAGGCGACCGCCGAGGACATCGCTGCGGCGCTCGATGCCGCCTGCATCGCCCACCAAACCGTTACCTGGTATCCGGACGCCTTTATCCTGCCCGAGGCCCAGGTTTCAGATCTGTGGGATCTCGACATCTACCGCGACGGCAAAATCTACCTGCAGAGCCTGTCATCCATGATGCCGCCGTTGGTCCTGGGCGCCCAGGCAGGCGAGGACATCCTGGACATGTGCGCAGCCCCCGGCGGCAAGACGACGCAGATCGCCGCCCTCACCCAGGGACAGGCGCACCTCACCGCCTGTGAGATGAGCATTCCCCGCGCCGAAAAGCTCGAGTCGAACCTCCATCGCCAGGGTGCCAAAAACGTGCCCGTCATGCGCATCGACGCACGCGAGCTCGACGAGTTCTTCCGCTTTGACCGCATCCTGCTCGACGCTCCCTGCACCGGCACGGGCACCGTCATCAGTGGCAACGAGAAAAGCCTGCGCGGCCTCACCGAGCAGTTGCTGAGCAAGTGCGCCCGCTCGCAGCGAGCACTTCTGGACCGCGCCATGGGGGCCCTCAAACCGGGCGGCACGCTCGTCTATTCGACTTGTTCGATCTTGCCGCAGGAAAACGAGGACGCCCTGCAAGAGGCCCTCGACAAGCATATGGACTGCGAGCTCATCCCCCTCGACGGCACGCCAAGCGAAAGTGAAGCACGACGCACCCAGGAAGCTGGTGAGGAGCCGCGCATCGAGTCCAACGCTCTGACCGAAGCCATTGCCGCGGGTCAGGTATCGGCCATCGTCGACGGCCTGCCCGGCACGCTCACCATTCCGCCTAGCCGCGACTTTGAGGGCTTCTACATTGCCCTGATCCGAAAACGCAGCTAGCGCACGGATCCAAAACTCAACAAGCTATCTCTGTGCGCGTTTGCCCTGCTGGTCGCGATGCTGTTTAAGCATCGCGCGCTCCTTGCGTTCGGCCCTTTTGCCCTTAATGGCCGTGACCACAAAGTAGATGACCGCGGCGGCAACGATTGCGGCCACACACAGGCCGATCGAGCCAAACATTGCTGTCAATTCCATACCGCGTCACCTCTCTTTTAAACGGGGCTTTCAAGATAGCACCTCGATACCCGCCACCACAGCTCCTTCACGTTCGCCGGCCCTTCGGTCTAACGGATGGCGCGGCGGGGAAAAATCAACTCGTCAAACGATTTAGCATTCGCAATTCCGGCTGCATCGCGCCGGCCATCATCACATAGAATCGAGCCTCCATGGATACCCTCAACGATCTAAATGAGCGCGTCGACGCCTTCGTCGGCACCAGCTCCTTCGACACGCCTGCGGCGGCAAACGACCAAGCTCCCATCGATGTGCCCGCCGAGGTGCACGAGGACATCGTCGCCTCGGTCGATTTTTCCGAGGTCGAGCTTGCAGACGAGTTCACCGAGCCCCAAATAGCCGTCACGCCCAACGGCCTGCTCCCTATGGAGCCGCTGCCCATCGACGGGCGCCTGCGCAAGGCGGCCCTTCGCATGCCTGACGAGATTGAGGAGGCCAGCGGCTTCACGCTCTTCGGCCGTCGTATCAAATCGCTCATCTACACCACCGACGTCGCGGTCATCCGCAACTCCAACGCCGATGCCGTCTTTGCCGTTTACCCCTTCACGCCGCAGCCCGCCATTACGCAGGCGCTGCTGACCGTCGCCGAGTGCCCGGTCTTCGTAGGCGTGGGCGGTGGCACCACCACCGGCAAGCGCTCCGTTCAGATGGCAGCCGTCTCCGAGATGCAGGGCGCGGCGGGCTGTGTGGTCAACTCCCCCGCCACCGCCGAGATGGTCGAGCACATCACCAACATCGCCGACATCCCCGTCATCGCTACGGTCGTTCGCTGCGACGACGATGCCCACGCCAAGGTGCGCGCTGGAGCCAAGATTCTCAACATCGCCGCCGGCAAGAACACGCCCCAGGTCCTACGCGAGCTGCGCAAGCACTATCCCAACCTGCCGCTCATCGCGCCGGGCGGCAAGACGCCCGAGAGCATCCGTGAAACCATCGCCGCCGGCGCCAACGCCATCATCTGGACGCCGCCTTCGGCTCAGCAGCTACAGACCGACATGATGCAGCGTTATCGCAAGATGAAGGAAGACGCCACACCTGTCATCTCGCACGACGATGTGCCCATTATCGACCAGGTCTCCGCCGCCGAGGTCAGCCAGGTCGAGAACATGAATCCCGACGTGCCGATTCCCGACGAAGTCATCGAGCGCGTCGCTTCGATCCACGAGCGCGTCGAGGAGCATCGCGCCAACCGCGGCCTCAAGCCGTCACTGCACGGCTTCTTCTTCCGCGGAAAGAAACGCTAACCCCAACAGCAAGGCCCGCCCCACAAACGTGAGGCGGGCCGTTTTCGTTTGAGCAATCATGCAGCGATGTGATGGGGCAAACTAATCCACGCGCTTGTCGCCCATAAAGAAGAGCGCCACCGTACCAGGTCCGGTATGTGAGCCAATCAGAGTACCGATGTTATTGATCTCAATCTTACCTTTAAGCTGCGGAATCTGTTCCTCGATCAGCGCCGCAACTGCCTCGGCATCCTCGCGGCACGCCGAGTGCGACATGACGCACTTACCCGAATAATCCGCACCGTCCTGCACGTGTGCCATCATGGTCTTAGCCATCTCGGAAATCGCGCGCTTCTTAGTGCGAATCTTCTCACGTGGCGACAGCCCACCTTCGCAATCGACCGTCATAAGCGGGCAAATCTTAAGCGCCGTGCCGATGATCGCACTCGCAGCCGAAATGCGACCGCCGCGCAGGTAGCTCGACAGATCGGTCGAGAAGAACCAGTGGTGCAGGTTGAGCTTGTGCTCCTCGATCCAGGCAGCCGTCTCGTCGAGTGAAGCCCCGCTATCGCGCACGTCGGCGGCACATTCCGCCAGCAGGCCAAAGCCCGAAGACGCCGCCAGCGAATCGATGACGCGCACCTTGCCGCCCTGGGGATAGCGATCCGCGAGCATCTGCGCCGCAACGCAAGCCGAGCCATACGTACCCGAAATACCCGACGACAACGTCAGGTGCAGCACGTCTTTACCCTCGGCAACAAGCGGCTCCCAAAACTCCTCGTACTCACCCACGCTCACCTGAGATGTCTTGGGCATGGCGCCTGCGGCAATCTGGGCAAAAAACTCGTCCGGCGTAATCGACTGATACAGATCGTCCGTATAGACAACATCGTCGATCTCGTAATGAAAACACACGACAGGGATATTGCGCGATTCAAAGAACTCCCGAGTTCGATCGGCGGCGGATTCACAGGTCAGGACAAAATCACTCATATGAGGCTCCTTACTCATTGCTGCGCAAATTATCGCACAGTGAGCCTACATACGGTACATATGTCCACTATTTACCAAATCGAACCAAAAATAGCGAACATCTTTACCACCATCGTTTCCACCGACCCCACGCATAAATATCTGAGAAAACACCCTCTATCGTCTCCACTCAACCGCCATATCTACCTCCACTAAATCGATTTACCAAACCGTTCGGCTAACAATTCGGCCGCCCATCCCCAATCGAAACAAAAGCGGCGCATACTGATAAACGTTTGACGCTGTTTATCAGTTTTACCAGCCCTATCGGAAGGTGTTTCATGGTCGCATTCGATCGCAATCCGCAAGACTTCAAGTATCTGCGCCTGCTGTCGAGACAGTTTCCCACCGAGCAATCCGCGTTTACCGAGATCATCAACCTCTCGGCCATCCTCAACCTGCCCAAAGGCACTGAGCATTTTATGAGCGACGTGCATGGCGAGTACGAAGCCTTTATGCACATCCTCAACAACTGCTCGGGCGTCGTGCGCGAGCATGTCGACGAAATCTTTGGCGAAACGCTCTCCTTTGACGAGAAGGGCGAGCTGTGCACGCTCATCTACTATCCGCGCGAGAAGATCGAGCTGGTCCGCAGCCAGCGCGAGGACTCGCCCACCTGGTACAAAACGATGCTTGACCAGCTCATCATGGTCGCCCGCTCGCTTTCGAGCCGCTATACGCGCTCCAAGGTGCGTAAGGCCATCCCACGCGATTACGCCTACATCATCGACGAGCTGCTGCACACGCATCCGGACGAGAACAACTATCGCGTGCGCTATCACGAGCGCATCGTGGAGTCCATCCTGGAGACCGCCAGCGCCGACGACTTTATCGAGTCGCTTGCCTCGCTCATCAAGCGCCTGGCCGTCGACCACCTGCACCTGGTGGGCGACATCTTCGACCGCGGCGGCGGCGCGGCCAAGATTATGGACCGCCTGCTCACCTACCATTCACTCGACATCCAGTGGGGCAACCACGACCTGCTGTGGATGGGCGCTGCGGCCGGTGAGCCCGCCTGCATCGCCACGGTGCTGCGCAACAACCTACGCTACGACAATTACGAGATCCTCGAGAACGACTACGGCATCTCGCTGCGTGAGCTTGTCGCCTTTGCCGATGCCACCTACACCGACGGTGAGTCCATCACCCCGCTGATCAAGGCCATCAACGTGTTGCTCTTTAAGCTCGAGGGCCAGATTATCCAGCGCCATCCCGAGTTCGACATGACCGACCGCCTGTTACTCGACAAGATCGAACACGACACCGGCACGGTCACGCTCGCCGACGGCAGCGTGTGGCCGCTCACGACCAACGACTTCCCCACCGTCGACCCGGCGGACCCCTATACGCTCACGCCCGAGGAGCAGCACATCATCGACAAGCTCGTGTCCGAGTTTGTCACCGCCGATCACCTGCATCGCCATATCGATTTCCTCTATTCCCACGGCTCGATGTACAAGGTCGCCAACGGCAACCTACTGTTCCACGGCTGCGTGCCGCTCAACGAAGACGGCACCTTTAGCAGCATGAACTGCCTGGGCACCTGGCACGCTGGCCGCGATTATCTCGATTTTTGCGACCACATCGCCCGCCGCGCCTGGCGCGTGGGCGACCGCGACGCCCTCGACTGGATGTGGTACCTGTGGATCGGCTTTAACTCACCCGCCAGCGGACGCCTGGTGCGTACCTTTGAGCGCGCCTATATCGCCGATAAGAGCACCTGGGTCGAGCCGATGGACCCGTACTTTACGCTTACCAAGTCGCCCTCGGTCTGCGACGACATCATGCGCGAGTTTGGCGTCGCGCCCATGGCATGTTCGCCGACCGGCCACATCATCAACGGCCACACGCCCGTTAAAACCACCAAGGGCGAGCAGCCCATCCGCGCCGAGGGCAAGCTGCTGGTCATCGACGGCGGCTTCTGCCGCGCCTACCATCCCAAGACAGGTATCGCCGGCTATACGCTCATCTCGAGCTCGCGCGGCTGCCGCCTCAAGTCGCACCGGGCCTTTACGACGGTTGCCGAGGCACTCACACGCAACGTGGACATCGAGAGCGAGACCAATCGTTTTGACCAAGCAGACCGTCGCCGCATGGTGAGCGACACCGATTCCGGTGCCAAGATCCGCAGCCAGATCCAGGACCTGCGCCAGCTGCTCGATGCATATAGAAACGGTGCTATCGAGGAGCGCGCCTAGCTCCACCCGTGGGGATTGGCTAAACTTGCTGAGTTTGTCATCCCCGCGGCGCCCCGGCGCCACCATAAGGCAGGTACCATGCAAAAGCTCCTTGCGCAGATCATGAAGTTTGGCGTCGTCGGCATCGTCGCCACGGTCATCGACTTTGGCATTATGAATCTGCTCCACTACGGTCTGGGCCTTAACATCCTAATCGCCAACACCAGCGGCTTTATCATCTCACTCATCTTTAACTACCTCGCCAGCATGAAGTACGTGTTTGCGCACAAGGAAGGCATGAGCCGCCGCCGCGAGTTCATTATCTTTGTCGTGCTGTCCGTGATCGGCCTGGCACTCAACGACGGTATCGTGTTGACACTCAACGCCGGCCTGGGGCTCGAGGCCAATATCGCCAAGATTTGCGCCACCGCGCTTGTCATGGTCTACAACTTTGTGACCCGAAAGATCTTCCTGGAAGGCGACGAGACCAAGTAACTCGCAACCTTACAGCTTTACAATGCCCACGGATGACGCGCGTCGTGCGCTGTGTTGTTCGTGGGCATTGCTCGTTTACGGGCAAATTTTCAACGTTTGCGGATTAGCTCTTGAAAATTTGGCGAGTTCGTATAGTTCTTGGCAAGGACCTTACGTTTCCCTTGCAAAAGCTCTAAAGTATCCTCTGCTCGATTCATCAACGCATTGGATGTGATTACGTGCGCAAGGCACTGGCACAACCTCATACCAAGCAGTTCCTCAAGTTCGCTGTCGTGGGTCTTATCTCCTTTGGCATCGACTGGGGTATACTCATTGCGCTCGTCGAGCTGTTTCACCTCGACTTTTTGATGAGCACCACGGTCTCGTTTACCACGTCCGTCGTGGTCAACTACTGGCTCAGCATGAAGTACGTGTTCGACCATCGCGAGGGCATGAGCCGCAAGCGCGAGTTCACGATCTTCACCATCCTGTCGGTGATCGGCCTGGGCCTCAACGACCTGTACATGTTTGTGGGCGTCACGTTTTTGAGCATCGGCTACCAGGCCATGAAGGCCATCGCCACGTTCCTCGTCACCTGGTACAACTACTTCAGCCGCCGCTTCTTCCTCGAGGGCGCACGGTCGTAGTCGATTCGCTATTTGCTTAAAGGTATAACCGGTTGGAATTCCCATTCCAACCGGTTTTTTGTTTGCCGAGAGACCCGGCAGCCCAATCCCATTCGCATGAAAATCGGGCGGCCCAGATGTCTGTCCGAACCGCCCGCTTGGTGCGATATGTCGAGGTCTCTAGCCCGTTACGTAATACCAGACCACGTTGTCGCCGTTGGAGAGAACGTAGTTGCTGCAGGCCGTCATGGGCGTTGAGCCGTTGACGGAGTACATCCAGCCGCTCGTGCCGCCGTACTGTTTCTCGGCCAAACCACCAATCGCGGAGACATACGTGCCGTACGACGAGCCATGTGCGTTGACAGAAAGGCCCAGCGCGCACAGGGCATCGTAGACGGTAGCGCCTTCGTTAAAGGTAAAGGTGCCACCAGAAGACACAGGATTGCCCACAGCGCTCGAAGTGACCGAAACCGTCACTGTTACGTAGCTGGACTCCTGCGAGCCGCTCTGGCCGCCCGAGGAGGCGTTTCCACCATTAGAGGATGAGGCTCCATCAGACGACTGGCTACCGCCCGAAGAAGCACCGCCAGACGCATTGGAAGTATCACCGGCTCCCGTATTTTGGGCAGCGGGTTTATCGCCAGACTTCTTGCCGTCCTGGTCCTCGGACTTCTTGTTATCCGAGTTCTTGTCCGATTCCTTGTTTGAAGACTCGGAATCGTCCTTGGACTTGGACTCATCAGAATGCTTGGACTCATCTTTCGCGTCATTCGATGACTTGGAATCCTTGGAACTGGCCTCGCCCGTAGTCGTAGTCGAGCCAGACACCTTGGTGTCCTTGGTGACGACGCTCTCCCCCGCCACGGTCTGAATGATCCAGTCGATGGACCAGGCACCGCTTGCGGAAGGATGGACGAAACCCAGCGAGACGACGATCAGAATGGTGCACGCGGCAGTCAGAACGCCGAGGAGCGCCTTGCGGCGAGGGGCGGACGCCGCCGAAGCGGCGCCCTGTTGCTTTGCATCGTCAAGCTGGATAAACGAGGAATCTGGTTGCTTGGGGTCAGCGTCCTTGGATTTATTGGACACAGCCCTCACCTACCGACGTTTGGTGAACACGAACACGCCGACGATGGCGAGACCGATGACGCCGGCGGCGATGCCAACGATGGCGAGCGGATTGGTGCCAGTCTCCTGCTCGGAAGCACTAGAGGACTTCTTAGCAGTGGTCGTGGAAGCAGCACCCGTATCGGACTTGGAATCGGACCTCTTGTCGGACTTGCTATCCTTCTTGTCAGACTTCTTGTCAGACTTCTTCTCGTCTTTCTTATCGGACTTATCGGAGTCCTTCTTGTTGGACTTGTTGTCCTTGGTCTCGGTCTTGGTCGAAACCGTCGTCTTGGTCGTCGGCTTATGACCCGGAGCGACAGCGCCGCCAGCCTGCTGGCCCTTCGTGCCGGAGCCGGAACCCGTGCCCGTGCCAGCGCCAGCACCGGAACCGTTGCCAGCGCCGCCATTGCCGCCATTGCCGCCAGGGTTAACAGCATTCTTGGTCCACTTGGCATACAGCGTCAGATCGGCCGTCACCGGCGTACTGAAGTCATACGCCTGCGTGCAAGCCTCATCGGTGAACCAACCGCCGAAAGTGTAGCCATCGCGCGTCGGATCGGCCGGCTTGACCAGCTTGCCGTCGGCCGTAGCCACAAACTTAGTGTCGCAAGCAGACCCGCCGTTGGAATTAAAGGCAACCGTCCAAGACTCAACAGCCCCGAGCTTGAACAGCGTGCCCGAATCATTGATGTAGTACAGGTTGCCAGAAGCATCGGCAATGACCGGAGAGTCACAGTATTGGTAATGGCCAGCCGCATCATAAATCTGCGTCGCCTCTGCGTCGCCGAGCGTATAGCGATACACGCCACCACCAGCAGAGTAGTTGACGTAATCCTTGCTATCCGCGCTGTTAACGGTGAAGTACACATAGGTCTTGCCGCCCTGAACACTCACCAGCGGCGTAGCAGCAATACCGTTGAGGCCAGCCGGCAGCGCCTTGCCGTCGGCAGCAGCGACCATCGTGGTCTTACCCGTCTTCAGGTTATAGAGAACCAGAGCAGAGCCCGTAGCCGTCTGTCCGCCGACAATCAGATTGTCACCAGACACCGCAGGGGCGCTCAGATTATTCGTAAGGCCCAGATCAACCGTCTTCCGTTCACTCAGCACGCCCTTCGCCGAAAGCGAAATCACATGGAGCTTTCCGTCGTGCGTCATCTGATAGAAGGTCGAACCATTGGACGGATCGGCAATGCAATCGGCATTTGCGACAGCGCCGAGCTTCATGGTCGAAACGACATCGCCCGTCGTCTTATCAATGCACTTAAGCGTGCCCGCGCTCGTAGGAACAATGGTGTACTTATCCGTCAGCGCAGCGCCAGTCCAATAATAGCCCTCGGAAGCGTCAATGTTCTGCCAAGAAACTTCGCCCGTGGCAATCTTAATGCGCGCAAAGGAGCCGTTGCCGTAGGTCGCGTTGTAATTCTCGTCATACGAAATATCGACCGTACCAACATAGACGTACTCGCCGTCCGAAACCACGGTGCAGGAGCTCTGCGTCAAGTCCGTCAAACCGGGCGTCAGCCACTTGCAGATCAGCTTGTCCGCAGTAATCGCCTGGACCGCACCGCCGTTGAGCGGAACGATGATAAGGCCGTTGGTATAGATCGGACGAGAGGTATAGCTCACCTTGGAGGCAAGCGGCGCAGAGGCAACCTTTTTGCCCGTGGACGAATCGATCTTAATGAGCTCGTTCTCGGTCGCGATGTACACAAAACCGTTAGCAATGACAGGCTCGCTGCAGTTGGCATACTGCTGGCCAGACTCGGCCTTCCAATCGAAGGCCCACTTAAGACCGGCGGCCTGCGCAGGCGTCTTGGCATCCGTTACGGTCGAACCGTTGCCACTGTTGCCGTAGCCGGCCCACTCGGCATCCCAATCAGGAGTCGTCGCACTCGGGTCCACGACAATCTTGTCGGGATCGGGCATGGCCGAATCGTCGGTGGTATAGGCAAGCGTAACCTTATCGCCGCTCTTGAGCGTAATCTGATTGGCGCAGAGTAAGGAGGGCTCTCCATTGATATACAGGTGCCAATATTTATTGGTCGCACCATCATAGCCGTACGTCTTGCCTCCGAACGGCGAGTCGATGGAATTGAGGAACCAGTACTCACCACTCTGGGAGCCGCTGTACTTAACGCCCTTTGCCTTCAGAACCGCTTCGATAAGGTTCTGGGCCGTAGATCCTTCGGGCAGGGAAACATTGCTTGCCGAGCCCCAGCGAGTATTGTTGCCGTTGACATCGGGACCGATAACATCGACGGACCCAAGAACCTGACCGGGGAGGGCATCGGCGTCAGCACCATACATAAAGGTGACGGCGTCGCCCTCCTGGAGCTTGTAGGCACCGGCGCCAACGTCGGCGAACTTGCCATTTACGTAGAAGCGCCAATAGCTATTGGTTGCAGCATCCCAGACATAGGGCTTACCGTCGACGTCGAATGGCGAATAAATGCCGTTGAGGAACCAGCCCCTAGACGATTCGCTAGAATCGAGCCTAAGGCCGGTCTGCTCAAGGAGATCCTTGGCAGTAGAGCCCGCCTTGAGACTCGTCTGGCCCGTCGAGGCCCAAACCTGCTGCTTGCCGTCCTTGTCCTTACCGAGGACCTGAACGGAAGCATGGACGGAATCAGAGGGCAACTGGTCGCCCCAGCCACCGTAGAACCACGTAACGGTATCGCCAGCATGAATGGTGACATTGTCTGCCGTGTAGTCGCTCGACTTGCCGTTGATGAACAGCTGCCAATAGGTCGAATAATCGAGCGGCGTACCCAGCTCAACGCCGTTGTACTTAAGGCTCAGAATGAAGGAGCCCGCAGCAACGGCGTCGATGTCATTCGCCTCGAGCGCGACCTTCGTAAGGTCAAGTGCGCTCGAGCCGGACGTCACCACATACTGCGCGTTATCGACCCAAGTCTGAGTCTTGCCCTGGGCATCGCGACCAATGACGGTCACATTAGCGGCAACCTGGTCCTTAACGACAGGGGACGCGCTACCAGCCGTATAGGCAAACTCAATCTTCTGCCCCTGGGTGAGCTTGACGCTGCTCGCGCCAACCGAGGAAGACGCGCCATCGACGAACAGCTGCCAGAAGGCATAAGTCGTCGGATCGTAGGCAAGCGTGCGGCCATCGCTCGGGGATGTGATGCTTTTGAGGTAGAACCCGTATGCCGTGTTCGGATCGTAGTCCGCCTTGAAGCCCGTCTTCTCCTGCAGCTTAATAAAGGCATCCGCAGCCGTCGCGCCCTCGTCGAGCTTGAGCTGCGTAGGTGCCACCCAGGTCTGAGCCTTGCCGTCGGCATCGGTGCCGATAATCGAGAACGAGACCTCGACTTGCTTCTTGGCGACATCGCCGGTTTCTGTCGGGCTCTCCGTCTGGACGGCAGCCGCGGCGGCAGATCCTGCTTGGCCAGCGGATGCCGTCGAAGACTGCTCGCTCGTAGCAGGGCTCTCCCCCGTCGCCGAGCCTTCGTCGCCAGTTGCTGCCTCTGTTGTGGCGGCACTAGCTGCAGGCGCGCCCTCGGAATCCGAGACCTCGGTGCCGCTCTGCTCGGCGGTACCGCCCGCAAGCGCTGCGTCCTCGCCCGGCGTCGCAGCCTGAGCCACAGCCTCGGCAATGCCCTCGGCGCCCTCGGCCCACAGTTGAGCCGGCGTGGTGCCAAAGGCCATCGCGAAGGCCAGGAATGCCACCAGGCCGCGCTTGGCTACACCGCGTGCAATCGCGCCACGACGATGCAACGAGGCGCGCTCACGCTCGTCCTCAAACATATCCATTTGTCCCCCATTGTCTGTACTTGGAGCATTGCCCAGCGGCTGCCCCACGTCATCGCGCATGTTGCGCTCGAGTTCCCCCATCGGGGTCCCCTTCCCTCCAGAGCCCTATGCACACCGGCGGCATACGCCGCGGCAACGTGCAAGATGGGAGGCGATCCGACTTAACCTTAACGGCTCGGGCACGTCGTCCGATCTGCGACGCGAGCATCCCGAGCCAAGAGGAATTACGGTTACTGGTACAGCCGGGGACTTGCACCCCGATTCTCCCAAACGCGCAGGAAAACCGCGCATTCGTGCGTCTCCGCACCACCATCTAGGCCATCGATTAATACCGTCAATATGCTATCACGCAAAAGGGCCTCGCACGCAGGCGAAGCCCAAGGTAAAAGCTATTGTTTGCGATAGGAAAATGCGGTGACGGTCGCAGACTCTAGTGCTTGCCGCCGTGGCTGTTGAGCCAGATATTGCGGCCCAGCATAAGTGCCAGCACCAGCGCGCTCACGTAGCCCATAAAGCCAATGACCGGGATACCAAACACAACCGGCTCGATGCGCGCGTAGTACACCACCGACGAACCGATAAACAGACCGGCGATAACGATAGCCATCGACATGCGGTCGATAATCCCACCCAGCTGTCGCAGCGCCTTATCGCTGCTCATGATCTGCGTGTTCACCTTAAGCTGGCCGCGTGTGAGCATACGCGAAGCCAGGCCCAGATACTCAGCCGCCTCGAGTGAGCCCTTCGCCGCGCGATAACTGCTCGCCGCAAAGTCGCGACTCATATCGCGCACGCGCGCATAGGTGCTCTTCTCGTTTTTGATGTGTGCCTGAATGATCTGGATCATGTTGACGTCGGGCATGTACTCGGTCAGCAGGCCCTCGAGCGTCACCATGCCGCGCGCGAACATCGTCACCACGCTCGGCAGCTCAACGTCATTTTTGCGCGCGAGGTTTAACAGCGAGGTCAAAAACTCGCCGATATCTAGGTCCTTAAGGTCAAGGCCCGCAAAGTCAGCCACGATAAAGTCCAAATCGGACAAAAACGCTGAATGATCGAGCTCGGCCGAGTCGCCACGCGTCACGACGAAGCGCATGAGCGAATCCTTGAGCTTGGGCACGTCGCCCTCGGCCACGGCGAAAATCATGTCCTTGACGATACCGCGGTCGTGGCTCGACATGCGTCCGACCATACCCAAGTCGATAAAGTAAACGATGCCGTCCTTGAGGATGATGTTTCCCGCATGCGGGTCAGCATGGAAAAAGCCGTCATCGAGCACCTGCGTCGAGTAGTCCTCGACGATTGCGGCACCGATCTTTTCCAAGTCATAGCCCTCGGCCACCAAGCGTTCAGGATCGGCGATCGAAATGCCGTCGACGTAGTCCATAACCACCACGTGTTCGGTGCACAGGTCCAGATAGGATTTAGGGCACGTCACGCCATGAACGCTCTTATGGAACTCGTAGAAGTCGTTGAGGTTTTTGGCCTCGGCCAAAAAGCTGGTCTCCTCGCGAAACGAGGTCCACAGCTCCTCGACCACGCCGTGCAGGTCAACGAATTGATCGGTGTTGACGAACTTGGAAACGATACGCACCACCGAGCGGATGATATCGATGTCCTGCGCCATAACCTGCTGCGCACCGGGGCGCTGCACCTTGACGGCCACGTCCTCGCCCGTCACCAGACGAGCGCGGTGCACCTGCGCGAGCGATGCGCTACCAAGCGGATTGGGATCGATCGCATCGAACATCTCCCCCAGGCGCAGGCCGTATTCTTCCTCCAGACAGCGAAGCACTACCTCGTACGGCACCGGCTCCACGTCGGAGCGCAGACGACGCAGCTCGTCGCAAAAGCGTTGCGGCAGAATCTCGGACCGGTTGGCCAGAATCTGCCCCATCTTGACGAACATGGGGCCGAGTTCCTCGAGCAGGCGGCGCAAACGAACCGGCGTGAGGTTATCCCACACGCGGTACTTTTTGACCAGGCGAACAATCTGCCCAATGCGTTCGCGACGACCCGCCGGCGTGAGCTGGTATTCCTCGTCCGGTGCCATCGCGTCGGGCTCCTCGGGGACCATATCGACAGCGCGCGGCTTTTTGCGAGCGCCCGAGACGGCGGCATCGACCTCATCGACAACCGCCGCCTCGTCACCCAAAGGATCTAGATTGTTGTAATCGGTGGTGGAATCTGCCATCTGCGCTGCTACTCGGCCTCTTCGGTATCCTTCGCATCGTCGGGCTCAACGGACTCGACGGGCACCGAGGTCACGTTGTCCTCGACCGAATCGACGATGTCGCGCACATGGGCCAGGAAGGCCGTGCGCTCGGGGGCGGTCATGACGCGGACCCGGGCAAGGATGAGCTCGTCAAGCACGCGCTGGGCCGCGGTCTCGCCCTGCATGCCCAAGCGCTCGGTCAGATCGGAGATGGTACCGCCGGCCTGCTCGAACATGTCGGACACACTGCGGGCGATATCGGGGGTGGCGGTGTCCTTGCGGACCTGCTCGCCCTTGGTGTTAAGGTCGTCGAGGACCTTCTTGCCGCCTTCGACAGCAACGGCGGCAGCGCCAAAGCCCACGTTAATGGCGCCGTTAACAAGCTGATCGAGTTTCATAACCATGGTTATCTCCAATCACAAACAACTGCATTGGCGTTCTTGTACCCAAGATTGAGCGAAAGCGACAAAGCGTTTTAGCGCTATTCGATCGACGGGAAATCCCTACCTCACGTTGTCATTCATCGCGAAAGAGTTCTTCATGGCGCAGCTCGTGGTGTAAAGCACCTTGCCCAGCAGGGCATCGGTCTCCACGCGAACACGCTCGGCAAAGGCCTCGTTGGCGCGTGCAAGCTCGGCAGGCACCTCGACCTCGGGCAGAGCGGCTACGGCAGCGTCGACGTCATGGATCTGCTTGTGGCCCATGCCACCGATCTTCTCCTGATAATCCTCGACCGCGCGGCCGCACTCATGGAAGCGGACGTCAGCCAGCGCGCCGATCAGGCGGTTGGCCCAGTAGAAGTTTTCGGACGTCACGCGAGCCTGCGTGTCGGCATAGTACTCGGGCATAGTCTCGACGTTGGCGTACAGCGGAACCAGCGCGTTAAACGAGTTGGAACCAAAGGCCATCCACTGCACGGCGCGGTAGGCCGGCTGCGCATAGGGGCGCAGCTGCAACACGGCAAGCTGGCTGTTGCGGTTGATGCCGATGGGGCGATAGGCACCACGCGTAGCGGGCGTGCCCTTGCTGCCGTAGCAGTCGTACTCCGTGCCCTGGTAGTGGCTCGAGAGCACGTACTTGATGTCCTCGATGGTCACCTTGCGCTCGGGCACGCGGCTCCAGGGGATATCGTCGCTCTCGGGCGTGTAGTCGGCGTCGGGGCCATCCCACACGTCGCTGGGGTTGAGGCAGCGCTGCATGTACCAGGCGCGCGGCGTGTTGTAGACATGGTCGCTGTCGCTGTGCGAGCCAAAGGCCTCGCGCGGGTTAAAGACGGCAGCCGGGCCGTCGCTCTCGACGCCCAGCGTCAGGTCCAGATGCCACTCGGCCATCCAGACGCGCAGGTCGGCGGAGCACATATGGTCGGCCTGGGCGCCCTCGGCGTCATCCAGGTCAAAGCTGTCGATGCCCAGCTGGTTGGGCATGGTCACATAGGCGTCGTCAGGCACGCGCTTGGCGATCCAGTGGTGACCGCCGATGGTCTCGAGCCACCAGATCTCGTCCACGTCGCTAAAGGCGATGCCGTTGTTCTCGTAAGTGCCGTAGCGCTCGAGCAGGTCGCCCAAGATACGCACGCCGTCGCGGGCGGACTTGGCATACGGCAGCACCAGGGTCACCATGTCCTCCTCGCCCAGGCCACCGGGCTGCGCCGGCACATAGCCGTCCTCACCCTCGTTGCCCTTGGCGGGCACGTAGTCCACGAGCGGATCGGCGCCGCGGACGCGCTCGTTGGTGGTAAGCGTCTCGGTTGCGGACATGCCAACATTGAGCTCGTTGAAACCGGCCTCGGCCCAGATACCGTGGCCCGGAACAACATCGGGGACGCTCGTATAGCGCATGGGGTTATCGGGCAGCTCAACGGTCAGGTGGCTCAGGACGCTCGTGTAGACGCGCGGCTGCTCGTCGGGATGCACTACGCGCATGCGCTTGGGCTCAAATACCCCGTTGGACGAGTCCTCGTTACGCGCGACCAGGGTCGACCCGTCGTAGCTTGCGTTTTTACCGACCAGAATCGTTGTGCACGGCATGCGCATCCTCCTTGAGCGAAAAAATCAAACGGCAACAGTGTATCGCTTCGGCGCAGAAAGGGCGAAACCACGGCCTCGGCAGCCGCCGTGGTCAAAAAATGCCAAATATGAGTACTGTCACAAATTTAGTGGCAGCAAATTGCACTGTTCCGGGCGCCGGGAATCCTCACCTGTCCAAAAACTGAGTCTAGTAATTCCCCATACGTCCAATAAAATTGGCTCTTTAACGATATTACTTATCGCTAAAGAGCCAAAATGATCTCAAACATATGTGACTAACTTGGCAACAGTACTCATATTTGGCATTTTTTGACCACGGGGTATCTAACCAACCCCCTAAACAGCCTCCAAACGCCTATTTTACCGCGCGCTCAGCCGCCTCGATCACGTGCTTGGCGAGAATTGCTGTCGTCACGGCGCCCACGCCACCCGGCACGGGGGTGATTGCGCCAACAACCGGCTCCGCGGCATCAAAATCGACGTCGCCGACCAGCTTGCCAGCGGCTTCGTCCCAATTAATGCCAACATCGATAATCGCCTGGTCCTCGCGGACCGCATCTGCGCCAATCGTGCGCGCGCGTCCAACGGCGGCAACCACAATGTCGGCAGCACGGCACTCGGCAGCAAGGTCGCGCGTATGCGTATGGCACGTCGTCACGGTCGCATTGCGCGCCGTAAGCATGGCGGCAACGGGACGACCAATCACCAGAGACCGACCGACGACCGCAACCTTGGCCCCATCCAGCTCAACACTGTAATGGTCCAGCAACGCCAACACGGCCTCGGCCGTGCAGGGAGCAAAGCCCTCGCCACGACCCGAAAGCGTGGTAAGCAGCGAGGCCGGCGTCATGGAGTCAACATCCTTGGCGGGATCGAGCGCTGCGGCGACGGCGTTCTCGTCAAGGCCGGCGGGCAGCGGGCGGAACATCAGACAGCCATGAACAGCCGAATCGGTATTGATGTCCTCGATGGCCGCCAACAGCTCGTCCTGCGAAACATCGGCAGAAAGCAAAACGCGGCGAGCCTCAATGCCAACCTTCTCGCAGCGCTTGAGGGCACCGCGCTCGTAGGACAGGTCGTCCTCGCGCTCGCCCACACGAACAATGGCCAGCGTCGGCACAACGCCACGTTCGCGCAGGGCTGCACAGCGAGCAGCAAGTTCCTCGGTCAAAGCGCGAGCAACGGGAGCACCCTTCAGCAGTTCAGCCATGGCTATCCTCTCTTCCTTGCAGCGTCGGAGGCGCGGCGCGCCAGCGCATCGGCGCGCGGCAACCATGTGTCGAGCAACTCATCACACGCCGTCTCGAGCTCCTCAGCACGAGCGCGATCTTTCATAGACGTGGTGTTCGCAAAGAGCGTCAAGCTCGCGCCCTGCATAGCGGCACGGCAGAACACGGCGCCGCACGCCACATCGGACAGCAGCTGACGCGAACCCTTGTCGGCCATGTCCTCGAGCAGCGCCAGCGCACGCCCGCAGGCATCCATAATGCGATACGGCGGCATAGCGGCCACATGCAGCGCATCCTGAATCGCGGTCGCTCGAGCCGGATCGTCACGCGGAATACCGTACGCCGCGGACACCCGCCTGTAGGCACGAACGTCCTCGGAAACCAACTCGACAAGCTCCTGGGCCAGCTCATCAGCCTGGGCAAACGCGCGCGTCAGGTCATCCGCACGATCAGCAAGCGCGGGATTAGTCGCACCGTAGCGGGCAACCATTCCGCACAGCGAGGCGCCCAGCGCGCCCACAAAGGCGCTCGCGCTGCCACCGCCGGGAACCGGCTCGCGCGCGGCAAGCGCCTCGGCAAACCCGCGGCAGGTCTTGTCCATCATCTCTTGGCTCATACGCATGCACCTTCAAGTCATATACATCGGTCGGGTGGAAACCGCCGACCGACCGCATCGATCACATAATGGTGCTAAGTCTAGCCCATAAGTACATAAGCGTCAGCGCACCTGGCCATCGCGGATTTCTATGACGAACGATAGGCGTCGGCACCGCAAACATGGGACACATGGCCCACCTTTCGAGACTTCCGGGCAGCGGCAACTGGGGCATACATATAGGTAAGGAGCCCTATGTTGGGGCAAGCTCATCACGGCACCGGACGACGAATGGAAGAATAACCGCACAGTAAACAAAGACATCATGCGCATGCGTAACCGCCGCCCCAGCGATCCGCGGCACACGATGTCCCTGGCAGACAAGGAGGACGCCACCATGAAGAAAAAGACCCTATCGATCCTTTCCCTTTGCATCGCCCTCTTTGCCGCGCTCGCCCTTGTGGGCTGCGGCGGGAGCGCATCGGGCGGCGGCAGCGCCCCCAAGAGCGAGAGCAAGGAAAAGGCCCCCGTCGCCAAGAAGACCGACTACATCTGGTTTAAGGTCGAGATGCCCGAGGGCGTCGGCGTAAGCGACTCTGCCGGCAAGAATGCCGACAGGGTCCAGCTCACCTTCCCCGAAGACGAGAACGCCTCGGCCGATCGCTTTATCCCCGTTTGGAAAAAAGCGCTGACGGCCGAGGAATCCCACGCCGACCAGGCGGAAAAGAAGGGGGATACGTTCCAGTGGAAGGATGGCGGGTCCGTCGAGTATAACGGCAGGACGTGGCTCGTCGGAACATACGAGGACAACAGCGGCATCTCAACCATGCTTTTTACCGATGTTGAGCCGGGAAGCGTCTACGTCCTCATCTCGAACTTCGACCAGCACAAGAAAGAAGCCGAGGCACTCCTCAACTCCATCGAGTTCCCCGATGACATGGAAGAGGCAGTTTCCGAGGCACGCGAAGTCGAGATTTCGAGCATCGAGATCAAGTAACGGGACACCCGCACGCGCCTACGCGCACCCGCGCACATGCGCCCCATTAAAACAACGGGCGCCCAACCCGGGGAGGGCCGACAGCACCAGCCCTCCCCTCTTTTGCGCCCGAACATATTGCCACTTAACGGCGCAAATCCGGCCCTCAGAATGGGACACATGGCCCACCCTAGCGAGCCGTCCACGCGTACAGTAAAGACAGGTAATCCATGGGCGGTTACAGATCGAGGAGGACACGACCATGAAAAAGAAGGCCTTTGCGATTCTCACCCTCTGCATCAGTCTCTTTGCCGCAGTTGCCCTGGTGGGCTGCGGTGGCAGCGGCGACGCTACCGGAAGTGGCGGTGGCGGCGGGGCAGAAAAGCCAGCCGTGGATATGAGGACCGACTTCATTTGGTTTAAGGTCGAGGTTCCCGAGGGCGTCGAGATTACCGACGTTGCCGGCGACACCGCCGACAGGGCCCAGTTTAAGTTCACCGAGAGCGAGCACGCCAGCGATCGCTTCATCCCCGTCTTCGATCCTGACAAGAACGCCGACGAGCTGTTCGACTACGAGGCAAAGTGGAATGCCAGCTTTGAGTGGACCGAGAATGACCCCGTCAAGTACAACGGCAAGACTTGGCGCAACGCTTCCTATACACACTCGGGCGGCGTAACGACCGAATACTTCACCGACGTTGACGGCGGCAGTGTGTATGTGCGTATCGACAACGTCGAGGAGCACAAGGACGCCGTCGAGACCATGATGAAGTCTCTGGAATTTGCCGACGACATCGCCGAGGCCAAGACCGAGGCCATGGACGTCAAGCTCGACGATATCGAGATCAAGCGCTAAGCGACTGGCGAGCGCAACGGGAAACACGGTCGCAGTGCAAACAAGCGACGGTACCCCAGCGCTTCGTACCCAGGGAGGGCCGGTAAACCGACCCTCCCTTTCTTATGCCTGTAGCCGACGAACGCGAGGATGCCGGACGCCGGAACCGCCCCAAATGTGGCAACAGTACGAAAACGACAAACACCCCAACACGTCCGCCCACCGATTTATTGCGCCGCGCAGACAATTAAACCAGCATCTTTAAACATCTGGGCAGTATAGTGACCAAAACTATCGCATAACCGCACTCTGCGAATGGAGAAGTTATGACCGAACACCATGCCATCAGCCGCCGAGCGTTTACGCTGGGCCTAGGGCTTGCGGCGTTGTCACCACTTGCAAGCCTGCCCGAAACCGCAGCGCCGGGCATTCCCCTGCGAGCGGCATTTGCAGACAACACACCCGCACCGTCGGACAGCCTCGACAATTTCGTCATTCGCCTTCGCCCCGCGGGCTATTTTCGCACCGCGAGCGTCAACCAAGACGGCAACGTTCGCGGCAACGTCTGCCACCTGTTTAACGACGGCACGTCCAGCAAGCTCATCCTTGAGAACGTAACGACCAAGAATGACGATACAAACTGGTATGCTATCCGCACCTTGCTCAATTTCGAAGAGCATAAAAAGACGGGCTGCAGCATTTGGTCGGTCGACGACGACTCTGACAAAGATGGAAAGGTCATCCACGTATGGGGCGGCGAGTATGACAACAAGCCCAGCCGCGCTTTTGCGTTCGAGCGTCAATCAAACGGAACCTATATCATCCGAGACCGCACGGTCGAGAAAGAAACCGAGAAAAAAGACATTAAGTACCTGGCAATAGAATCGAACGGCGAAGACCAGGACAACAATAAGATCTGCCATAAGAGTAAGAGCATTCCGTGGGAGCTCGAACTTATCGGTTACGACATGAAAAAGAACGATGCCACGGTTAGCAGCCTCGACTGGATCACGTACAGCAGCTACGTCGACGGACCATGTTGGATGAAATACGTCGACGACAACAAGTTCCTCGACGAGCTGAGCATCCCGGGTACGCACGATTCGGGCACCTGCAGCGTGGACAACGACACTGAGCCCCAATCCTCGCAAGTAAAATGCCAGCAGGATTACATTCCCACGCAGTTGCTCGAAGGCATTCGCTATTTTGATATCCGGCTCGGAAAGGGCGATGACCCCGGCATCGACCACGGGATTTTCTACCTACTCAAAAAAGACGGGAACTATCTGCATCTCTCCGATGTCATCGGGTACTTCAAAACGTTTTTGAACGAAAACCCGTCAGAAGCGCTCATCATGCTCGCATCGCGCGGCAACGATGAGGCTACCGACGAAAGCATAACGACGGCCTTCGCCAAGGTTATGGCCGATAACCCCAACCTGTTCTACACGTCGAGCCACGTCCCCACGCTGGGCGAGGTGCGCGGAAAGATCGTCCTGCTGCGTCGATTTGGGCTCGCCGGCAACAGCGTAAGCGGCCACACGTGGGGCCTCGACCTCACCCAATGGGATGACAAGATCAAGGCGCATTCCGGGCAGTCGATGTGTCTCGTCCAAGACGCGCGGGGATTTGAAGCCATAGGGGAAACGGGCAATGAAGAGCCCTATTGCACCAAGGTATATGCCCAGGACAAGTACAAACTCACGGGAACCGACAAGCTCAGCTGGGTCGATAATGCGCTGAAGGAAACGACCGGGCGCACGTGCAACAAGGTGGACGTCGTGGACGATGCCGGGGCCGAGGTGCAAGTCCAGGAGCGTTGCTGGTCTATCAACTACACCAGCTGCACGGGCTTGTCGCACGGAGGCAATCCTTTTACCTCGGCACGAGTAGTCAACGAGCATCTGTACAAGAGCCCGTACATCAATCCCAGCGGCACCGAGGATACAAAGTCAGATTACCTCAAGCACATTGGCATCATCGCATCCGACTTTGTTGATGCGGCGCTGGCCCGGAGCATCTACCAGCGCAATTACAATTACGATACGAAGCACACGCAGTCGGCTTCGTGCTGCCTCCCGACCCGCATGCGCATGACGTACGGCGACTCGCTGAGCGATGCCTCGCTCCAGGATGGCAAGACCGTTGGCGAGGGCCATTTCCGCCTTGTCGACAGCAGCAACGTACTCAACGTGGCGGCTTCGGGCCATGCGTTTACCATCGAATACGTGGATGTCGACGCCTTGGGCAACGAGACCGTTACGGGGCTGCAGGGATCCGTGCCCATCGATATCGATCCGCGCGCACTGACACCCCACTTTGAGGGGCTCGAAGGCCTTAAGGCCGGCGAGGATGTGCGCACAAAGGTCGCGGCGCTGCTCGAGGGCAAACTCGAAAACGATGCCTGCACGGCTCAGCTCGAGTTTGTGCACGACGCGGACGGCGCTCCGGGCACGGCAATGGTCGAGGGCGAGGCATTTACCGCGGGAACGTACTGGGTGCGCGCGAACGGTCTTTTGGGCGACGCGGCGCAAAACTACAAGCTTGCTAATGACGGAGCCGCGAGCTTTACCGTAGCGGCCTCGAGCAGTGCAGGCGGCACCGGCACCGACGGTGGCACGGGTTCCAACGCAGGCAGCGCTGATAAGAACGGTAAGGGCAACAAGGGCAAGAACTCGGGCGGAAAACTCGCCGACACGGGCGACGGCTCCGGCATTGCCGCCGGGCTCGCTGCCGCCGCCGTAGCGACAACGGTCGCCGGCGCGGCAATGCTTGCCAACGACCGCGAAAACGCTGGGGACGGTAGCGAATAGGCAAGCCGGCCTTTTAGACACATCGACTCAATGGGGGGCGCAGGACACCGTTCTGTGCCCCCGATTTTTACCTTGGCCCAAACGCCGCCATAGGCTACATCACCATGTTCAGCGCGTTAACAAACTCCTGGGCCTTCGCACGGCTGCTCAGGCTAAAAACACAAGCAGTCAACAGCCTGTTACGCAGAAAAACATCGCGGCCCTTGATCCTGTTGACCCCCGTAATGTCCTTAAGATAGACAATCTCGGTGTGCTTGCCACCAAAAGTGCCCTTCTTGAGCACCTCAATACGGTTGGGGTAGATCTTGACGTCTTTATACCTACCCGAACCTTTGTCCTGGAATAGCAGCGTGTTATTGTCCATACGCGTCACTCCCGTGGGATTCGCTAAAACTGCCTCTATGGTCACATTTTAGTCACCGCAAGGCCCCATGCGAAGATGTCAGACAGCACAGCAATTCGTGTCCGCGCGAGGCTTTAAACTAAATGCGATAAAGACGCATTCCACAAAAGGAAAGTGGGGCGACAGTGATGGGCGAACTGGTAAACCGTGGAGAATCGGCAATCGTGCCCGAAGGTTTTTACAAGCAGGTCTCCTCGATTCTCAACGCCGCTCGCGACAAGGCCTATACCGCCGTTAACTTTGCGATGGTTGAGGCATATTGGGAGATCGGCAAGAGTATTGTTGATGAACAGGGCGGAGAGGGGCGCGCCAAGTATGGAGAGGCGCTGCTCAAGGCCCTCGCAATCAGACTTACCAAGGATTTTGGTAAAAGTTTTGAAGCAAGAGAGCTGCGCAAAATGCGTCAGTTCTATCTTGCATTTCCAATTCGGGACTCACTGCGTCCCGAATTGAGCTGGACACATTACCGCAGGTTAATACGCATTCCTGACCCCGAAGCTCGCACCTGGTACATGAACGAATGCGCCGATTCTCGCTGGAGCACGCGTCAGCTCGAACGCCAGATCAACACCATGTTCCGCGAGCGCCTACTTGCCAGCAAGGACAAAGAGGCCGTCACCCAGGAAATCCAAGAGAGCGCCCCGGCTCGTCGCCCCGAGGATATCATCCGCGACCCATATGTACTGGAGTTTTTAGGTTTCTCGGACGATGCTACGTTTCGCGAGAGCGATCTAGAGCAGGCGCTCATCACGCATCTTCAGAAGTTCCTGCTGGAGCTTGGCCGTGGCTTCGCTTTCGAGGCGCGCCAAAAGCGCATCACCTTTGATGGACGCCATTTCTATATTGACCTTGTTTTTTACAACTATCTGATGCGCTGCTTCGTGCTCATCGACCTTAAGACCGATGACCTTACGCATCAGGACCTGGGCCAGATGCAAATGTATGTGAACTACTACACGCGTGAGCTCATGAACGAAGGCGACAATCCGCCCATAGGCATCGTGCTCTGCGCGGACAAAAGCGATTCGATCGTCGAGTACACGCTGCCCGAAGACAACGACCAAGTGTTTACCGCCAAATACCTGCCGTATCTTCCAAGCAAGGAAGAGCTGGCGCGCGAGCTGAGTGCCGAGTACCGCGCCATCAACGAAGCGACTAATGGCGAAACGCAAGGGTAGCAGCACGTTGCGACCGAAACCACCGCAGCCGTCGCAGGCGCACCCGCGGTTGAGGCGCACGCTACGAAACAATACCGGTCATGGACGCCGGCAACGACATTCTAGCCGTGGCTGGCGAGCGTGACCTGACAGGCAAAAACGCGACCTTCGTCTGATGTGGGCCCATTGGCTGCCACAGAAAAGGGCCGGTTGCAGCCGGCCCTTAAGACACTTGCGTCTGCGTTGCCCGCGCTTCCGAAGTGTGACTAACTGAGGAGCGGGTTCCGCGGCACAACCTGATTTTGCCCAGCGAGGCGGCTCTTTTGCAGCCGCTCCACCGTTTATTTACATCTACCCCCTGCCAAACTACCGGACGGCAGCCCGCATGCCTGCGAGCCGTCCCATGCTGCGCTTCCCTACTTCCCAAAGATCGCAGCGAACAAGCCCTTGCGTTTGGGCTTCTCCTCTCGGTAGGAACCCTCGGCAACCGCTGCAACCTGGCGCGGTTGCTCGCCGCCTCCACGGCGCACGATCTGGTACAGAAACGGCGACTTAACGTATTTGACCTCGATGGGCGTGGCATGCACGGTGCTCTCACCGGACAGATGCAGGCTCGGGTTGAGCGGTGCCACGATATGCGTTTCGCGCTTGTCGCTAAACACCGCCGCGGCCGCGCGGCCCGTCTGTCCGTTTACGGCAATGCGCACCTGCTCGCCATCGCGGCTGTCCGTCGCCGGACGATCGACAAAGTAGACCGGCACCATCACCAGGCCATCCTTATGCTTGCGGGCCTTGCGCGCCCAGGTTCGGATGCTCTTTTGATTGAGCCCCAGTACGGCCTCGGCATCGTTGCCCGCAACGTCGAGCGCCAACTTATCAATGACCACCTGGTCCTTGGTAGATGCATCGACGGAGACGACGCGGAAGTCGCCTTCCTGCATGGCGGGATCGAACGGACCGACCTTGGCAAAGTCCCACGGCTCCAAAATGCCCATGAGGCGAACGTCCAGGTAGTTTGCCCTGGGGTATGCCCAGTCGAGCACCTCGTAGTACACCAGGGTTTCCTTGCTCAGGCCCTTGCCCGGGAAGCTCGCCATCATGCGCAGGTCCGCCAGCGCCATGGGGAAATAGAAGAGCATCATGTCGTTTTGGATCGCATCTTCCACGTCGTGCCCGGCAAAGGCATCCGGGTACTGGCGCACCAGCTGCAGCGCGTTGGCACGTGCCTGCTGCGGCGAGATTTCGCAGGGAATACCCTGATCCGGCACATACTCCGCACCCACGCCCATGGTCAGACGCTTGCTAAACGTCCCCGGCTTGAGCAGGTCGGCAATGCCGATCTTGTTGCCGCAGGACGGGCACTCAAACACGCGCTGGGTCGACTCGCCCTCAAAGGACGCACCACAGAAGGGGCAAGGAATACTCACATGCGTGGCCTCTTGGAACTCCTGCGCCGTGCCGCGATCCTCCCACAGCAGATGTTCCAGGACCGACTGATTGCGCCAGTGCGAATTGAAGAAATACCAGTCCGGGTCCTCCGGGCGCTCGAGTTGCGACACATGCGTGAGCTTGAGCAGTCCATCCACCACCGTCAGCGGCGTATGGCGAATGCCCAGGGCGCTCTTGGGCTCTCCGACGTCCGCCTGCCACGGAACGACCGTGCCGCAATAGGCGCACTCAAAGCTGCGCTTAGCCTGGTGCGAGTACATAGGGCCGCCGCAGTTTTGACATTTAATGGCAAACATCTCGTCCATGGAAACGTCCTCCTTTGCACAGGGGCTGTCGACATTAAGTATGTCGAGCAAGCAGGCACATGCCCATACCCATGTGGCCCAAAATGGACCACCCAGGCAGACGAGAAGGCTCGCTCGTTAGCACCGGCAGACTATTGCTGCATTTTCTGAGCATCGGTGCACGGCGCCCCCGCGCGAGCTACACTATCCCCTTAAACATGATTGTGAGGACGACCGCTATGCTATTTGTAAATCGGCTGGTACATACGCTTGTTCCCGGCAGCGAGAGCGAGCCGGTCGATGCATCTTGCCGCACCAACGCGGGCTTTTCCGCAAGCCTCGTCTGCATTGGCCTCAACATCACCCTGTGCCTGGCCAAGGGCATCGCGGGTCTGCTCGCCGGCTCCGTCTCCCTCATCGCCGACGCTTTCAACAACCTCTCCGATGCCTCGAGCAACATTGTGAGCCTGCTCGGTTTCCGCCTTGCCAGCCGCCCGGCAGACGAAGGCCACCCCTATGGTCACGGCCGCTACGAGTACCTAGCCGGCCTGTTCGTCGCCGTCCTGGTTTGCGCCGTCGGCATCAACCTGATTCTCGAGTCGGTCACCAAGATCATCAAGCCCTCGCCCACCGCTTACACGTTTATTTCCCTTGCGGCACTGGCTACGTCCATGCTCGTTAAGCTCTGGATGGCAGCGTTCAACCGCACGCTGGGCGATCGCATCGACTCGGAGACGCTCATCGCCACGGCGCAGGACTCCAAAAACGACGTCATCACCTCGGGCTCGGTCTTGGTGGCGGCGCTTATTTCGCAGACGACCGGCTTTGATCTCGATGGCTGGGCAGGCCTGGGTGTGGGCGTCTTCATCTGCATCAGCGGTCTGGGCCTGGTGCGCGACGCCATCAGCCCGTTGCTGGGGCAAGCGCCCGACCCCAAGCTCGTCCAGGCAATCCGCGACAAGATCATGTCCTATCCGCAGGTCTTGGGCACACACGACCTCATGGTGCACGACTACGGCCCCGGTCGTCAGTTTGCCAGCGCCCACGTGGAGATGCCCGGCGAGGGCGACGCGTTTGAGCACCACGAGATTCTGGACACCATCGAGCACGACATCAAGCGCCAGATGGGCATTGGTATCACGCTGCACTGCGACCCCATCGCGACAACCGGCAATGACTTGCGCGGCTGGGTCAAGCGCGGCGTCATGCAGATCGATCCCGCGCTCTCCATCCACGATCTGCACGAGCACGACGGGTTCGTTTCGTTTGACCTGGTGCGTCCCGACGGCTTTGACATATCCGACGAGGAGCTGCTGGAGCTCGTCACGCGCATCGTGCACGAGCGCCGGCCCGATGTCTCATGCGTCGTCACGTTTGATTCGGGCTTCAGCTCGCCCGAGCGTCCGGCCGAGCAGCTGTAGCCCCGCTCCGCTCGTCCGCTAGTTTCCCTGCGCGCCCGAGATGCCGTTTTGCAGGGCGTTCCAGGCATCCGTCGCCATGCCGCCCAAGTTCTGCGCGGTATCGCCCAGGTTCTGAGCGGTGTCGCCCAGCTCTTGCGCCTTGTCTCCCAACTCCTGCGCCTTGTTGCTCAAGTCCTCCAGCGTATTGGAGCTCGAGCTGTCGGTACCGCTTTGGCCGTCGGACGAGTTGCCCGAACTGTTCTTGTGCGTGAGTTGAATTTCGAGGTTGCCGTTGTCGTTATAGTAGGCAGAAGTAACGACCCAGTTGGCATCGACGACGGGCGTTGAGCCATCATCAGTCAGGACCACGGCATTCGAAAGATCGGCGCCGCGCGACTTGAGGATCTTCTTGGCGTTGGACCAGTACTGCCCCGGGATATCACTCAAATCGACGGTGCTAGACGAGGCGGACTCGGTTTGCTCGGCAGTGGTATCGGCCGTTGAACTCCCTCGCTTGTTGAGCATGCCCGACACGATGGCAAACACAACCGACAGCGCAAAGAAGATCGCCAGCACGATGAGGATCTTCTTAATCACGCTCGACGAACGCGACGGCGTCTCTTCCTCGTCCTCGCCATATTGCGGAATCGACTTGGGGTACTCGCGATACGGCTCGCGCGACTCGTAGCGAGGCTGCGCCGTGCGAGGCATATACGTCGTCTGCTGAGGCTGCAGAATGGGATTCTGCGGCAGGTCATCATAGGGATTCGGCGTCGAGGCGGCATAAGAATCCTGCGGCGCGTAATCAAACGGGTCTGCCGCCGCGTTGCCATAGGGGCTTTGCAAAGATGCAGCGTAAGGGTCCTGCGCCGCGTCGCCATAGCCCATAACTCGTGTGGGCTCGGCAGAAGGCTGCGTCGCGGCGGGGTCGACATAACCGGGGTTGGGAACAACGCGGGTCGCATCGGCGCTATCGCCAGCCTGCGCGGAACCGCAGCCGCCCATCACGGTTGTCTTGTCCTGATCCATGCAACGATTCCTTTCCGTCGCCTGTAAGCATCAAGTTATCCATGCATTCTACCAGCGCAAAAGCCTATGATGGGCAGAGTCCGTCGGTATCTACAAGACATGCGCGGGCCTAAGGATCAAAAAGCCCCGCCGGGCCTTGGTAGGCGCGACGGGGCGGGCAAGCGGCTATGAGCAGCGAGCTTAGAACAGGCCGGTGATGTTGCCGTCGTTGTCGACGTCGATGTTCTCGGCCGCAGGGACCTTGGGCAGGCCCGGCATGGTCAGAACACTGCCAGTCAGTGCGACCACAAAGTGGGCGCCGGCGGAAACCTTGAGCTCACGCACCGTGATGCGGAAGTTCTCGGGAGCGCCCAGGGCCTTGGCGTTGTCGCTAAAGCTGTACTGCGTCTTGGCGACGCACACCGGCAGGTTGCCAAAGCCATTCTCGCGCAGCTCGGCGAGCTGGCGCTTGGCGGCCGGCGTAAAGTCAACGCCGTCGGCGCGGTAGACCTTGGTGGCAACGGCCTCGAGGGCATCAGCGACATCAGCGCCGTCCTCATAGGCAAACTTGAGCTCGCTCGGCTGCTCAATCAGACGCATGACCTCATCGGCAAGCTCGAGCGCGCCCTCGCCGCCCTTGGCCCAGACCTCGGAAAGCTTAACGTTGACGCCGAGCTTCTGGCACTCGGACTCAATGAGCGCGAGCTCGGCCTCGGTGTCCGTCGGGAAGCGGTTGATGGCGACCACGCAGGGCAGACCATATACGTTCTGGATGTTGTCGACGTGACGCAGCAGGTTGGGCATGCCAGCCTTGAGTGCCTCGAGGTTCTCCTCGTTGAGATCGGCCTTGGCGACGCCACCGTTGTACTTCAACGCGCGAGCGGTGGCGACGATCACGACGGCGTTGGGACGAACGCCCGTCATGCGGCACTTGATGTCCAGGAATTTCTCGGCACCCAGGTCGGCACCAAAGCCCGCCTCGGTAATGGCGACATCGCCAAAACGCATAGCCATACGCGTGGCCATGATGGAGTTGCAGCCGTGGGCGATATTGGCGAAGGGACCGCCGTGGACAAACGCGGGCGTGCCCTCGAGCGTCTGCACCAGATTGGGCTTGAGCGCATCCTTGAGCAGTGCGGCCATAGCTCCCTGGGCCTTAAGGTCGCGGGCGCGGACGGGCTCGCCGGCATAGCTATAGCCGACAACGATCTCGCCCAAGCGCTCCTTAAGATCGCTGATGCTCGTGGACAGGCACAGGATCGCCATGACCTCGGAGGCAACGGTGATATCGAAGCCGTCCTCGCGCGGCACGCCCTGGGCCTTACCGCCAATGCCGTCGATGACGTGGCGCAGCTGACGGTCGTTCATATCGACGACGCGCTTCCAAGTGATGCGCTTAACGTCAATACCGAGCTGATTGCCCTGCTGGATGTGGTTATCAAGCATGGCGGCCAGCAGGTTGTTGGCAGCACCGATAGCGTGGAAGTCGCCGGTAAAGTGCAGGTTGATATCCTCCATGGGGATGACCTGAGCCCAGCCGCCGCCGGCAGCACCGCCCTTAACGCCAAAGACGGGGCCGAGCGAAGGCTCGCGCAGGGCCACGGCACTCTTGACGCCGCGACGACGCAGGCCATCGGCCAGACCGATGGTCGTGGTGGTCTTGCCCTCGCCCGCAGGCGTGGGGTTGATGGCGGTCACGAGGACAAGCTTGGCCTGGTGATCAGTCGGCTCGTTGAGCAGTGAATAGTCGACCTTAGCCTTGTCGAAGCCGTACGGAATCAGGTGCTTAACGTCGACGCCGGCGTTCTTGGCCACCTCGGTAATAGGCAGTGGCGTGACAGAACGTGCGATTTCGATGTCAGTAGGCATGGGCGGTCCTTTCGTTACCGAATGAGAAAAAGACCAATTCAGCATAGCACGGGCGCGCAATAGTAAAACGCCCATAACCGATGAACGGCGATATGTTTACCCGATGCCCAGCGATAGTCCAACAGCCCGCCAAAACAAAGCGCCCTAAACGGTAGGTTCAATCCCCAGGTGCTCAAAGGTGCGAAGGGTTGCCTGACGGCCCTGCGGCGTACGAATCATCAACCCGCACTGCAGCAAATAGGGCTCATAGACATCCTCGAGCGTGCCCGGGTCCTCGCCCACCGCGCTGGCAAGGGTCGTAAGTCCCACGGCACGACCGGAGAACGTCTTGGCAAGCGTCTCCAAGATACGAATATCCATCCAGTCCAGACCGAGCTCGTCGATCTCGAAGAACTCGAGCGCCTGACGGCAGATATCGAGCTCAATGGGACCGTTGCCGCGCACCTGTGCATAGTCGCGCACGCGCTTGAGCAGGCGGTTGGCAAGACGTGGCGTACCGCGCGAACGCGAGCCGATCTCGAGTGCACTGGGATGATCGATCGTCACGCCCAGGATAGTCGCCGAGCGCGTCACAATCTGCGCGAGCTCCTCGACCGTGTAGTAATCCAGGCGATATGAAATGCCAAAGCGGTCGCGCAACGGGCCTGTCAACATGCCTGAGCGGGTCGTTGCCGCTACCAGCGTAAATTTGGGAATATCCAGGCGAATCGAGCGCGCCGCCGGACCCTTGCCAATCACGATATCGAGGGCAAAGTCCTCCATCGCGGGGTACAGGACCTCCTCGACCGAACGGTTGAGGCGGTGGATCTCGTCGATAAACAGCACATCACCCGGCTGCAAGTTAGTAAGGATGGCCGCCAGGTCGCCCGTGCGCGCGATGGCAGGGCCACTCGTGGTCTTGATCTGAGCGCCCAGCTCGTTGGCGATAACGGTGGCCAGCGTGGTCTTGCCCAGGCCCGGAGGACCCGAGAAGATCACGTGGTCGAGCGTCTCGCCACGGCTCTGCGCCGCTTCGATCAACACGCGCAGGCTCTGCTTGATGTGCTCCTGGCCACAGTAATCGTCCAGGCGCTGGGGGCGCAAAGTGCGGTCGACATCGAGGTCCTCGGCCGTCAGCTCCGAGCCCACCATGCGCTCGCCGTGCGCCATGGATGCCGCCGGCGAGTTGCCGGGCGTCGCCCACAGGTCCTGAGAGTCATCGGCTTCCCACATCACGCATCCATTCCAAGTCGCTTAAGCGCCGCGCTGAGCAAATCCTCGACACGCATATTCTGCCCATCATACCCGCTCAGGGCAACATCGGTCTCCTGCGGGCTAAAGCCCATGGAAAGGAGTGCCGCACGGGCATCGTCGATCGCCGAGGGAGCGGCAGCGGACACGGGCATCGCAACCTGTCCGGGAATCACGTCGACCGGCACAAAGCCCTTATCCTTGGCAAAGGTGCTCTTGAGTTCCAGGATCAGGCGCTGAGCTGTCTTTTTGCCCACACCGGGTACCTTGGCCATGCCCTTGTCGTCCTCGGCCATCACCAGCGAATACAGCTGCCCCACGGTATAGGTGGAAAGCACGGCAAGCGCCAGGCGCGGGCCAACGCCCGAAACGGACACGAGCCGGTCGAACATCGTGCGCTCATCCTTTGAGGAAAAACCGAAAAGTGTCATGGCGTCCTCGCGCACCTGCATACGCGTGTAGAGACGGACCTCGCCGCCGGGCGTCGGCAACGTGGCCGCAGTGCTGCCCGAGATGCCGAGTTCAAAGCCAACGCCCGACACATCGACGACAGCAGAGCTCATCGTGGCCTCGACAAGCGTTCCGTGGAGCTGGGAAATCATCAGTATCCGGTTCCTCTCTGTTGATAGAACTCGCCACCGGTGAGGGCGCGGGTGCGGCTGAGGTTTACGTGGCAGATGGCGCAGGCCAGGGCATCGGCGGCATGGTCGGGATGCGGGTCGTGGTCGAGCTGTGTTAGTGTGCGTACCATGTAGGCGACCTGCCGCTTGTCCGCGGCGCCAGTGCCCACCACAGCCTGTTTGATCTGCATGGGCGTGTACTCGCCAATCTCGAGCGCGCACTCCGAAAGCGCCACAAGCGCAGCACCGCGGGCATGCGCCGTGGGGATGGCCGAACGAACGTTGGCACCAAAGTAGATGCTCTCGACAGCAGCCGTGTCGGGTCGATAACGCTCAACGACATCCTTAAGGTCATGGGCGATATGCGACAGGCGCACCGCGAGCGGACTTCCGGCACTGGTCTCGATGCAGCCATAGGCACGGCAGCGAACCTCGCCACGCCGCTCCTCGATAATCCCCCAACCCGTATGAGCCAAACCGGGGTCAATGCCCAAGATAACCAAGCCGACCTCCCCTCGCCACAAGCACAGCGCAAGGCAAGGCCCCGCGCATCATTCACGAACGTCTGTTCTAGAATAACACAACGCTAGCCCTATAAGTCAGCCGAGATCGAATTGTAGGTTGAGTATACGCAAGCGAGCGCCCGCCAGAGCGAGCAAGGTGCCTTGAAAGAGGAGGGCATTGACCTGGCGGTCATGTCCGACGATTGAAAGGCAGATTGCCGCTCTGGCGGGCGCGCAGCGACCTAGTTCTGAGAGAAAAAGGGGAACTGCCTCGGATCAACCGGCGGATGCGGCATCGGGCCACCCTGGGGACTACCTTGCGAGCCGCCCTGACCGCCCATCATCTTATCGATGGCGTCCTGAACCTCGCCCTCGAACTTTTTCATTCCCTCGTGCAAACGACGCTGACCGTCCTCGGAGCGCAGCTCCTCCATTTGCTCGGGCGAAATACCCAGCAGCTCGCCCAGCACGCCCATCATCTCGTTTCGCACGCGCTCGCTCGTATCCTCGTCAGCAAAACGGCGCACCTCGGCGCGCGCCAGCGAATCGACCGTCATGCGCTCCTTGCCGCTGAGTCCCAGATCGGACCACGCAAGCATGTAGGGCCAGGAGCGCTCAACAAACGAACGTGCCGAGACGATCGGAGCCGTCGGCAGCATGCGGCGAGCAGCCTCGCCCTGGCGCACGAGCATCAGCAGCAGCGAGCAGGCCTCAGTCTTGCCAGCGGCCATCGGGATGTCGTCGAAAGATCGATTGCGGTCCACGTGCGCCTCGAGCGCGCCATCGACCTCACCCGGCTCAAGCCCGCCGAGCAGCTGTGCCGCGCGGTCGAGCATATCGACCGGACCGTCGAGCGTCGAGAGCGCTTGCGCCAGCACGCGCTCCATACAATCTTCCACCGCGTTGAGCGTCACGAGCTCTTGGGGCACCACGGCAGACGTGCGGTTGCGCACGCGCGCCACAAACTCAAGCGTCGACAGGTACACATCGCCAAAGGGCGCGTAATCGCCCTGGTAGCCGCCGCAAAGCGCCGGCGCCGCCAGCGCGTACTCGGTTTTGGACAGCGGGCTCAGCGCCATCGCACCCAGCTCGAGCGCCGTGTCCTCCAGCATGAGGCCCAACGTGCGCGAGCGCAGACGCTCGGCATCGCCCGCCGACACGTCGCGATCGAGCACACGCGTCGCATCCGGTGCATCGCGCTCGACAGTGCGAATGTGTAAACGCTCGGCGATGGCGCGGACGGCGGCACAGCGGGCAGCCTCGGCCTCTTCCTGCGCCGGAGTAAAGATACGGTTGCGCCCCAGCACCAGGCCAATCACATTGCGCGGGCCCAGAGCGTCGACGGCCAGCGCCGCCAGCAAAGACGACGGCAAGTCGCCCTCGAGCGCCACCACGGCGCGCGACGCACCGCGGGCGCGGGCGTTATCGCGAACGGCAAGCACCAGCGCCTGCCACAGCCATTCCTCGGAGCGAAACTCGGGCAGCTCGTGGTCTTCCAGGGCATCGAGCATCACACCGCGCTGGATCTCCTGAACCAGTAGGCTCTCCTCAAAACACGGCGCTTGGGCCACCACGCGGCCGCAGTCGTCGAGCACAAACGAACCGCCGGTATACACCGACTCGTCATAGGCACCGACCGGCGCTATGCAGGCAAACCACACGCTGCGCTTGGATGCGATCTTGCGGTAGGCGCCGCTGCGAACGGCGGCAATGGCAGCAGTCTCGCGGTCGGTCATGTCAAACGCGTTGAATTGGAAATACGCAATGAGGTCAACACCGGTCGGCAACATCTCGAGTTCGCGGTCCAAGTCAAAAATCACGGCGATGCGCACGCCGTCCACGTCGAACACCGGCGGCGCCCAACGCGTGTCGCTGTTCTCGCCACGCTGCAGGGCAATGCTCGAACGCGCCGGCACCACATGACCGTCCTTGAGCATCATGTAGTCGAGCAGCGGCTGGCCCTCAAACGAAACCGCCGCGGGCACGATGCAGATCATGTCAAGCTCCTGGATACGCTCGGCGACACCAGTCAAGCCGGCAAGCATGTCGTGCTCAAAGTCGGCAGCGCCCACCAGGCCACCGGGCATGGCGCCCATAAAGAGCGGAGCCGGAACGCACAGCACGCGCGCCCCGCGCTCGTGGGCCAGACGAGCCTGGTCCTCGATGCGGCCGCAAATGCCCTCAATATCACCCAGGCGCATATCGATCTGTGCAAGCGCGAGCTTCATGGCTCAGCCCTTTCCGTCGTAAACCATCGAAATCGTAGTAAAAGCGCCGGCCGCATAATGCAGTCGGCGCTTGCATGTGCATATGCTAGCTATGATACCCCGAGCGGGGGCGCGCTCCTAGAATGTCGCGGACCACAGCCCGTGCAGGTTGCAGTAGGCATAGACGGTACCGGTCTTGGAGCCGCCCGCGAAAAACGTCGCGGGTTTCATGCCGGGCTCAAGGTAATGGACCTCTAAGCGGCCCTCGGCCTCAAGGGCGATCCACTCAATGTAGTGCTCGGGCAGGCTGGGGTGCTCGACCGAGCCAACGCGTGCGCGAATCACGTGACCGTCACGCTCGGTCTCGACAACAGGCACGTGCTTCTCGTGCGCCGCGTCCTCAGTGTTTGCAGTCAGCTCCGTGCAACCGGCAGGGGTCGCAACGCCGTCGCCAAGGGCAGCGATGAGCTTGCCGTCGGGGTCCTTAAAGAATTTCGCCATGATGTTCTCCTTTGCTGATGTGCCAATGTTCTCGATGGTTCTTATGCCCAAAGGCAGACAAACCATCCACGGCATTGCAAATGAACACATAACGGATCAGGCAAGCGGTCGGGCCAAAATGCGTCGACCGTCCTGCCCACTCCAGCAGTCCCACCCCGCGCGCGGCTAGCGCCCGTCGCCGCCCAGCAGCGCCAGAACATCTTCGCGGGTAAACAACGCCGACGAGATGCCGTCGCCGCCGAGCACGCTGTTGACCAGGTCGCGCTTGGACTCCTGCATCTGCATAATGCGCTCCTCGATCGTGTCCTTGGCGATGAGCTTGTACACGGTCACGGTATGCTGCTGACCAATACGATGCGCGCGGTCGGTCGCCTGGTCCTGCGCGGCCACGTTCCACCACGGGTCGTAGTGAATGACCACATCGGCCGCCGTCAGGTTAAGGCCCACGCCGCCCGCCTTGAGCGAAATCAAAAAGACCGGAACCTCGCCCGCTTGGAACTGCGCGACCATCTTGGCGCGGCTCTCCTTAGACGAAGCGCCCGTGAGCTTAAGGAAGGCGATGTCCTCCTTGGCCAAGCGCTTACCGATAATATCGAGCATACCCGTAAACTGGCTGAACAATAGGATGCGATGTCCGCCGTCGAGTGCGCCGTGCACGAGCTCCATGCACGTATCGAGCTTGGCGCTCCCCGCCTTGTAATCCTCGTAGTGTAGACGCGGGTCGCAGCAGATCTGGCGCAGCTTGGTGAGCTCGGCGAGCACCTTGAGCTTGTCTTTCTTAAACTCGGATGACTCGCGGTGCTGCACCTGTTGGGCGATACGGTCCTGGTTGGCCAGGTAGAGCTTGCGCTGCTCGCCGGTGAGCTGCGCCATGACCGTATCCTCGATCTTCTCGGGCAGGTCGGCCACCACGTCTTCCTTGACACGGCGCAGCACAAACGGCGACACGAGCGCTTGCAGGCGAGCGGCACTGTCGCCCTCGGCATGCTCGACCGGGCTTTCGAAGCGCTTGGCAAACGACTCGCGCGTGCCAAGTAGGCCCGGCATCAAAAAGTCGAAGATGCTCCAGAGCTCGGATAGGCGGTTTTCGATGGGCGTGCCCGTCAGGGCAAAGCGCACGCCGGCCGGCAGGCGCTTGGTGGCACGCGCCACCTGGGTGAGCGGGTTTTTAATGTACTGGGCCTCATCGAGTACCACGCGGGCAAAGTCCTGCTCGACGTACTCGTCGATATCGCGCCGCATAAGGTCATACGACGTCACGACCACGTTATGCTCGGCCACGCCGGCGATTTGCACGCGACGCTGGGCCTTGGCGCCCACGATGGCGCACACATCGAGCGACGGGGCGAAGCGCTCCAGCTCGGCAGTCCAGTTGTACACGAGCGACGCAGGGCACACCACAAGCGTGGGCTTAATGTCCCCCGCTTCCACGCGCGCGAGGATATGCGCGATCATCTGCAGCGTTTTGCCCAGGCCCATGTCGTCGGCCAAGATGCCGCCAAGGCCCAGGTGTTCGAGCGAGCCGAGCCACTGGTATCCGTCGACCTGGTAGCCGCGCATCGTTGCCTTGAGCGATGCCGGCACCGTAAAGTCCATCTTGCCGAGCGTGTCCAGACGCTCGACGGTACGGCGGAACGCAGCGTCGCGATCGGCCTCGAGCGCGGGCGTGCGCGCGAGCATGCTATCGACGAACAGGGTGCTCGACGCGGGAAGCGACACGCCGTCGAGCAGGTCAACAGCATCGACCCCCAGATCCTCGGCAAGGCCAAACGCGGCTCGGGCACCCTCGTCCAAACGAATGATGTCGCCGGACGTAAGGCGCGCAAACGTCTGGTGACGCTTGTAGGAGTCGAGGTAGATGGCAAGGTCTGACGCCGAAAGGCCGCTCGCGCCCAGTTCGACGTCGAGCAGATTGCTCTTGACGGTCGCACGAACCGAGAGCTTGGGCGCGGGTCGCACCGAAATCTGGCGCAGACGGTCGCTGAGCATGACCTCACCCAGCTCGGACAGGGCGGACAGGCCCTCGGTCAGCAGGCAGAACAAGCTCTCGTCATCGCGCTCCTCAAACGCCAGACCGCCCTCGTAGAAATCGAAGTACAGGGCCGCCGTGTCCATAACACGAAACTCTGCCACCTCGTCGCGGGGCGGCACGCCGGGGCGTTGCTCTTCGAAGGGGCTGCCCGGAGCGCCCAGGCTAAAGAGATCTGCCGACCAGTCGCCGTAGGCAACCGTAATTTTGCAGGTCACAAGCCCATCGTCGACGCCGATCGCCATAGCAAAGCTCGGCTCGGGCGCCACGGTATCGAGCGCGGCGGGCGCGGTAAGGTCGGTATAGTCGCGCAAAATGGGCAGCGCCATACGACAGAACTCCCCCACCTGGTCGACAGCGATATGGATCGGCGTGCGACAGGGCAGTAAGCGCGATAGGAACGGCGCCGCATGCTGGGCAAACGCTACATCGGCGCGGCGCGCACGGCGGGTGTCGACCAGATAGGCAACGTCGCCCGAAGCAAAGCAGTATGCATCGGCCGGCAGGCGTAGATCGTAGCTGCCACCAGCCGCCGGCGCGATTTTGGCGGCAAGGAGCGGTGGGCGCTCAGACAGCGCCTCGTCCTCCCCTTCCGGAGGCATCTCAACCGCCACGTCATAGGTGCGATGCATCGTCGTCCCCCGCGACCAGGCGGGCTCAAAAGAGATGGTCTGGCCGCGCAACAGGTCCAGCACATATACGATGCTATGCTCGGACAGCGGCAACTGACGCTCGGCGACAAAACCGCTGCGGGCAAAGTCGTACGACGCCGAACGCGAGCTTGTGATGTCATCGAGATAGGCAACTGTCGTCACGACAAGGTTGAGCAGCTTTGTCGACACGTCTTCGAAGGCTTCGGGCGTATGGACAAACGTGAGCTTCTTGCCGTACGAGAAGGTGCCGCCGCGCACGTAGGCATCGGCCATGCCGTCGATGTCCTTGACCACGTAGGAGACCGATCCACAGCGAATGCGAAGCTCGAGCGCCCAGCTAAAGCGCTCGGCAAACAGTGGATTATAATACGGCACCAGCGAGGGCTCCAACACCGCCTTGGGGGCATCGGGATCCACACTGCCGGCGAGCTTGCGGCGCATGCTCGCCAGCTCATCCATGCGCGCGTCCGAAAGATCGGAGAGCGCCGCCATGAGGCTGGGACTCGTGGGGACGGGCGCCGGAAAGGGAAAGTTGGGATTGACGGCCGGCGCTTTGGGCGCGTTGCGCGCGGGCTGTTTCGGCTGCGCCGCAAACGTGCGGACCGGCGTGCGCAAACCTTCGACGGGCTCGGCGCCGCTGGCATCCAAATACGCCAGAGCCGTGGCAATAGCGTGCTTGCACATGCCGGGGTAGCGATAGGCAGCGGGGCAATCGCAGTCGTAGTCGATCACCTCGTGCTCGTCCATGTCGAGCGCCACGTGCGTCTTGTACAGGTCGCCACGCGAACCGCGCACCGAGCCCTCAACCGTCACGTTTTTGGAGAAGCGCGAGCCGCTGTCCTCGATCGACAGCACGGCGCCGTTGAGCATGAGCGAACGCCCCTTCATAAAGGTGCCACTCAGCGCCGCCTCTTTCCGGAGCGCCTGCACAAACGTCCCCTGCGCCATCACTTCCTCCAATCTCACCCGGGGTAGCTTAGATAACCGTCACGCGGCCTTGGTTGCCGACGATGGCCTTTGCCTCTGCCAGCAGCGGAATCGAGCGTGCATTGACCTTGGCCGGCACCTCAGCACGCAGCACGCGCCCGTCGACTTGCTCAATAAAGATCTCCACGCGGTCGCCGCCCGGGTTGGTGGTGAGCACCGTGGCCAGGCGCGCCATATTGCCCTGGCTAAATCGGCTGTTGGGCACCATGACCTCAAAGACCTTGGGCTTGTTTTTCTCCTCGCTAAGCTCCAGCGGCACAATCTCCTGCGCGATGATCTGGTCGCCGCGGTCCGAGCGCTCGAGCTTGCCCTTAATGCGCACAAACGCGTCGGACAGCTGCGCGCCGGTCTCGGGATCGACCTCGCCATACAGATACCCCTCGGCCTCCTTGTAGGTCTTGGGGAACACCACGACCGTGGCCTCGCCTTCCATGTCTTCGAGCTGCACGATGCCCATGGGGTCGCCGTTTTTGGTCACGCGCTTGGACACGCTCGAGACCATGCCGGCCCACCACAGCGCCTTGCCCTCGGGAATCTCCTGGTTGATGGTACCGCCCGTAGGATTCTGAACTTCGTAGCCAGTGTCGATCTGCGAGAACGAGAAGTCGCGTGCCTTGGCCAGCGCATACTCAAACGGGCGCAGCGGGTGGTCCGAGACATAGATGCCCAGAACCTCCTTCTCCTGGCTCAACTTAAGGTGGCGGTCCCACTCCTGGCCATCCGGATCGGGCACGCTCACCTCAAAGCCCGAGCCCTCAACATCACCAAACATGTCGAAGAACGACGTCTGGCCGCTCGCACGATCCTTCTGGCGCTTCACCGCGGCATCGATGATGTTCTCAGGGTTGTTCTTATCCACAAAGTGCATCATCTGGCGACGCGGATACCCCGTGGAGTCGAAGGCGCCTGCCTTGATGAGCGATTCGATCACACGGCGGTTGGCCTGGCTCGAGTCCACGCGCTCGACAAAGTCGTGCAGCGTCTTAAACGGACCGCCCGCCTCGCGCTCGGCGATAATCGCCTGCGCCACGCCGGTGCCCACGCCGCGGATGCCGGCCAGACCAAAGCGCACGCCCTCCTTGGTAGCCGTGAACTCAGTACCGGACTCGTTGACATCTGGCGACAGCACGGGGATGCCGTCGTGACGGCACGCCGAGACGTAGTGAACGATCTTGTCGGTCTTGCCCGTATAGGACGTCAGAACGGCCGCCATGTACTCGTGCGGATAGTGCGCCTTGAGCCACGCCGTCTGCATAACCAGGATGGCGTAGCCGGCGGAGTGCGACTTGTTAAAGGCGTAGGACGCGAACTCAAGAACATCGTCCCAAATCTTCTGGGCGACCTCGCGCGTGTAGTTGTTCTTGATAGCGCCGTTCATCCAGTGGTCGTAGGTGGTCTCGTCCGAGCCATCCTCCCAGTGGAGCACCGTCGACGTGAGCAGCTTGATCTTTTTCTTAGCCACGGGCTTACGGATACGCGAGTCCGATTCGCCCTTGGAGAAGCCGCACATCTCGACGGAGATGAGCATAACCTGCTCCTGATAGACCATGGTGCCGTAGGTTTCGCCCAGGATGTCGTCCAGACGGTCGTCGTAGGAGACAGCCGGTTCCTTGCCGTTCATACGGTTGATATAGGACGAAACCATGCCGGCGCCCAGCGGTCCCGGGCGGTACAGAGCGATCAATGCCACGACGTGCTTGTACTCGGTGGGCTTCATGTTCTTGATCGTGGCCGTCATGCCGGCGGACTCGACCTGGAAGACGCCGGCGGTGTGGCCGGAGCCCATGAGCTTAAAGATCTCGGGGTCGTCAAAGGGAATCTCTTCCTCTTTGATGTCGATGCCGAAGTTCTTTTTGATGTTGGCCTTGGCCTTGGAGATAACCGTCAGCGTACGCAGACCCAGGAAGTCCATCTTGAGCAGGCCCATGTCGGCAACGGTATGGCCCTCGTACTGGGTAATCTCGACGCCGCCCTTGGTATCGAGCTTGGTGGGCACGTGCTCGTTGACGGGGTCGCGGCAAATCAGAACGGCGCACGCGTGCACGCCCTCGCCACGGGTAAGGCCCTCGATCGAGAGCGCCGTGTCGATGATGCGGCGGGCGTCGTCGTCCTTTTTATAGGCCTCGGCAAAGTCGGGGTTAAACAGATCCTCTTTGCCGGGTTGCTTTTCGAGCACCTGCTTGAGCTTGACCTTGGGGTCGCTCGAGACCATCTTGGACAGGCGCTGGCCCATGTAGACCGGGTAGTCCAGGACGCGCGCGGCGTCGTTGATGGCCTGCTTGGCCTTAATGGTCGAGTAGGTGATGACGTGGGTAACCTTCTCGGGGCCGTAGAGCTGGCGAACGTGCTCCACGACCTCGAGGCGCCGCTCATCGTCGAAGTCCATATCGATATCGGGCATCTCGGTACGCTGCGGGGACAGGAACCTCTCGAACATCAGGCCGTTCTCGAGCGGGTCGAACGCGGTGATGTTCATGGCGTAGGCGACGATAGCGCCGGCGGCCGAGCCACGGCCGGGGCCGACGCCGATGCCGTTGTCCTTGGCCCATTGCACGTACTCGGCAACGATCAAAAAGTAGGCGGCAAAGCCCTTGTCGCAGATGACCTTGTATTCGTACTCAAAGCGCTCTTTGATGTTGACGCCGCCGATCTCGCGCGTGGCCCAGTCGTCACCGTAGTGCTGGCGCAGGCCCTTCTCGCACTCGCGGCGGAACTGGCTCTCGTGCGTCTCGCCGGGATCGAGCAACGGGAAGCGCGGCAGGATGATGGAGTCCCAGTCCAGCTCAACGTAGCACTTGTCGGCGATCTCGAGCGTGTTGTCGCAGGCCTCGGGGCAATACGGGAACATCGCCCGCATCTCCTCCTCGGTCTTCATGTAAAACTCCGAGCCGGTCATGCGCATGCGGTTAGGGTCGTCGACCTTGGCGTTCATGCCAATGCACATGATGACGTCCTGCACGGGCGCGTCCTCGCGGCGCAGGTAGTGGAAGTCGTTGGTGGCGATGACCTTGACGCCCACCTGCTTGGCGATGTCGATGAGCGTGCGGTCCATCTGCTCGTCGGTCAGGCCGTTGTCGGTGGTGATGCCGTGTTCCTGGATCTCGATGTAGAAGTCGCCGGGCTCGAAGGTGTCACGGAAGGTCTCGGCCCACTTGATGGCGCCCTCCATGTCACCGCGGTCGATGTACTTGGGGATGATGCCCGCGATGCAGGCGCTCGTGCAGATCATGCCCTTGGCGTGGCGGCGCAGGTTGTCGAGCGTCACGCGCGGCTTGTAGTAAAAGCCCTGCACGGCGGCCTCGGAAACCGTCTGCATCAGGTTGACGTAGCCCTCCTGGTCCTTGGCCAGAAGGATCATGTGGTAGAGCTCGGGCTTGTGGTCGCGAGCAAGAGTCTCGTCCGGCGTAAAGTAGACCTCGCAGCCAAAGATGGGCTTGATGACCAGGGGCGGCTTGAGCTCGTCGATGTTGCCCTTCTCGTCCCACATGGCCATGTCCTTCACATACTGGGCATGCTCGCGCGGGTTTTCCTCGGGATCGGGCTCCACCAGCTCGTCGCGGCGGTCCTTTTCCAGGAAGGCCTTGTCGTGGCTCCAGGTTTTGTACTCGGGCGTGTTGTGGTTGACGGCGTCGCAGGCCAGCGCCAGGTCGGGCACGCCATACATGTAGCCGTGGTCGGTAATGGCCACGGCGGGCATGCCCAGCTCAACGGCACGGTTGACCATATCCTGGATACGGGTTGCGCCGTCGAGCATGGAAAAGACAGTGTGGTTGTGCAGATGGACGAATGCCATGTGATGAGCTCCGATGCGGGTTCGTGTTCTGACTGAACGATTTTACCCCACGGCACGGACAGCACCCGAACCTAGCCAAACCAACACGGGTTTTAGCGATCAGAACGATCAGGCAGCACTACCCACCCCTCCCCTCTCTCAGTTGCGGTGAAATACGGACTGATTGGCGGATTTTCTGGCCAAAACAGTCCGTATTCCACCGCAAGTTATCTGAGGGCTAGAGATTGTAGGTGACTACTTGAGGTTCGGCGGGTTCGACGAAGATGGCTGGATTCGCCTGCTCCACGCGAACGAACTTGACCGTCACCGTCTCAAAGCCCGCCTTGTGCAACACGTCGGCGTAGACGCGCGCCTGCAGGGCGTGCTTCTCGAGCAGCTGGTCCGGCGTCTCATCCGACGTGCCACCCGTCTTGTAATCGATGACCAGTGCGCGTGACGGATCGGCCGGGTCGGTCGCCAAAGCGTCGATGGCGCCTTCGGCATATGCACCGTAGCGGGCGATGTCCTCGTCCTCGCAGCCCAGCGAGAAGAACGGCACTTCGGCACGAACGCACGGCCACGCGAGCAGGTCGGCACGAACAGCCGACTCGAGCCAGCGGTCCAGGGCAACGTCGAAGCGTTCGCGCTGCTCCGGCGTCAGGCGCCACAGGCGCGCCAGCGCATCGGCACGCTCAGCGGGCAGTGCATCGGAACCCATCTCGATCAGCCACTGGCAGGCGGCATGGAACGCCGAGCCCAGCGCCATAGGGTTGCCGGCGGGCTCAACAGCGGCCACGTCTGCATCCGTCATCTCGGAACCATCCGACTCCGCATCATCACCGGACTCGTCCATGGGCACACGCGCCTCGGCGGCACGGTCTTCTGTCTCGGCATGGAGCGCCGCGGCGATTGACGAGTAGCTATACGAGTCACGCACCGGAAACGGACAGATGCCCATGCGCACGCCCACTGCCCGGGGATACACAAGCTCAAACGAATCGGGCTTGGGGTCGGCAGGACCGGGGACGATTGTACTGGCCGAATCGTCGGCAGCATCTGTATCGGCATCGCCACGAACAAGCCTGCCTTCGGCATCCAACGAAGCGTTGGCCTCAAACGCCTGCTCGCCAAAGGTAAAGCCCGCGAGCGAAATGAGCTCGTAGTCGCCCGGTTTGGAGTTGTCGAACACCAAACGGTCGCTATCGAGCTGCGGCATGTCCAGACTGTCGGTCGGCAGGATGCGGCGCAGCACGTCGTAGGTCAGATCCGTCTCGACATCGAAGGTCGGCGCCGTCACCTTGCCACGGCTCACGCCGGTATCCATCGCCAAGATCACCAGCTCGCGCGCACGCGTCATGGCGACATAGAGCAGACGAGCCCGCTCCTCGAGCGAAAGCTGCAGGTCGTCGTTGCGCAGGCGAACGAATGCCTCGGCGGGAGAACCCGTCGCGCAGACATCCTCCATGAGCTCCGGCGGCAACCACAGCGACGTGCCCTTGCCCTTAAACGCATGCTCAAACTGCTTTTTGACGTCGTCGCCCTTCACAAAGGTACCGTCGGCGAGCTTAACGCCGTCGAAGCGTGCCGGCAGTGCCACGACCTGTGCTCCGCCCTCGACGCGGCCCATCTGTGCCGCACCCGAGGACTTACGCACGCCAAAGCACTCGGCAACCGCCACGACCGGATATTCCAGACCCTTGGAGGCATGCACCGTCATGATGCGCACCGCGCCGTCGCCTTCCTCGTTGAGGGCACCCGGGGCTTCCTTGCCCGCCAAGAAGCGGTCGAAGGCCAGCGCGATGGAACGCGGCGAGTTGCCGAACTCGGCCTCAGCCTCAGCCACGGCGTCGAGCGCCTTGAGCACGTTGGCGGCAATGGCCTTGCCCTCGGGACCGCGCTGTCCCAGACGCACAAACCAGCCGGAGGCGTTGACCACGTCGCGCGCGATGGCGGCGAACGAATCGCGGCCCACGCGACGAAGCGCATACCGCAGCACCTCGCGGGCGCGCGTCACAAGCGGCAAGTCTTGCAAACCCGGCACGTCGAAATCGCTCATGATGCCCATGTCGATATTCCGGCGCGAGGTCTCCCCTGTCTCGCTATCGAGCTTGGTCGCCAGCGCCAGGAACTCCTGGGCACCGAGCGCAAACATCGGCGAGGCGAGCAGTGGCATAAGGCCCTGCGCCGTATCGGCCGGATTGGCGAGCGCGCAGACCAGGGCACGCACCGTCTGCACCTCGGCTGCCTGGGCAAAGACCGAGCCGCCTGCGATCACGCAGTCGAGCCCCTGATCGCGGAAGGCCTGGGCGTAGACGTCGGCGTTGGTCATGCGGCCCAGTAGCAGTACCATGCCGCCCTGGGGCTGGCCGGCATCGGCAAGCGCGCGGAATCGCTCGGCGATCGCGCGGGCCTTGGCCTGCGTGCGCTCCTGCGTACTGCCGCCGGCAACAAAGAGGGCCTGGCGACGCGAAGCGTCTGCCACCAGCGTGTCCTTGCGGCCGTCGCTCGCCTCAAGATCCAAAAAGCCCTGCATCAGGCCGCCGTCATCGCCGTCGAAGACGCGTGCCACGTAACGCAGCACCTCGTCATGGCTGCGGAAGTTGCGCACGAGTTTGACGAGCTCGCCGGCAGGGGCATCGGCCACGGCAGTCGCCTCGGGCGCGGCAGACGAGCCCACCTTGCGCTCCTGACGACGGAACACCTCGACCTCGGCGCCACGGAAGCGGTAGATCGACTGCTGCGCATCGCCCACGGTGCACAACGCGCGCTCCCCCGCGCCCGTCAGATAGCGAATCAAATCGACCTGCATCTGGTCGGTGTCCTGGAACTCGTCGATCATGACCATCTTAAAGCGGCCCTCGTACGCAGCACGGATGGCAGGGTAATCGCGCAGGGCCTCGTAGGCCATACGCAGCAGGTCGTTATTATCGAGGGCGGACTGGGCAGCCTTCAATGCGCGATACTCGGCCTCGACGGAACGGGCCAGACCCACCAGCGCATCGAGCGCCGGGCCACCGCAGGCAAGCACGATATTGATAAACGCATCGGCGGCCTCGGCCTTGAGCAGCTCGACCTGCTCCTTGGGGAATGCCTTGCTCGCGCGCGGCATGGTGCACGACATCATGAGTCGCGCCGCATCGACCATGGTCTTGCCGCTCGCCTCGAACGCGTCGATGGCATCGAGCGCCACCTGCGCCTTCTCGGTCGCGGCCTTGCTTGCGCCCAGCGCCGCGCGATAGGCATCGGCGAGTGCAGAGGTATCGGCCTGGCCGCGCGCCACGCGCACGTCGTCCATACCGCCCGGCAACTGACTCGACAGCTCCAGCAGGTCGCGCACCAGACCCTTGATGGTCGTACCGGCGCCAAAGGAACCGCCCTCGCCCGCCATGGGATACCAGGCGTAGAGGGCCTTGAGCGATGCCGCGAGCTCGGGGGCGGCATCGGGCGCCGTTGCGCGACCCAGCACATGCTCGACAGCCTGATCCATGAGCTCGTCGGTATCGGTGAGCACTGTGAACTCGGGATCGATGCCCAGCTCCAGCGCGTGCGCGCGCAGGATACGCGAGCACATGCCGTGAATGGTCGAGATCCACGCGTCGTCGACGGTCAGTGCTTCCTCGTCCATGCCCTCGTCGATGAGCGCGCGGCGCACGCGGTCACGAATCTCGGCCGCGGCATCTTTGGTAAAGGTAATAGCGAGCACCTGGTCCAGATGCTCAACGAACGGACCGGATTCGGGAGAGAGTGCGTAGACGATGCGGCGCGTGAGGGTAAAGGTCTTGCCCGAACCGGCGCCCGCCGAGACAAACAGCGGACGGTCGAGCGTTTTGACGATCTGCAGCTGTTGCGGCATCAAAGTCGAAAGATCCATGGTCTACACGTCCCTCCTTACAAACGTTCCTTCGTGGTTATACGAGCAGCGCGCATGCGCGGCCTGAGCCGACGTCGGGTCGACGGCGGCAACGTTGCCCGCCTCGAGCTCGCGCAGACGCTCGGCGATGCCGGTCTCCACGCGATCGAGCAGGGCGTCGAAGTCCATGCTGCCACCCTCGCCGGGGAAACCTTTCTTAAGGCCCGGGATGCGACCGTCACCACGCTCCTCCTCGAGCAGCTCGGCACTCGCTGCGCCTCGCAACGCCGGTTTGCCGCCCTTGGTCGAAAAGTAGAGCGCCGCGCGGGTGTCCAAATCCAGCGCTCGGCGCATGGCCTGGGCGTAGATGAGCGTCTGGGTATGTGGTGGCAACCAGCGCGGATCGTCGATGGGCGCCGTGCCCGATTCCTCGTCACGCACCGTGGGGTCGGCGAGCTTAAACTCCTCAACGCCCGTGCGATGCTTGTAGTCGATCACCACGGCACGATTCTCGGCGTCCACGTCCACGCGGTCGATGCGCCCGCCAAGCGGCCAACCGGCATACTCGACCTTGAGCTCGTTGAAGGCGAACTCCAGGTAGCGCGGGGCAAAGGGGGCAAGTGCCTCGGACTCGTAGGCAAGCACACCCTCCAGCTGCGGCAAGATCTCGGCCACCTGGCGTTCCTCCACCGCAGAGAGCGGCACCAGCGGGCCCTCCGTGCCGCGCTTGCCGGCGTGCTCGGCCAACGTCTCGTCAAAGACCTCGTGCAGCAGCTCCTGTGCACGCGGCAGATTCTCGGGCGTCACGCGCTCCATGCCCTCTTGGGGCAGACGGGCATGCAGATGCTCCAGCACGTCGTGGACAAAGTTGCCCTTCTCCATGTTGCCAAAGCCCGCGTCGATCGACTGGGGCTTGACGCGATACGACACGAACCAGCACAGTGGGCAGGTAGAATAGGCCTCGATCTGCGAGGCGGACGTCAGACGCGGCACGAGCGGCGCGTCCTCACCCTCGCCATCGCGACGGCGCAGGACCAAATACGGCACGGCCTCGGCACTCAGATGCTGAGGGGCTTCACAGGTCACGCGCTCGCGCTTGAGGCCTTCACCTGCCGCGGGATCAAAGTCGGCGATGATATCGCCCTCGCCCACGCACGTGGGCTTGGCAGCGCCAGCGGCCTCGGCATGTGCCCGCAGCTCGGTCCATACGGCTGCCGGGTAGCACTCGCGCGCCTGGCGATCGTGTGTCACGCGGGCAAGCGCGACCGGACCGCTCGCCGCCTGCATCGCACGGCCAAAGCGCACGCGCAACAGGGCGGCGGGCTCCAAAGACACGCCGTCGCGGCGCAGCTCGGCCGTCAATGTGGCAAGCGGGCCCTCTTCGTGCGAAAGCGGATAGCTGTCCAGGTCGACATCGGCAAACAGCACGGCATCGTAGCCGCCAGGACGCAAAACCGACGCATCGGCAAGCGACACGAAGCGCACTTGCGCCCGTGGCGTGCGATCGACCTCGTAGGTCTCGTAATCGTAAGCGGTGCTGCGCTTGTCCACCTTAGTTCGAACGCCGTCGAGAACCGGCACGGTCGCGGCCTGCGACACGTCGAGCGCGCGAGCATCGTTCATAAGGATGTCGATGGCATGGCGCAGCAAAGCCGTCTCTGCCTGACGACGGGCCTGGCCGTCAAGACCGCCTAGAGCGCGATCGGGCAGCGCCTCTGCAACGGCAAGCATGGCCTTAAGCGCCGTCACGGGCTTGTCACGCCACAGCGCCTGGAACACGTCCGAGACCACACACGGTACGTTCTTAAACCAGTTATCGTCGCTCGTCGCCTTGTGCGCGCCCCTCACCTGGCCCTGAACGCTCTGCAGCAGGCTCTTGACGCCCGCGGTAGTCTTGCTGCGCGAGAGACGCATATTCTTATCGAAGGTACGGGCATTGACGGCATCAGCGCCCGAAAGCGGACTGTAGATCCAGTCGGTAAGCTCCGGCGCGGGCCACCACTCAGTCTTGGAAGCGGTGCCCTCGTCGGCGGCTTTCATACGCTCGATCAGGTTGGCGAGCGCCGTAAACTGCCTGCCCGCGATGGACTGGGAAAACGCCGTGAACTCAGTCGTCTCGGCCGCAATGTGACGCGCCGCCAAACGGGCGGCGAGCTCGCCGAACAGCTGGGGTGCCCGGGCAGAAACGACGAGCACGCGCACGGGGTCGGCGGGCGTTGCAGTAGCTTTATCGGCCTTGGACTCCTTGTGCGCTTTCACCAACTTATCGATGGCGTCCGCATAGACATGAGCACGGGCATGGGGGCCGGCGACCTCAATAAAGGCAGGCTGAACGGCGGCCCCGCAAGCGACATCAGACGCGACGGCGTCCTCCCCCAGCGGCGCGATCTCAAACAGCACACCGCGGGCATCAAATGCCGTGGCAAGCTCCTCGCGCATCGCCGCCTGCTCGCGGGCAAGCAGCACGACGACCTCTCCCCCATTGTTCGCCACGGCAGACAGCAGCTCGAGTAGACCGTGCGTAAACGACGTGGTACCGCGCACGCATACGGCGCGGGCGCACGCCGGCAGGCTATCGGCCAGGGCACCGGCCATAATGTCGGCTGCCTCGCAGGGCTCGACCATATCTCGACGGTCCAAACCGCCCGCGTAGGCACGCAAAAGCTCAAACACACGAGCCTCGGCATCGCTTTTTGGCTCAGGCTGGCAATTGTTGCCACCGCATCGCTCGGCCGTCGTCCCCGCCACACCCGGCAGCACATCGCGGGCCATGCGCGCGAGCATGCGCACCGTGCCCTGGCTACGCGAAAGCGGCTGCAGGTCGGCATCGTCGCGGCGGGCAATCATATCCGAAAACAGCATCTGACGTTGCAGGTTGTCGACGAAACCGCGCCCGTCGCCCAAAAGCTCCCAAAGCGAGCGAAGCCACGATGCGGGTGTCTTGTAGTCGATACCCAGCGAAATGCCGGCTTCCGCCGCATCATGACGGCACAGATCGAGCTCGGCAAACGTTGGTGCCAGCAACACGGCACGCCCGTGACGGGCAATAAGGTCGGCAAGCAGCGCCGACTCGGCATCGCTCAAATCCGTGCCGGCATTGGTGGTATAGATTCGAACAGGCATGGTCCTCCGCTCAAACCGTTCGCAATAATCAATGCATCCATCCTACCCGCCCAAGCGGACACATTGCCACCGCAGTTCCATCTTTTGGTACAAAGCAACCTGAACCCAACGCACCAGCCGATTGCAGGCATATAAAAACCGCCCCCGGAGGGACGGTTCTTCGTAATTCAATGTTGTCGCTGGCCTACTCGCCATCCTCCAACTTAATGAGGATCTTGCGGTAGCCACCGTACTCGCCGTTCAGCGCCTTTGAAACGCGGCTCACCGTGGTGGACGAAGCGCCGGTACGGGCCTGAACCTCAACATAAGGCTCGCCCTCGTCCAAATAGCGCGCAACCTGCAAACGCTGAGAAAGGTCGCAAATCTCGCGCGGCGTGCAGATATCGGTCAAAAACGCTTGGATATCCTTCTCGTCGTCCAAAAGGCTAAATGCGTGGACCAGCTGCTTGACATCAGGCTTGTCAAACATGTTCTCGATATTCATCGATCACCGCCAAACCCGCCAAAAGGCATCGAAGTTGATACTGACATCGGGCATCGTTCACCCGTTCTATGCAATAGGGCAACGCCTGTGGCTTTTGCCCGTAGCAGTGTAGCACACCACCAAACTAAAGCGACAAGACTCTCTGCCAGCGGCGCGTTTTTCAGGACGAACGCCGTTTAGAAACCATATGCGCACGTAAGCTCCACGAATATTTGAGACAATGGGCGCCCAAACACCGCGGCGCGCCCGCGCAACCATCCAGGTCGCCGCCGTAAGCCGCTTCACGCGACGCCAGCAATCCCGGCGCAAGAAAGGATTCACGCCATGCGCTTTATGCTTAACTGGCTCTTCACCTCGATCGCCATCGCGATCGCCACGTTCCTCGTCCCCGGTATCCAACCCTTCGGCTTTGCCGAGACCTGGGTCTGCTTTGCCTTTGTGGGACTGTTCCTGAACATTGTCGATTCGTTCGTCAAACCGTTCCTGACCGTCATCTCACTGCCGCTCACTATTATTACGCTTGGTGTTTTTCAGCTCGTAGTCAACAGCTTTATGCTCGAGCTGGCCAGCTACCTGTCGGTCAATCTGCTGGGCGCGGGCATCTCCATCGCCAGCTTTGGATCGGCCTTTATGGGCAGTATCCTGGTATCCATCACGCGCAGCATCCTCGACAGCATCGCCGAGGACTAAAACGGCCATTCCGGCCGTGCCCGTCTCAACAGCCCAAAACGAAGGCCGCCCATCGCAAAAATGGGCGGCCTTCTTATTTGTCAAGTCTCAAAGGGCGAGAGAATCTACCATTTCTACCCCGTCCCCAAATGGCAGGTGTGGGTTAGATGACGTAGTCGTAGCCATGGTTGGGAGCGACAAGTTGATCGAGTGTCACACCGTCGAGGTAGTCGTTGATGAGCTTGTCCAGGTTCTTCCACACGTCGAGCGTGGGGCACTCATCCGAGCGTGAGCAGCCCTTGCAGTCGCCATCCAGGCATGCAACCGGTGCCAGACTGCCCTCGGTCAGGCGCAGGATCTCGCCCACCGTGTACTGCTCGGGCGGGCGCGTGAGCACGTAGCCGCCGCCCTTGCCGCGCATGCCCGAAAGCATGTTGGCGCGCACGAGCGTAGCCAAGATGTTCTCGAGATATTTCTCGGAAATCCCCTGTCGCGCCGCGATCTCTTTGAGCGGGATGCGACCGGCCGCCTGGTGCTCGGCCAGATCGACCATAACGCGCAGGGCATATCTGCCCTTTGTAGAAACCAACATGTATAGTGCTGCCTTTCGGTCATTTAGTCCGTAGAAATTCTAGCCGAAAAATTGGTTTTGAAAATACCCGTTCCGGTCAAGATGGTTAATCAGCTCGTAATAATCTTCTATTTCCTATTGCATTACTAGGCTTTAGTGTCTAGTATGCTTCCCAACAGCTAAACGAACAACCTATAAGGTTTATGGGTTTAGCTGCTACACGCACCGTGAAACCACACGGCAACCAGCAACTTGAACACTTTGGAGGTTCACCATGAGCAAGGTTTACACGTCCATCGATCAGCTTATCGGCCACACCCCGCTCCTGGAGCTCACTCATTTTGAGGCCGACGAGGACCTCAAGGCTCGTGTGCTCGTCAAACTCGAATACTTCAACCCCGCCGGGTCAGTTAAAGACCGCGTCGCCAAGAACATGATTGACGAGGCCGAGAAGGCAGGCAAGCTCGTGCGCGGCGGCGACTACACCATCATCGAGCCCACGAGCGGCAACACCGGCGTCGGCATCGCCTCGGTGGCGGCCGCCCGCGGCTACAAGGTGATCATCACCATGCCCGAGACCATGTCCGTCGAGCGCCGCAAGCTGATGCAGGCATACGGTGCGCAGCTCGTGCTCACCGACGGCTCCAAGGGCATGAAGGGCGCTATCGCCAAGGCAGAGGAACTGCAGAAGGAGACTCCCAACAGCATCATCGCCGGCCAGTTTGTGAACCCCGCCAACCCCGCCATCCACAAGGCCACGACCGGCCCCGAGATCTGGGACGACACCGACGGCAAGGTCGACATCTTCGTCGCCGGCGTCGGCACCGGTGGTACCGTGACCGGCGTGGGCGAGTTCCTCAAGGAGCAGAACCCCGAGATTAAGGTCGTCGCCGTCGAGCCCGCCACCTCCCCGGTGCTCTCCAAGGGCCAGGCCGGCCCGCACAAGATCCAGGGCATCGGCGCCGGCTTTGTGCCCGACGTCCTCGACACCCGGGTCTACGACGAGATCATCCCCGTCGAGAACGACGACGCCTTTGCCACCGGCCGCGCCGTGGGCCACAAGGAGGGTGTGCTCGTGGGCATTTCGTCCGGTGCCGCCGTGTGGGCCGCGCTGCAGCTGGCCAAGCGCCCCGAAAACGAGGGCAAGACCATCGTGGCCCTGCTTGCCGACACCGGCGAGCGCTATCTGTCCACGGCACTGTTCCAGGACTAAGGGCCCGTCACTTGTCGATAGGCCCATGGCATGCCGGCCTATCCTCTCTTCTGGCTGCCTGAGCCCATCTCGTTAGGGTGTCCCACGAGACGTCCGAACTTGCTACAATGTCTGCGGCGCGGAACCAGCCTCCCGCGCCGCTTTTCTTTTTTGGCCACATGCCACCAAGGAGAACCTCCCCATGCACAACAAGCGCGTGCTCGTCGCCATGAGCGGCGGCGTCGATTCTAGCGTGACCGCGTACCTGCTCAAAAGCCAGGGCTACGAATGCGTCGGCGCCACCATGCGCCTCACCTGCCCCGCGCCCGATCCCGTCACGGGCATGAGTAAGGTCGACCGCGACATCGCCGATGCAAAGGCTGTCGCCGAGTGCCTGGGGATGCCCCACCATGTGCTCGACCTGCAGCAGGCCTTCGACCGCAACGTTATCGAGCGCTTCGTGACCGCCTATCAGGAGGGGCTGACGCCCAACCCATGCATCATCTGCAACCGCCACATTAAGTTTGGCGCATTGCTGGATGCGGCGCTGGATATGGGCTGCGACTACATCGCCACGGGCCACTACGCCAAAACGAGCCAGGCGTCCGACGGAACCTGGCAGCTGTACCGCGGCGAGGACCCCAAAAAGGACCAGAGTTACTTTTTGTATTCGCTTACGCAGGAACGCCTGGCGCACACGATCTTTCCGCTGGCTGGGCTGGACAAAGAGCGCGACGTGCGCCGCATTGCCGCCGAGCAGGGCTTTACCAACGCCAAGAAGGCCGAAAGCGAGGACATCTGCTTTATTCCAGACGGTGACTACGCGGGCTATATCGAGCGCCGCTGCGGACATCCCGCTGCACCGGGCGACATTGTGTGGCGCGACGGCAGCGTGGTCGGGCGCCACAACGGTGCGCTGCGCTACACCATCGGCCAGCGCAAGGGCCTGGGCGTCGCGATGGCGCATCCCGTGTACGTAACGGGCGTCGACGCCGACAGCAGCACCGTGCATCTGGGCGAGGCCGAGGACCTAACGGCCACAGCGCTCACGGCCAACGACTGGATCTGGAGTGCCCCTGCCGACCGCATGGAGGCAGAACTCGATGCCGGCGGCATTCGCGTGGGCGCCAAGTACCGTTACCGTCAGAAAGACCAAGCAGCGACCCTTACGCGCGGCGAAGACGGGCAAATGCTGCTGACTTTTGACGAGCCGCAGCGAGCCATCGCCCCCGGCCAGGCAGTCGTCGTCTACCGCGGCGACGTCGTCCTGGGCGGCGGCACCGTTACGGCAGCCATCAAATAGCAGCACCTCGCCCCATCCCCTTCATAAATTGCGGTGAAATAGGGACTGTTTAAGCGTTTAAAACCGCCAAACAGTCCCTATTTCACCGCAACTTAGAGAGGACGGCCTCGGTCGGTACTGCCGTATCAGCCGAGGCCGCTGCATCGCTAGCGCTGTACGTAGGCGCGGACGAGCTCGAAGGTGTTGCGCACGCCGTCCATGTGGCTACGCTCGTAGTTGTGGCTCGCATACACGCCGGGGCCGATCAGACCATGGCGAATGTCGTAGCCGGCAGAGAGCGTGGCTTCGACGTCCGAACCGTAATGCGGATACACGTCGATAGCGTAATCGAGCTCAAGCTCGCGCGCGATATTGGACAGCGCCGTCACCAGGTCGTAGTTGTACGGACCGCCCGAATCCTTGGCGCAGATCGACACCATGTGCTCGGTGCAGCCTAGGTCGTCGCCCACGCAGCCCATGTCAACACTGATCATCTCGCGCGTGTCGGCCGGCACGAAGGCGCCGCCGTGGCCCACCTCCTCGTACACGGTAAAGAGCAGCGAAACCTTACGCGAAAGCGTCACCTCGCCAGCGGCGACGGCACGCGCCAAGCCCAACAAAATGACGGCCGATAGCTTGTCATCCAGGAAGCGGCTCTTAATGTAGCCGCTCTCCGTCACCGTCGTGCGAGGATCCATAGCGATGATGTCGCCGGTCTGAATACCCAGCTCGAGCACATCGTCCTTGCTGTCGACGTTCTCGTCGAGCAAGATCTCCATGTTCTTCTCGATGGTCTTGACCGGCTCGTCGGCCACGTGCGCCGAAGGCTCGGTGTTAAGAACCACGCCCGTGTAGACATTGCCGTCGCGCGTGTAGACGGTGCAGTTCTCGCCATCGGCCGTAGACCACTGATGCCCACCGAGCGTCGTGGGGCGCAGGCGGCCATTGTCCTTAATGGAACGCACCATGGCGCCTAGGGTATCGACATGGCTCGCCAGTACGAGCGGCTCGCCCTCGCCGCCAAGCTCAACGAGCACGTTACCCTTATTAGAACGCTCAGGGCCAAAGCCCATATCGCGCAACGTTTCCATCAGATAATCAGTCGCCGCACGAGTAAACCCCGTAGGCGAAGCAATCGAGGTAAGCGCCTTCAACTGGTCAGTAATATAGGAGAGCGTAGAATCCATCTTGGACACCAAAGTCACCCTTTCATATCGAATTAAACCCACAGCAACAATACCACCGCGAACCATCTTTTTACCTAGCGAGATGACCCATTGAACTCCCCAGAACTGCGCCCGCCACGACAACGAGCCGGCGGGCCCCCTGCCCGTTAGCCCCGCAATCTTTCCGCAGGACGGAGAAAGCCCCCGCCGCACGAAGTGCGCAGCGGGGGCTTCCGACATATCCGAGGACGATTGCGGGGCTAACGGGCAGGGGCCCGCCGAACCAAGTTAGGCAGCCGGGCAGATCTTCTTGAAGAGCTCGATGACGTCGTCGAGCGTTGCCTCGCGCGGGTTACCCGGGAAGCAGGCGTCGGCCATGGCGTCCTTGGCCAGAACCTCGATCTCGTCGGCCTTCATAGCCTCGCAGACGTGCGGGATATTCACGTCGGCGGAAAGCTGCTTGACGGCGGCGATAGCGGCGTCGGCAGCCTCGTCGGTGCTCATGCCCGTGGTGTCAACACCCATGGCAAGGGCAACCTTGGCCAGGCGCTCAGCGCAAACCGGCTTGTTGAACTCCATGGCGATCGGCAGCAGCATGGCGCAAGCGACGCCGTGCGGGGTGTCGTAGTGAGCAGACAGGGTGTGAGCCATTGCGTGGTCGATGCCCAGGCCAACGTTGGAGAAGCCCATGCCGGCGACATACTGGCCAAGGGCCATGCCCTCGCGGCCGGAGCCGGGCTGGCCGGACTTGGCCTCGGCGACGGAGTCACGCAGGTTCTCGCTGATCAGCTTAATAGCCTCAAAGTGGAACATGTCAGAGAGCTCCCAAGCACCCTTGGTGGTGTAGCCCTCGATGGCGTGGGTCAGAGCGTCCATACCAGTGGAAGCGGTCAGGCCGGCGGGCATGGAAGCCATCATGTCAGGATCGACGACGGCAACCTCGGGGGCGTCGTTGGTGTCGACGCACACGAACTTGCGGACCTTCTCGGGGTCGGTGATGACGTAGTTGATGGTCACCTCGGCAGCGGTACCGGCGGTCGTCGGCACGGCGATGGTGAACACGGCGTGGTTCTTAGTGGGAGCAACGCCCTCGAGGCTGCGGACATCGGCGAACTCGGGGTTGTTGATGATGATGCCGATGGCCTTGGCGGTGTCCATGGAGGAGCCGCCACCGATGGTCACGATAGCGTCAGCCTCGGCGGCCTTGAAGGCCTCGACGCCGTCCTTGACGTTCTGAATCGTGGGGTTGGGCTTGATCTCGGAGTAGAGGCTCCAAGCGATGCCGGCGGCGTCGAGCTCGTCGGTCACCTTAGCGGTAACGCCAAACTTGACCAGATCGGGGTCGGAGCAGACGAAGATCTTCTTGTAGCCGCGACGCTGGAGCTCGCCGGGGATCTCCTTGATGGCGCCGGAACCATGATAAGAGATGGTATTGAGAACGAAACGATTAGCCATTGATAGCCTCCCATCGTGTGCGGGGCATCCATTACGCCCCACGCTATGAGTCCCATCCTAACGCTTTTGAAACAAAAAACGCGTGAGAACGTCAAACTATTTAAAGCGTTTCAACAGACGATGAAAAATATTGCGGCAAAGGGACAGCCCCTTTGCCGCATTCGGTTACTTTCGGCAGCCCTCTTTCCAAGCCTCGGCCGCAACCTTCCAGCGTAAGCGCAAGTCGCGCTCGCGGTCGATGAACATGATGGCAAACGCGACAAACAGCAGCAAGCTCGCCACGACGATGGCGTGCAGGCCCATGCGCTCAATACACCAGTTGCCCAACACGGCGCCAAACACAAAGGTAAAGATCACGCCAAAGTACAGCAGGCCGTTTTCCAAAAAGCCGCGCCTGTGGGTGATGATGTAATCGTCCACGTTTTGCAGCGCGTTGCGCAAGTTGCCGATGCACATGGTCGTAGCGATGCCGTGACCGTGGATCTTGCGGAAGCTCTCGACCTGCATGCCGCAGGCAAACGAGGTGAGGCAGTTGGCGAGCAGGTTGAAATTGCCGCCCGGGATAAAGCTCACGCCCAGCAAGATGACGGCTTCAAAGAACACCGTTACCTGGCGCCAGTGAATCACGCTGCCAAACCGCTCATGCACCAGGTCGGCAAGCATAATGCCCACGGCAAACGACACCACGGGGAAGAAGTAGCGTCCCGCAAGTGCCCAGTTGCCCTCCGAGATGCTCACGCCCACGAGCAGGATGTTGCCTGTCTGCGCGTTGGCGAAAACATGATCGCGCCCAATGTACGAATAGACGTCCATAAAGCCACCGGCGAGCGCCAAGATGATGCCCAGCTCAATAGACTCCGATATCTGTTTGGCACGCTGCATCGTCGTGCATCCTCCTTGTTGACGACTCTCTCGTGCGTTGGCGGAAACATAGCCGCCGTTCATACTGTAACCCATTGACAACATGGCGTGCGCGCGAGACGGGTTCTCCAACGCGCAGATACACAGTCTGGAAACAAACGATCCCCGCATCGACGCGCCGATCCCCAGCTCATGTACTCCCCCAGTCTTTTTAGCCCCGTCCCAAAAAGACTGGTTACAATTACGTGCAGCATACAAACACCGGGAGGGATCGTGGCAAAAAAGCCTCAGCACGCTCAGAACAACCAGCGCAGTCAGCAGGGCAAACAGGGCCAGCAGCAAAAGCGCGGCGGTAAGGCGCAGGCCACGGTCGCCCGCACCAAGCATTCCCAAGCGACGCCCGCCCGCCCCTGGCGACCGGGCCGCGATAAGTTCCTCCCCGTCAGCCGCGCCGACATGGATGCGCGTGGCTGGGACCAGTGCGACTTTGTCTACATCTGCGGCGACGCCTACGTGGACCATCCCAGCTTTGGCATGGCCATCGTCAGCCGCGTACTCGACGCGCACGGCTACAAGGTGGGCATCATCTGCCAGCCCGACTGGACCGACCCCGCCAGCATTACCGCGCTCGGCGAGCCGCGCCTGGGCTTTTTGGTCAGTGCCGGCAACATGGACTCCATGGTCAACCACTATTCGGTGACCAAACACCGCCGCCACACCGACGCCTATACCCCCGGTGGCGAGGAGGGGCGCCGTCCCAACCGAGCCGTCACGGTCTACGGCAACCTCATCCGCCAGACGTTTAAGGACGCCCCCATCATCATCGGCGGCATCGAGGCAAGCCTGCGCCGCCTGGCCCACTACGACTACTGGCAGGATAAGCTCAAGCGCTCGGTGCTGCTCGACTCGGGCGCCGACATCCTCATCTACGGCATGGGCGAGCACGCGATTGTCGAGATTGCCGACGCGCTCGACGCGGGGCTGCCCATCGATCAGATCACCTATATCAACGGCACCGTCTACCGCACAGGCTCGCTCGACGAGGTCTACGACTACGACCTGCTACCCAGCTGGGACGACCTTACCGCCGACAAGCTCAACTACGCACGCAGCTTTAACGTGCAACAGCAGAATATGGACCCCATCACCGGACATCGCCTGGTAGAGCCCTATCCCAACAGCGTCTATGTGGTGCAGAACCCGCCGTCGGCGACGTTGACGACCGATGAGATGGACGAGGTGGCCGAGCTCCCCTACGCACGCGATTGGCATCCCGACTACGATGCCGCGGGCGGCGTGCCGGCCTTTGCCGAGATCAAGTTTTCAATCAGCTCCAACCGCGGGTGCTTTGGTGAATGCTCGTTTTGCGCCCTCACCTTCCACCAAGGTCGCGTGTTGCAGATGCGCAGCCACGACTCGATCATGCGCGAGGCAGAGCTGCTCACGCGCGATCCCGAGTTTAAGGGCTACATCAACGACGTAGGCGGACCGACGGCCAACTTTAGCCGTCCCGCCTGCGACAAGCAGCTCAAGCACGGCGTGTGCAAGAACAAGCGCTGTCTGTGGCCGAGCGTGTGCAAGAACATGGTGGTCGACGAAAGCGGCTACACGCAGCTGTTGCGCGACCTGCGCCAGCTGCCGGGCGTCAAAAAGGTCTTCGTGCGCAGCGGCATCCGTTTTGACTACACCATGGCCGATGCCTCGGACGAGTTTTTACGCGAGCTGCTGGAACACCATGTCTCGGGCCAGCTGCGCGTAGCGCCCGAGCACGTGAGCGACGCGGTGCTGTCCGTGATGGGCAAGCCGAGCCGAGCTGTCTACGACGCATTCTGCCGTAAATTTGAACGCTTGAATCGCGAATACGGACTCAAGCAGTACGTGGTGCCGTATCTGATCTCGAGCCACCCTGGTTCAACCATGAAGGAAGCCGTGGACCTTGCCGAAGCCGTGCGCGACATGGGCTACATGCCCGAGCAGGTACAGGACTTCTACCCCACCCCGTCCACCATGTCGACCTGCATGTACTACACCGGTGTAGATCCGCGCACCATGCAGCCGATCTACGTGGCGCGCGACCCGCATGAGAAGGCCATGCAGCGCGCGCTCATCCAGTATCGCAAGCCCGAGAACTACAAGCTGGTGCGCGAGGCGCTAGAGAAGGCCGGGCGTCGTGATCTGATCGGCTATACCAAGCATTGCCTGATTCGCCCCGTGCCGCCACGCCCGGGCGAGACGTCTGCCGGCGGTGGGCATGGCACCGGCAAGAAGGGCGGCAAGGCCCACGGTGGCGCCGCCGGCAAGGGGCCCAAGGGCAGCAAGGGTCACGGCGGTATGTCCCGCGCGCAGAACACTGCCGGTCGCAATCGCGCGGCACAGGGGCGTCAGGGCGCCAACGGAGGCGGCAGACGCAACTAGCGCGGCGAGGCGGCATGCCGCCGTTGGCGACACGACACGCCCCACCAATAAAATGCCGCTCGCTGGGGCGTCGCAGAACGATTCCCCGGCGAGCGGCCGATTAATATTGTCTATCTCAAAACGTCGTTACTTTTTGTCGAAACGACCATAGAGCGCAAACGAGAGCGCCGCAGAGATAACCCAAGTCAAAGCGATGCAGACGATAATCATGATCAGGTTCATGGGATTGCCGCTTGGATCGGCATAAACGGGCAACGAGGTAATGCCGGGCATAACAAAGCCGAAGCACTTTGCGCCGAGAACAACGGTAAGCGCACCGCCAATGCCATCCGCAATCATCGCAGCGATAAGCGGAGTCCTGTTAGGAACCTGAACGGTAAACAAGGCGGGCTCGGAAATTCCCATAAATGCTGAGAAGGCGCACGTCATTGCAGCGGACTTGAGCTTTTCGTCGGTCATGCGCAGGGCTGCACCAAAAGACGCACCGCTTTCGGCGAGGTTATGGCAGAAAGAGATCGGGAGCAGATAGTCATACCCAAGCGTTGCGATATTGGAAATCTGGATAGGGCTCGTTGACTGATGCATGCCGAAGAGCACGATAAGCGGCATAAAGAAGCCCAGCAGAAAACCGGCAACGGGGCCTAACGTCGAGAATAGCCAAACGATACCGTTGGCAAGACCAAGACCGCACCAGGCACCAATCGGAGCGAGCACAAACAGGTTGACGGGAATCACGATAGCAAGGGAGAGCGCCGGAACGACAACGAGCTTAAAAAGATCCGGCACGACTTTGTCGATTGCACGATATACAAAAGACAAGCCAATGACGCCAAAGATAACCGGGAACACGGAATCGGCGTAGCTAAAAATCGGCACCGCAAAACCGAACAGCGCAAGGGGCGTCTCGCCCGTACCGACAGCGTTGACAATGGTCGGGTACATCAGCGATCCGGCAACACAAAGCGCAAGCGAACGGTTGACCCGGAACTTATCAGCTGTAGACATTGCCAGCAAAAACGGCAAGAAGTAGAACGGGATATCCGAAATCATATTGAATATCGCAAAGTCGCCGGCACCCGTGTCGATTCCAAAAGCCGCGATAGCAGCCAGGATGCCCTTTACGATGCCTCCCGCCACCAGTGCGGGAATGATAGCGGAAAAGATGCCGGTGATGATATCGAATACGCGAGCCGAACCTTTTTGGAGCTCAGGCTGCTCGGCGTCGGCGGAGACCTCGCCACCCATCCTGTCACCTAGCATGGGCTCCAATTCGTCATATACCGACCCCACGCTGGCGCCGATGATAACTTGCCACTGTCCGTCTTTAACCTGCGCGCCCAAGGCGCCGTCAAGCGTCTTAAGGGCCTCCAGGTCTGCCTTGCTATCGTCCTTCAGGTTGAATCTGAGCCTTGTAATGCAGTGCGTTGCCATAACAACGTTATCGGCGCCGCCCACGAGCTCGAGGACACGAGCGGCCAGTTCCTTCTTGTCTGCCACGACAATCACTCCTACCCAAGATCCTCGCCATTAGTGGCGATACATTTCTGATACCAATAGAAAGAGTCTTTACGCGAGCGCTCCGCAGTGCCGTTGCCGCAATTATCCAGATCGACATAGATAAGCCCGTAGCGCTTGTCCATCGTAAGAGGACCGCAGGCAACAAGGTCAATGAATCCCCAGATCATGTATCCGCGCACGTCAACGCCATCGATCACCGCTTCTTTAAGGCACTTTATGTGCTGGCGCAAATAATCGATTCGATACTCGTCGTGGATGCTGCCATCCTCCTCGACTACATCAGATGTACCGAGGCCGTTCTCGGCGATATACAGAGGCAGCCCATAGCGGTCATACATCTGGTTAAGGGTAACCCTCAGGCCAATGGGATCGAGCTGCCAGCCCCACTCACTCGTCTCGAGATAAGGGTTCTTGTTTGCCATGACCAGATTACCCGCAGTCTTCTCCCATCCCTGATCGCAGGTGGATACCTGGGAAAAGTAGTACGAAAAGGCCAGGAAGTCGACCGTGTTGCGAGCGATGAGCTCTTCATCGCCCGGTTCCATTTGAATCTCGATATCACACGCATCGAAATAGCGATTCATATAAGCGGGGTATTTTCCACGAGCCATCACGTCCGTATAGAACCAGTTGGAATACTGGTCGTCGTGAATAGCCTGCATGTTATCTTCGGGACGGCAGGTGGCGGGATACGTACAGAATCGAGCGATCATGCCGCCAACGGGAGTATCGGGCGAAAGACGATGGACAATCTCGACGGCACGCGCATTGGCAACGAACTCGTGGTGCAGGCACTGGAAGATGGCTCGATCGAAGTTCTCCCCCTCTTCGTCTTTGACCAGACAGACCCCGTCCCAAGGCGAAAAACGCGCTGCATTGAACTCGTTAAAAGGCAGCCAGAAATCGACCAGATCGCCCAATTCCGTAACGATTGTCTCGACATAGCGGGCGAAGAAATCAATCGTCTTGCGATTCTTCCATCCCCCATATGTGGTGACAAGATTTACCGGGATGTCATAGTGGAGCATGGTGACGAAGGTTTTAATGCCGTGCTTTTTGCACTCACCCAGCATGCTTCGATACCACTCGATGCCTTCGCGGTTAGGCTCAAGATCATCTCCGTTAGGATAGATTCGGCTCCAGCAAATAGAAGTGCGGAACAGCTTGAGGCCCATCTCCGCAAAAAGCGCGATGTCCTCACGGTAATGATGATAGAAGTCGTTACCGCGCCTAAACGGGTAGAACTCAACACCATCATCTGCGAGAGCGTTCATTAGTTCGTCATGGCAGAAGGGGTTGTTTTGATGCTTGTCCTCAATCTGGTCATGAGTCCAGGTACCATCCAGCCATCGACAATCCTGCGTCGACTTTCCCTTTCCGCCCTCATTCCAGGCGCCATCGGCCTGCGAGCACGATATGGCTCCGCCCCATAAAAAGTCGGAGTCAAACCCATGTTTTAACTTACTCATTTGCCCTCCTTGATCGGATGCTCCAGCGGATAACCCAATACTAGGAAGAACAAGATGCATAAGATATCGCATAGAAAGCGTTTGTTTATAACATTTTTTTAGATATAATACCGTTTAAGGCATCGATTCTACCGTTCACCCTTGGAACACCCCATGGATTCGAATCTCAAACAGCTGCTCTATACGCATACCGAGACCGAAGAGTGGCATCGCACACATCCGGGAGAGCTCAGCCCGCGATATAACAGGGTGGAAACCACAACCATTAACGGCGAAGAGGTCTATCTGTTTGATTGGAAAGAAACTCTCGACGAAAACCCCGTGGGCCTTATCAAGGAGTCGCGCTTTACCGATATTCCTCCTCATATCAATCGGGATATGGAGCTTAACTACGTGTACGACGGCGTCTGCACGTTTATCGTCAACGGACGGTCACTGCTCCTTAAAAAGGGTGATGTGCTCATTTGCAACACCGGCGTAGTCAGAAGCGTTCCATACGTTAAGGGCGAGCATGATATCGTCATTTCGATCGTCTTCAAAAAAGAAATGTTCGATTCGTTGTTCCTGAGCCAGCTACCCGGCGCGTCACCATTAACGAATCTTCTATTTGATTTTGTGTCCAAAAACCGCGAGGCCCGAAAATATCTCATTCTTCCAGAGGAATACGCCCGACATGCGCGACGCCTCATCGAGATGCTCTTTATCGAATATCACTTTAAAGATGCCTATTCCAATGAACTCATGAGGCACCTCGCCGTCAGCCTATTCCTTGTTCTCATTCGAGGACTGTACCGACGCTCCGCAACTGATAACCAGGCGATCATGTCGGACGAACGCATCGTGTCGATTCTGAATCATATTGAGCGAAGCTACGGCGACTGCACACTCGAAAGCATTGCGAGCGATACGGGTTATAGCACCAGCTATCTCAGCAGCTTGATCAAGCAAAAAACCGGCAAAACGTTTTCGCAAATCAAGCTCAACCAGCAGCTCACAGAGGCGGCATATCTTCTCAATAACACCGAGCGCAGCGTGCAGTATGTAGCCCGAAAAGTCGGCATCTCCAACATGTCATTCTTTTACTCAAAATTTAAAGAAGCATTCGGCGAAACGCCAGGTGCGTTCAGGACGCATCGGTCTAATTAAAGGCGTTATTACTCAGACCGATCAGCTTCGCGCGACACGGGAATGCGCAATCGAAGCAGCGAGCGCATCGCCTCTACCAGCACAAAGCCGGCGATGCCAACCGTGACCACAACGTCGAGCGGTGTGCCCACAAACCACAGCAGCCCCATGAGATACGACCCGGCATTAAACGCAAAGTGCAGCAGAATCGTGTAGCGAAGCTTTCCGGTGGTCACGAGTACCCAACCAAAAATGAGGCCGGCAGCGCCCGCGTAGCAGCCCTGCACCCAGTTCATGTGCATAAAGCCGAAGACCGCCGCCTGCAGCACGATTGCCGCGGCGACGCCCCAGGTACTCGGGGCCGCCCAGGGCACTATGGCGCCGTCCTGCGCGTTCGCGCGGCGCCGGCGCTTCCAGAACGAACGGCACTGTGGATTAAACGCACGCAGCGAAAACTCAAAGATGATGCCGCGCACCAGGAGCTCTTCGCAAAACGGAGCGCCGAGCACTGTGGTCAAGACAGCAAGAAGGCTGGTATCGCCCATGCCCGTCTCCTCGACGAGCTCGCTATAGTCTGCCGCGACCTCGGGCAGCAGCGACAGTACGCCGTCGCATAGGTAGCTAATGACCACCTGCATGGATAGGCCGATCACGACAACGCAGGCAATGCGCTTCCATGCCGCGCCTGCTCCCCCGCCGAGTGGGCGTTCGCCTTGCCGGCGCGCCATGAAGGAGCGGGGCCACAGATAGCGCCACCACAGCAGCGCCATCAAAAATGACGCCGTCTGAGCGGCAGCCTGGAACCATTGGATATCGAGATTGTCGATCGGATAGCCCGTCAGCACCGACACGGCATCGAGAACTGAAAACAGAACCATGCTCAGGGCAATATCGGCAGCAACAACACCAAAACAGGCAAGCGCCCAAATCATCGCATTGAGCATGCCAACCTCCTCAAAACCCGGCACTTAGGGACGTTCCTTAACTGCCGGCAGAGACGATATGAGCAGGACATAAAAACATTGAGAGCCCCTGCTGCA
>CAUGGC010000005.1 GCA_959599095.1 uncultured Collinsella sp. | reverse complement strand
GGGAGACCGGCTGGAGCGCCTGGTCGGGAACCGTGCACCTCTACGCGTCCTGGGACAAGGCCTACGACGTCAGGTACCACGGCGCCGCCGCCTCGGGCGCCTCGCCCCAGTCGACCCCGGTCGCCTACGGTCGCCCGACGCCGACGCTGACCGCCTCGGAGCTCGGGTTCTCTAACGGCTCCGCGAAGTTCCTGGGATGGCGCGCCTACAGGGACTGGGACAACACCTGGTGGGCGACCATGCCGGACGGCAGGGCCGGCTGGGTCGCCCTCGAGGACGGGAGGCTCCCCGGCGGCTGCTCCTACCGCCTGCTGCCGGACGGGTGGGAGACCGGCTGGAGCGCCTGGTCGGGAACCGTGCACCTCTACGCGTCCTGGGATGAGCATTGATGCCTATGGGCTATTCTCTCTAAAAGTTTCCGCAACGTATGTCTTCGCATTGAGAATTGAGTTTGAGCGAGCTTCGCTAGGATGCGTCGCGCGTATGTGCAGTGACGACCAAGAGACCCGGTCCGCAAGGGCAGATATGTTCCTGGCTTTTGCCATTCTCGCTAAAGATCAGTAAAATTTTAGTTTAGTCGCGATATAAATCGAGGTAAATGGACCTCCAACGTCTGGACGGAGGATTGTCACAGCATTTACAGCGCCATACGACTACCTGGGGGTTTTGGCATCCTTTCTCGGTCTTCATAAAGAAAATATTAGATCGCCCCCCAGCAACGAATCACTCGAGTTTAGGAACTTCGTTGCTGGGGGGCGATCTACATAGCGGCTTGCGCTTCGCTCGTATTAACTTGATTGGGAAACGGCATTACACGAGCAGCTTTGTAGGTACCAGCCAAGTGAATTCATAAGAGATAAGTGCTCGCCTATTTCCTACGGGCGGAGGAAGCATGAGAGATACCCCTAATTAAATTCCAAAGGCCGCTTTAATTATCGGCATCCTCTTTGAAACGCCGATTACTAAGGTAGAAACTATAATTGAACCACTCAGAGTAAAAAGAAACAACAACGGGCGATTTACGTTACTCACATACAGATCTGGATTTGATTGTCCGCAGATTCCGTAGACAAACACGACAACGAAATACATATGCACAAGGTAAATAATTGTGCTCATACGGCGCGCTAGCGCACAGGAATTCAAGTTCACGCCGTACCTGCGGACTGATAGTAAAAACAAACCAATGCTTGCAATTGCGCAGAATGGCAGATGCGCGTCGTTGCTCACCAAATAGGTGCCAGCGAGCCCAAGCGCAACAACTGCAAATTCAAGTAACAATGGGACTCTGTTCAGTTGATCCCATTTCAAACCAAGTGCTGCACCCACAGCAATATAGAAAAACCCTTCAAACAGACCGTTGCGGGAACTGCCGAACACGCGACAATAAATCCTAATCGGAACCGCTAAATACACCGGAGCGCCATCCCAGCCCTGCACGTAAGTAATACCGAAGCCAAGGAGTAATAAGATTAGGGAAAACGGAATTATGTGCTTAAACCGCCATCCCCTATGAAGGCAAATAAAGACAAGAGTGAAACCAACGATGCTCGCCAGCAAATACCATAAAGGCCACGAATAATAATTCTCCCCAACGAACAAAGTTCCCCGGATGAAGGATAAAGAACCATGAAGAAGGTTTTTACCGAGAAGCACATTGCCGAAGATGGTGAGGGGAAGATAGAGAAGAGTCCATATCAAATACAAGCGCATTAATTTAATAATGGTATTGCGGACGCGTTCAGTGCCAGCGGAAATAGCAACGCCAAAAGATGCATAGTTAAGATCTCGAAAACAAAGAAAGCCGGACGCGAGAAAAAAGAGGGGTACGGCCAGCACATCAATCCCTTCAATCAGGGTTTCTGCAAAATAAAAGCACTTCAATGGCCTTGTGTGAATCTCAACTACAAGCAAGGCCAGAAAGAACTTCATGAGATCCAAATTTGGATAGTTAACCTTAGCTGTTTTATGAGTCGAAGCCACAGTTATATCCATTCTTCCTTAATTAATTATTCGGATATTTCTTGTACCTAAGACAAAGCAATTTTCGGGGCACGACTTAACGGGCTTGCTGTTGATTAAAAAAGAAACTCGCTTAAACTTCTTACTCAAACCAAATGGGTGCTTTCGAGAAATTGGCGGAACGCTTGATGTGAAGTTAGCCGCATTGCGCACCTATCATGAATCGCAAATCTTATTCTGTACAGTCGCAAACTTGACCCTAGTTTAAGGCTGGTAATAAAGTTATTTGAATACCGGCTAATGCCTTGAGTTATGTACCTCAACGATAGGCAAATCACAACGAGGCGAGATGCGGCTATCGTCTGTTCCGCGTGAGCTTTCCCTTCCAGTTGCGAATGCCTTCAACAACGATACCACGGTAAGTCATATTCAATTTATTGCAAAGATACATAGGCCACTTCCAATTGTTGTAAACAATTTGGGAGAAGGCCTGACCCAGAACAATTCCCCAAGCGCCCATATCGAAGACACCGCACATAAGGCAAACAAGCACGGTGCCGAGTGCCGCGGCGGCGATGTAACCACACATATACGGTATTTCATTCATGCTTATTATGTAATTGCAGAAGATTGAATGCTGCTGAAGCAGCGCGAGGTAGAGACACATGCCCAGAAATAGACCGTAATCAACGGAAACGTTGGGCTTAAAGAGGGGTAGCAGGGGAAGAACGAAAATGTAAACACCAGCAGTCCCGATAGCGAACAGACCCCAGTAACCTACGATGCCTGTGGAGACATATTCTCTCTGCCTCTCTATGTCTCCCCCTGCGAAAGCAGATTGCATCGCCGGAAAGAAAGACTTTGGATACGTTGATGCAAAATTATAAATGGCGTTTGCAAACTGAAGAAGGATTGAATATGTACCCGTCTCGGCTAGCCCAAGAAAAATCGAACTTAGAATGCTCATGGCTTGGGTCGAGGCGTATACCGCAAGTTGCACAAGGCCGTCTCGCCATGCTACATGGAAAATAGTAAGGAAAATTTCTCGGATCGACGATGCCTCTACCGGCATCGTGTCTGAATGTCTCCCCTTCTCGATCTCCTTATGCTTCCTGAGCATGACTACAGCAGAAAGCCTAAGCAGTATAGCGTTAGCAAGATATCCGATTGCTGCGCCAACAAGACCGTAACCCAATAGCAGCAGTATGGCGCTAACGGATAGCTGAGCCGCTCTTCCGATAACGACTGCCTTATTCTCGCCAGCTATATCGCCGTATCCGCGAAGAACAGTAATCGACCATAGAAAATAAAGGTTAAGAAACACTGATGCGCAAAATAGACCCCAGGAGACCCAAATATCGAATGAACCCATTCCAGAAGCCACAAACGATATGTACAGAGAGCCTATCGTCGAGAGCAGAGCTAAAACTACAACAGCGAGGATTGCATATATAACTTTTGAAGCCTTTATTACAGTGTTCAGGAGATGCCAATCGATACCCTCTTGAACTGATTTTATGTCGCAGCCTTCAATGGATAGATGTCGTGCTCCGCTAATCACATAGACTATGTTTCGAGCAAAAGTTGGGTTGAAGCCAAACTCAAATAGCATGGCAAAGTTGGATAATGCTACATATACATACCAAAGGCCAAGTTCAGAGCTAGAAAGGAAATGCATGAGCAGCGGGAGAAGTACGAAGCCGCTCGCCATCGAAACAATCGTTCCAATATAATTCCAAACAATGTCCGACTTGCGGGTATTGATGCTAGACACAATCGTTACCAATCTCGAAATATGAATACGAACGGCCCGTCGCTGATGACGTTTCGCTCATAAAAACGTTTGTATAGAGTAGTTCAGCTCCAACAGCGAATAAGAAATAATTGCATTCGAAATGGATACCAAGCGTTTCGCACAGTCCATAAATGCTCATCAGGACAAGCCCGAAGAAGATTGAATTCCACCAACCTTGACGTACAGCCTTGATTAAGATAGCGATATAGCCGAACAAAAAACAGAATGCTGGTATCAAGCCAAACCTAAGCAATAGGTGGCACCAAGCGTTGTCAACAACAAATGCAGACGGAACACCATTCTCCCAATAGATTGGTGGTAAGCCGGAGAAATCTGATCCAAACAAAGTAATCGGCTGCATTTCGAAATAACCATTTGCAAGCCTCAGCCTACCAGAAAGCAGTTTATTAAGTTCAAATTGAATAGGATTGGAAGGATCATAGGCAATCATTAAGTATGCACTTACGATAATAACTATAAATACAGCCACAAGGAAATAGGTTAATACCTTTTTACGCAATCTGTCTGTTCTCACAAAGAAAAAAATGGTCAAGAATATTGCCAGTAAAACTAAGAGGAGTGCAGAAGTTCGTGAGTCGGCAAAAGTTAAATTGATTAAAATAGAAACAGCAATTAAACCGAAATCGGGTATAGGATTCTTGCCGAAGCGAAGCGCGGAAAAAGCAACGCACGCATTAAAGAGATATAGGCCTAATGCATTCGGATGGTTAAATCCCAGGGCATATCGAGTGATTCCACCGCGAACAAATACTTTATTCTCGATAACTCCGAAACCGGCAGATAATATTGTGATAATAAGAGTAGCAAAGGAAACGGTTAATGCAATTTTTGCAAGGGGTCGGATCCTTACGTTGTTTGCACAGACTATAAATATAGAAGCCCAAAATAACGAGCTTTCACCCGATTGACGCCAGGAAATGAAGCTTATAAGAACAATTGCTAACGAGAATGCCCAGCATTTAAATGATGCTCTCTGCATGATGTATTTCGAGATGAGAGAGAATACTATGAGAGCCTGAGTAAGTGAAGTAAATTCATCTATTGGGATGAAAAGAATCTCAGTAAATGTCGTACGTTCGATTGCGCATTGAATAGAGAAGATGGCAAATGCAAAGTAATATAGAGCTTCATCGACCTTTAACCTTGACAATCTAAATCACCTGTTTCAAAAAGAACTGCTCAAATTACAGTCCGGCATAATATGCAATGCAAAAATATTAAATTTGCCGCTTAGTTCTAATGCAAGAAGGTCTAAGGATGATGATGTATCCTAGTCACCGAATCCGGGCTTGGAGCCTTTGAAATATTCCGCAAGTTTTAATGACTCTTTATTGATATCGAATCTATTTATTAAATTTGGTTTGAGGCAAAAGGAAGAACGATCAAAGGCACAGAGCGTGTCAGCCCACAAAGAGGGGTTTTCTGGAGGTAGAAAACAAACTGAGTCTGAGACGGCAACAGCTCGAGGCACCTGATCAGAAATCACACAGGGCAATCCATTTGCTTGCGCCTCGACCGCAGCCATGCCGAGCCCTTCGAATACCGAGGGAAAAGCAAACACGTCAAATGCGGACAGAAGAGAGGCCACATCCATTCGAGGCCCCGTAAGAACCAAATGGCTTTCGACACCAAGAGATCGCGCCTCTTCCATGATCAATTCTTTTGAGGGGCCCTCACCCACTAGCACCAGCATTGCATTAGCTCTAAATTTAATAATTTCGGGTAAAGAACGAACCAACAATATCTGATTCTTCACTGATGAAAGCCGTCCAACATGGCCGATGACGAAACTATCCCTTAAACCAAGTTCAGCTCGAACTGAAAGACGGTTTGTTTCCTGATATGAAAATAAGGAAACATCAAAAGCATTATTTAAAATGTCAAAAGTATGACCAGGGAACGCGTATTCCCCAGCCTCCTGGGAACAGGCGAGTAAAACATTGCTTAAATTCGCAACATGTTTTCTAAGTGCCCAGGTGGAAAACCTTTTCGCTGGCCCGCCCAGTGCTTGTGAACAATGATAATGACAAATCCTAACAGGAATATTCGCCTTAGCCGCAAGCTCAATTGTTTCAATATTCCAATAAGAGTTTGCATTATGCCAAAAAGCACAGTATTCAGTTCCATGCCCGTAAAATAAGCGGCGAAGTCGGGTTATATGTTCAATGGGATTTTCTTTCCACCCCGGTATATTGATGATTCTATTGTCTCCCATTGAGTACTCGACTTGTTGATATGGTCTTGAGCTAATAGTGTCGAAAGCATATTTTTCAGACAAAGCGCCAATATAGCGGCTCACTACGGTCTCAGTACCACCAAAACGTGTCCCAACTCCTGAAACTAAAACACGAGGTTTATTGGATTTCATAGTGCTTATCATTAAGATCCCAATTTTAAACAATACTGGGTTCCGGACACTAATGGCGTCCGGAACCGAAAACACAGCTGGAACTGTTATAAATAGTTAAATTAGATTAGCTAACAATTGCTGTTACTATCAGCTAAAAAACCAATCAATCTGCGGTAAGATTCTTCTAAATTAACTTTCGGTTCCCAACCAAGCGCGCGAAGTTTGTTCGAGCGCAGCGTCATCTTCGTAGGTGCAGCGTATCCGAACTGTGAGGAGTCTTTTCCTTCGATTACAACGCTACAATGGTCACCTCCGAATCTTTCTGCCACCATCTCTGCCATGCCGCGGATCGTTGAGTGGCATGCCTCATTCGCAATGTTGTAGGTCTCCCCAGAGATGCCCTTGGATAAGAGCAAAAGAATAGCTGAGAGAGCGTCGGTCGAATACACGTAATTGCCTTCGCTCATCCCGTCCGTATGGAGCACGATTGGCTCACCAGCCATGGCACTCGAGGCAAACTGTTTGAAGACGCGACTTTCGGACGGCAGAATCCCCGCTCCGAAAGTCTGGGCGAGTCGCCCAGCGACGGCGTTGATTCCAAATTGCCTTGCATAAGCAAGGCACATCAGTTCTCCGAGCCGCTTGCCCTCGGGGTAGCAAGATCGCACCGAGCCCATATCGATAGCACCCATCGTACCCTCGTATACGTCCACGGCATCGTTAAAGCTTCCGCAGGCCTCCATGGAGGATAAGAAGAGTACTTTCGACTTCGAATTCGTGCATGCACTGTCAAGAGCCCATCTCGTGCCGTTGATCATAATGTTAATTACGTCTGCAGGACGCTCGATCATAACCTTCGAAGTGGTAATGGCAGCAGTGTGGACAAGACAGTCGAAATCTACGCCGAGAGCCTCACAAGGCTCGGAGAAATCGACGACTGCGACAGTAACATCCTCCCTAGCGGCAATTCCGGGCATGACGACGTCGAGTTTAGCGGCGTTACGTACACACAAGATTAGTCTCGTGCCCAATCCTAGCTCGTCGTTGGCCCAAATAACAAGACGAGCGAGCAGAGACCCCAAGAACCCTGTGGCGCCGGAGACGGCAAGGACTTTACCCGATAAGGTGGCGATCAGCTCACGATCTATTCCGGCGAAGTCTGCCTTAAGGGTGTTGTTTATCCCGTATGCACTCATTATTCATCTTCCCCCTCTGCATATAGCTGGTTGTTCTCGCGTGAATCAAGGATGGAGCGCATCGAATAGTAGTCGTCTTGAGTGGTTATCTTTATGTTCTCATCGGGCCCAACGATTAGGTGTAAGTCATTTCCCTGCGCTTTCATCATTGTTGCAGAGTCGATGCAGCCAGTTTCGCCCGCGTCAAGTGCCATTTTATGTGCGGCCAGGATGTCACTCAACCAGAATCCCTGCGGGGCACGCGCCAGCAACACGTTCTCACGTGGGACAATCTCTACTCCGTCGTCGGCTTTAACCAAGATAGTCTCCTTCGCCTTAACGCATGTGATGGAGGAGCCGAACTCCTCCACCGATGCCACGTTGCGCTCGATGGTGCCCGCATCGATGAGAGGACGAACGCCATCGTGAATGAGAACTACCGTCTTCTTCGGGTTGGATAATTTCGCTGCGGCCAAAAGGCCGTTGTGGATGGAGAGCTGACCCGTCTCGCCACCAGCGACAACGGCTCTTACCTTGTTCAGACTGAACTCGCTAATAATGCTTTGGCAGTGGTCGAGCCAGTTGGCATTGCACACAACAACGACATTGTCGATGCAAGGTGTCTTCTCGAAGACACCTATAGTCCACGCAATAATCGGCTTGCCATGTATGCGAAGGAATTGCTTCGGAAGGTCCTTCGAATGCATTCTCGTCCCGACGCCGCCGGCGAATATTACGGCAGTCACTGAGGTATCTTTATTTTTCAGTATCATTGGTTCTCCATGCCTTAATTTCATGCGTTATGCGCTTGTCTTCGGGTGGCAGCTGCATATAGTCGCCGTAGAGACCCGATAGATAAGCATCCCAGCAGGAAATCGCGTTAAGCCTCTGTCCCTCAAATTCGAGCTGAACAGTTGCTTCCCAGCCCGAGTAGGAGTATCGCTCGCCCGTTCCGTATAGACCCCATACTGTGCAGCCGACCCAAGGGGTGCTCCCGAAAACGCATCCCCTTCCCAGATCGTCCAGCTTGGCGAGCGAGTGGTCGAAAGCCCCTGTAGCATTTGCAACAGGCACAAATAGTCGCTTAAAGGCGCGTTTCAGCCGTGTCTTTCCTTCCTTGGAGTCTGCTTTGCAGAACATGAGAATCCGTTGGAGCCTCCCTGCTCGCTTGTATATGCGAGCAAGCTCTTTCTCGTCGGCGGGAAGCCCCTCGACGGGAGTAACGTCCATCCAGAGAAAGCCTTCCCCGTTCTCGTAATGGGCATCTACAGCAATATCGCGATTAATGTATTTCAGAAAAACCGGATGTTCCCAGTCGCCCGAATAAGGTTCAAGTGAACGGTTTCTCGGCAAAGCCCCTGAGCGCGCAAATGCGACCAGACTATCAAAATCGGGACGTGGCATGGACACATCGATATCATCGTCCCAAGGGATGAATCCCTTATGACGTACCGCACCCAGTAGCGTGCCGCCAGCGAGCGAGTATCTGAGTCCCTCCCTCTTGCAGAGGTCCTCAAACTCGACAAGCATTGCGAGCTCCTCTGCCTTAACTTCGTTTGGGGTCAAATATTTAGGCATTTTTACTTCCTTTTAGAACTCCAGCTACTATTCGAGCAGTGTCATCGGCATCGAAGCCTGCCTCACGCACCGACGTAGCGTACGCAGGCCTATCAACATCCATGTACGACATCTCGACTGCCTTCTCAGCCCATGCGCGCTCGCCAGCGGAAAGCGGCAGCATGGCCTCAGCATCAGATACATGGGCCTCAGGAGGGAGAGCCTCGGAGCACACAATGCGGCATCCCGCGCATTGAGCCTCAATGCGCACAATGGCAAGACCTTCAAATAAGGAGGGCATAAGGAAACAATCGAGGGCTGAGTAAACGGGGGCGGGGTCGGGAAGGTAGCCAGGCATGACCACTCTGTCACTGATACCGAGTTCCCGAATCAGCGCTTTAACCTGGCCTTTCATATCGCCGTCACCCACCATCAGGTAGTAAACACCGGGCACGGCGCGCAAGACCTCGGCAAAAGTCCTTAACTGGAAAAGCGGATTTTTCGCCTCTGCGATGCGACCCACACTGCCGAATAGTACCGTGTCTTGTGGAATACCGAAACGCGAGCGGATCTCGGTGCGAGCAGTAGGGTCGAAGGCAAAGCGCGAAGTGTCGATGCCGTTGTTTACGACCTCGAAGGGGTGGGCACCGAAGAGGTAGCGCCCTGCGTCGGCCGAGCAGGCGAGTCGAACAGTGGCGCTACCGCCGAACGCGTCCCTGCCGAAGCTGTGCATGACGGCCTTGACGACAGCCTGCCCTGACCCGAAGGCCGAGTTGTGCGAGTGTACCACTCGCACAGGAACGTCGTATTTCCGTGCGACCTCGGAATAAAGGAAGCCCATCCCGTTCATGGTGTTAACGTAGACGGCGTCAGGACGAATCTCGTTGATTAGCGCACCGAAAGCAGCAGAGCCCTCGCAAAGGCGTTTCACCTGCCCGGGCTTGCTGTCGGGGAAAACTGTGAAACGATCAATCCCTAATGCCTCTAGTTCAGCATCTAGCGCAAGGTTCCAGTCCCAGCAGGAGAAAAGCGTGAAATAGAACCCCTTACCCTGGCAACGTCGAAATATCGACATAAGGAACGTCTCAACACCGCCCTGCCCCCAAGCTTCAGAATAACAAAGGACATGAATTCCATCAGAACGATGGTTTGACGCGAGAACCCGTGAAAGATATTTCATAAATTACCCCCAAGGCAAGAACAGCCCAAGGCATTTATGCAAAAGAAAATAAGATTCTTACTAAGCATTAAATGGGCCTTCCTGCAGCTCCGGGGCTTTAATCAGATAACGATGTTTTGCAAAGTAATAAAAAAGCCCTTTAATATGCTCAAAATTAGTTTTACTAAAAAGCTTTTTATGCGAAAGCCGTTGATATTCATGCACGATGCAAGCCTCATGGCAACGAACAACACGAAGGCCTGACTCATGACATCTCAAGCACCAATCGACATCCTCGGGTGCATAGAATATCTTTTCATCAAATAAACCTACGACTTCGAGAGTCTCTCGCGGGATAAACCAACAAGCCGAAAGTAAATAGCCAACGTCTTGCAGGCCTCGTACAACTGAAGTACTTGGAATCTCTAAATCAGCAGCCTTTTGTGCAAATTCACCGAAGGGAAATGCTTTCGCTAGCTTAATAGGCAAAGTGGGCAAGGCCCTACCGGAGAGCTGTGTCTCGCCGGAGGAGTTAATCATCGTGGGCCCGACAACCCCGACAGAGCTATCAGAAAGCACTGCCGCCAAACACTCAAAGGCCGACTGGTTCACGACGGTATCAGAATCGAGAATGCAAATATAATCGGTATCAACGCTCAACTGCTTCAAAACTAAGTTACGAGAAACCGTTGTACCGAGATTTCTACCAGCAGAGATAACGTGTAGCCTTTTATCGTCCTTAGCAAGAGCTGAAAGAATATCGGGCGTGGAGTCACTCGAGCCGTTGTCCACAACCCAAACATCAAGGGTTCGACATCTTAGAGAAAGCGCCGATTCAACGCATGCACCGATGAAATGATCCGAGTTCCAGGCAATAATCACGACGGCTGTTATTGATTCTTTGAATGAGGGGCGACCCATCTACTTACCCTTCCTCATCGCCTTGAAGGTCTTTACAAACACGCGAGCGTCAAGACCGAACGACTGGTGTCGTACATAGAAGAGCTCGCGTGCCTGACGCTGACCGCTCCCCCACGTTGAGTCGTTGCGGTCTGTCGCTGCCCACCAGCCAGTAATGCCAGGCTTACATGCAAGCACTTCGTCGCGGGCGTCACCGTACTCGAAGGTCTCCTCGAGTGTCACAGGCCTTGGTCCAATGACGGATAGATCGCCCGTAAGTACGTTGATGAACTGCGGCAGCTCATCGAGCGAAGTGTGCCGAAGAAAGCGGCCCACGTGCGTAATGCGTGGGTCATTGTCGACCTTCTGTTCACGCCGCCATTGTGCCAACTGCTCAGGAGTCATGTACTTCTCGGGGTGCTCGTGAGCATCAGAAACCATGGTGCGGAGTTTGAAAATATAGATAGGCTTACCGCCTTTACCGACTCTCTTTTGACGGAAAAACGGTTTGCCGGGAGAGTCAATCTCAATGGCGACGCATGCAACTGCAACGGGGACGGCCAACACCGCGCAGACCACAGCAGAAAATACGATGTCGAAGGCTCGCTTGAAGGCAAAGTAGCCTGTCCCACCTTTCCTGGGGGCAGCAGCGTTGGGATCGGCAACAGGTGCCCTATAGCTTCCTGTCGCAACGAAGCCTTGCGCCGGAGCAGGGTTCTCAACGGGGAGAGGAAATTCCGTAGCAACAGGAGTTTCAGAGTCTGCCCGCCAATCCCTAACTTGATCAATCAGTGCCGCATCCACGGGCGTATCCTTTATATATTCTGTTTTACCTGACACGTTCTCTTCCAACACTACGTCCCCGACCCGAAGGTCCTCCTTGGTTTGAGCGGCAATCGCCAGCAGCTAGGCAATCGCCTTTTTGAGGCTTCGCATGGCACGTTGCTCGGCTGAAAGCACGGCAAGGCCGACGCGTGTAGTCACGCGTCGGCCGCACAGGTTGAGCTCCAAATAAGCAGTGCTCTTGCGTCTATTAATGGTTTTGATAAGGCCTTCGTGGCCCAACAGTGGACCTGCCGTCACTATGACCTGGTCACCGTCTTTTAGGGCCTCGCTCATGGGCACTACGCGGTCTCCCCTATGCGTAAAGCCGCCAATAAGCTGGACCTCTTCTTTTGCCAGCGGCACAAACTGACCGTCCTGGGATAACACCCGGGCAAAGTCGTCCATGCGCAGCAGATACTGTTGCACGGTTCGGGGATCTGCCGTATCGCAGATAAGATAACCGGGAAAGAGCGGCTTGGTCGTATTGACCCATTCGCCGTGTACCTTGATCTCGGTTTGAAATTGGGGATAAAAGAGCTCCTGCATGGCGCCAGCCGGCACCACGCGCTCGATGCGCTCGCGCATTACGTCTTCGCGACCGTTAATGACCTGGATTACATACCACACGAGCACCACCCCCTTGCTGTCTTACGTGTGGCTCACGGGGTTTGGGTATGGCTTCGCCAGGGCGCTTGTGCGCGAAGGCGCTCCATATTCAAACCCTGAGCCCAGTCAGACAAGCACGTGGCTCTGCCCCACCGTGAACGGTATGTATAAAAGCAGCGCTGAGATCACAAGCACGTATCGCAAGAATGCCTGCAACCTCAGCTGACTGCGTGCGAGCCGGTCAAGTAATTTCAAAACTGGACCGCACGCAAACAGCTGAAGAACTGCTACGTATTTGCATGCGATCTAAAACTTATTTGCATTTGAGAATAAACTCAATACAAATAAACAACGTCGCATGACTTCTTTATTGGAGCTCGTGGTTTTTCTAACACCGCCGTTACGGCCGGATGCTGATCGACCCTGCGCTTTGTGACTTGCTGGAGCCGCGAGCACAGTTGAACTCATGTAACGTTAGGTATCCTAGCACAAGCTGTTTGTGAAGCTGATTTGGGCTGCGTTGGACAACATATCGTTCATTTGACGTGCTTAAGGGGGTTGTTTTGGGATGTTGTTCACGTTGACGCAGGTTATTGGGGTGCTGGCAATAATTGGGAGCGTTCCTGAAGCCCAAATGGAGCAGCGAGCTGCACCGGTAATTGCGATTGGATAACAAACTATGTACAGACATGGGAAATAAATTGTGCAACTTTTTGTTGGTGTGGGTATCGGTTTGTGTGCCGAGGTGTTTTGCCATGAAAAAAGGCCTTCAGAATTCCGAAGGCCTTTACATTCACGATGGTGGAGACGAGGGGGATCGAACCCCTGACCTCTTGACTGCCAGTCAAGCGCTCTCCCAGCTGAGCTACGCCCCCGTGACGTGGAGATACTATAGGGGAAGTTGGCGTGACGTGCAAGGACTTTTTTGGGTCAGGCTTTAAGTGCCTATTGATATAGGTAAGCGATGGCGGTGCCGGTATGGACTTGGATCGTGGCTGTTGACCTGACGACGTTGCTGATGCCCGAGTCGGCTAGTAGACCTAACGAAGCTTGATCTAGCTCCCACTCTAGGCCGTGTTCGCTTACCTCGGTGTTGGGGGCAATGGCGATGATGGAGAATGTCTTGCCCTCAGCGCCTTCGATGGTCCAGGATTCGCCTGTGTGTAGGATGCGGGCGACCACCTTGTCCTCGGCAATCCAGACTGGGGCGTCATCGTAGCCTGCAAGCAACCCCAGTACGGAAAGCGCCATGTCCGGACGGCCGCCAGTGGTGCAGGTCGCAACCACTTCGGCACCCGGCCAGCGGCGTCGGACGGAATCGAGCGCCAGCGCCAGGTCGGTATAGTCCTTGTACGGGTCGTGGCGCTCAACTTCAAAGTCGGTGGCGGCATCGACCAGCGCGCGGCCTGCGTCGCTCACCGTGTCGGCATCCCCCACATACACGTCGCAGCCCAGGTCGGCGCCCAGCAGCGCGTCGAGTCCACGGTCCACAGCGATGACGTGGTCGCACTCCCCTGCCAGTCGGGTCAGAAGCTCCGCGCTCGCCACAACGGGCGAGCCGCAGACTACTAGTACTTTGCAAGCCACAAACCTCGCCTATCCCTCAAACGAAAGCACGCGGGGCAAATCCAGCTCCTCGTAGCTGTCGATAAAGATATCGCAGTTGTCGCGGACCTCGTCGCGCTCCATGCGGCCGCGCGGGTCATAAATGCCTACACGCTTAAAGCCGGCAACCCCAGAGCTCTTTAGGCCAAAAACGGCATCCTCAAACACCCACGTGCGCTCAAACTTATGCCCATGGCGCTCCTCCAGGCGGTGAAGCGCCAACTCGTATACGTCGGGGAACTGTTTGGAGCGTCCTGCCTCGCCGGTGGTGGTCACAAACTCCATGTAGGCATCGAGCCCGGCACCAGCGAGCGCGGACTGTACCAGCTCGGCCGGCGTGGACGTGGCCACGCACATGGCAATGTCCGCCGCCTTCGCCTGCTCCAAAAATGCCAGGAGCCCCTCGCGCGGCGGCACCTTGGAGTAGCCATCGATCAGGATGTCGCTCAGCTCGCGATACAGCTCCTCGCCATTCGCGCCAATGTCCCAGGTGTCGTGGTAGGCCTGGCACTCGTCCTCGAGCGACAAATGCTCAAACTGGGCAAAATCGTCGACCGTCACGTCAACTCCGTGGCGGTGCAATAACTCGGGCTGGGCATAGCCCCAAACGGGGGTGCTATTAACCAGTGTGCCGTCGCAATCGAAAATAAAAGCAACGTTGGGGGCGGCGGTCTGGGACATAAACGAACCTTTCGATGTCAAATGGTAAACATCCTGCTAAAAACGTTTTACCAAACGTCAGACTAACAATCTTGAAACCCTAATTGGTAAAACTGTCAAGAGTTTTACCACGGCAATTCTGCCAGTGGTCTAAACATGGCGCTTACCGATTAAACGCCGCCCTAAAACCACTTTCCTTCATAAAAGTAACGTACAGGTGTTATCGTAGTTTCTGCCGAAAGTTCCACCGAGCACGCGAGGTGGAACGAATCATAGAACTATCGCCGTCCCTTCGATTCGTGCAGCCTTGGACCTTTCGCATCTAGTCACCAAGGCAACACGCTGCCGCGTCATGATGGGATCAAACGTGAGCGATACAAAGCTAAAGCCAACGGCTAAAAAGCCCGCAACCCGTAAAGCCGCCCCGCACGCACCGGAGCTCACCAAGGACGATGTCTATCTATTTGGCATCGGCACGTGGGAGCGCAGCTGGGAAAAGATGGGCGCGCATCCCGACACGCAGCAGCGCACGCGCGGCTGGCGCTTTTGCGTTTGGGCGCCCGACGTAAAGAGTGTCCATGTCATTGGTGAATTTAACGACTGGGATGAGCAGGCCAACCCGCTGGTGCCCGTGCATACGAGCGCTATTTGGGAAGGCTTTATTCCTGGCGCCGAGCAGGGTCAGCTCTATAAATATCTTATTGAGACCAACGAGGGTGAAAAGCTCTACAAGGCCGATCCGTATGCCTTTAAGGCCGAGTGCCCTCCGGGTACCGCGAGCGTGCTGTGGACCCTCGATGGCTACAAGTGGAACGACGCCGCGTGGCTCAAGCGCCGCGCCAGCCACAACCACATGTCGCAGCCGCTCAACATCTACGAGGTGCATATTGGCTCGTGGAAGCGCCACGGCGACACGCCACAGGGCGAGCCCGACGAGTACGGCAACTACCCCGGCCCCATGGATCCTTTCCCCGCGCAGCGCGGCGAGTTCTACACCTACGACGACTTGTCGGTGGAGCTCGTGGACTACGTGCGCGACATGGGCTACACGCATATCGAGGTCATGCCGCTCATGGAGCACCCCTTCGATGGCTCCTGGGGCTACCAGACGACCGGCTACTATGCCGCCACGTCGCGCTACGGCAACCCGCAGCAGCTCATGCACTTTATCGATGCTTGTCACGAGGCGGGCATCGGCGTGATCATGGACTGGGTGCCCGGCGGCTTTTGTGCCGACTCCCACGGCCTTGCCACCTTTAACGGCCACATGCTGTTTGAGCACGAGATTCACCCCAACTGGGGCACGCACAAGTTTGACTTCGCTCGCGGCGAGGTCCGCTCCTTCCTGGTCTCCAACGTGCTGTACTGGCTCGAGAACTTCCACGTTGACGGCATTCGCATGGACGGCGTGTCCAGTATGCTGTACCTCAACTTTGGCATCGACGATCCGGGTCAAAAGAAGTTCAACAAGTACGGTACCGAGGAGGACCTGGACGCCAGCGCGTTCATTCGCCAGGTCAACTGTGCCGTTGAGGCTCACTTCCCCGACGTGATGATGATGGCCGAGGAGTCCACCGCGTGGCCGCTCGTGACCTACCCGCCGCAGGACGGCGGCCTGGGCTTCCACTACAAGTGGGACATGGGCTGGATGAACGATACCCTGCACTACATGCAGACCGATTTTCCGTGGCGCCCCGGCAACCACGGGCTGCTCACGTTCTCCATCATGTATGCCTTTACCGAGAACTTCATTTGCCCGCTCAGTCACGACGAGGTCGTGCACGGTAAGTGCTCGCTGATCGGCCGCATGCCGGGCGACTGGTGGCGCCAGTTTGCCGGCCTGCGCACGCTGGCTTTCTACCAGATGACGCATCCCGGTGCCAAGCTCAACTTTATGGGCAACGAGATCGGCCAGTTTATTGAGTGGCGCTACTACGAGTCCATCCAGTGGTTCCTGACCGAGGAATACGAGACCCATCGTCATCATCAGGCGTTTATCAAGGCGCTCAACCACCTGTACACCGCCGAGCCCGCCCTGTACGAGCGCGGCTACACCGACGACGGCTTTACCTGGATCGACGCGGATAACTCCAAGCAGTCCATCGTGAGCTTTGTGCGTCAGGGCGAGGACGTCGACGACGACCTGGTGATCTTGATCAACTTTGACCCGGCGAGCTACGAGAGCTTCCGCGTGGGCGTGCCGCGCGAGGGTGACTGGGAGGTCATCTTTGATTCCGACCGTCCCGAGTTTGGTGGCAGCGGATACGCCGGCGAGGAGCCCTACACCTGCTCGAGCGAGCCCTACCCCTGGAACGGGCAGATGGACTCCATCGAGATGAAGGTGCCCGGTCTGGCAGGTGTGGTACTTAAGCGCCGCGGTCCCAGCAGTTACAAGCCGCCCGTGGTCGAGAAGCCCAAGAAGGCGATGCGCAAGCGCGCGTCCTCGGTAAAGCCCAAGGCCGCGGCCACTGCCAAGAAGGCGACGGCTAAGGCGAAGGCTGCCAAGCCCGCTGCCAAGGCTACGGCCAAGTCCACCACGGCCAAGAAGGCAGCCACCAAAAAGGCTACTCCCAAGGCTAAGGCAGCAGCTGTTAAGGCTCCTGCCAAGGATGCGTAACAAAGCCGTTACGGCTGTAATTACCCGCCCCGACAGGGCGTAGGATACAAGTCATAACCGTTCCGGGAGAAACATCCCCGGGGGAAAGGAACGTATGAATAAGATCTTCGACAACAAGCAGGAGTTTACCGAGCTCTATCGCGATGCCGTCATGAGCATCAGTGGTAAGAGCGTCGAGGCCGCCAGCGACCTCGACCGCTTTAACGCCCTGGCCAAGCTCGTGGCCGAGAAGGCACGCACCGTTGCCACCAAGAGTGACGCCCGCGCCACCGCCGAGGGCAAAAAGCGCGTGTACTACTTCTCGATCGAGTTTTTGATCGGCCGCCTGCTCGACAACTACCTGCTCAACTTTGGCGTGCGCGATATGGTCGCCGAGGCGCTCGACGACATGGGCTTTGACCTGTCCGTCATCGAGAACCAGGAGCCCGATCCGGCACTGGGCAACGGCGGCCTGGGCCGTCTGGCCGCATGCTTCCTGGATTCCATGGCGGCAGAGGGCATTGCCGGCTACGGCAACGGCATGCGCTACCGCTACGGCCTGTTTAAGCAGGAGATCGTCAACGGCAGCCAGGTCGAGGCCACCGACGAATGGCTCACCCACGGCTATCCCTGGGAGGTCCGTCGTCAGGATAAGGCCGTGACCATCAAGTTCGGTGGCCGTGTCGAGGGCTTTGAGGAGAACGGCCGAACGTTCTACCGCACGGTGGACACGCAGGACATCCTGGCTGTCCCCTACGACATCCCTGTTGTGGGCTATGCCGGCGAGACCGTCAACAAGCTGCGCGTCTGGGCCGCCGAGCCGGTCGAGGAGCACTTTGACCTTGAGGCCTTCAACCGCGGCGACTACGCCCTGGCCGATGCCGAGCGTGCCGAGGCCGAGGCCATCAGCGCCATCCTCTACCCCAACGACGCCGGCGAGCACGGCCGTCTGCTGCGCCTGAAGCAGGAGTACCTGTTTGTATCGGCCGGCATCTACAGCCTGCTCGACACCTTTGAGAAGGAGCACGGCGCGAACTGGGAGCTGCTGCCGCAGTTTGTGGCCATCCACACCAACGATACCCACCCCGCCATGTGCGGACCCGAGCTCATGCGTATCCTCATCGACGAGAAGAAGCTCGAGTGGGACGACGCCTGGAACATCGTGACGCAGGTCGTGAGCTACACCAACCACACGATCCTGCCCGAGGCTCTGGAGAAGTGGCCCATCGGCACGTTCTCCAAGCTCCTCCCCCGCGTGTACCAGATCATCGACGAGATCAGCCGTCGTTGGCACGAGTCGTTCGACACCACGCAGGAGGGCTGGCAGGAGCGTCTGCGCCAGACCGCCATCCTGTGGGACGGCGAGATTCGCATGGCCAACCTGTCCGTGATCTGCAGCCACAGCGTCAACGGCGTGGCAAAGATCCACTCCGACATCATCAAGAACATCGTGCTCAAGGACTTCTATGCCCTGACGCCCGAGAAGTTCAACAACAAGACCAACGGCATCTCGCACCGTCGCTTCTTTGCCGAGGCCAACCCCACCTATGCCAAGCTCGTAACCGAGGCCATTGGCGATGGCTGGCTGAAGGACGCTTTTGAGCTTGAGAAGCTTAAAAGTTTCCAGAACGACACCGAGTTCCTGAAGGCCGTGGGTGCCTCAAAGCGCGCCAACAAGGAGCGTCTGGCCGCCTACGTTAAGGCCGAGACCGGTCTGGTCATCGACCCCAACACCGTCTTCGACGTTCAGGTGAAGCGCTTCCATGCCTACAAGCGCCAGCTCATGAACATCATGAAGGTGATGGACATCTACAACCGTCGCATTGCCGATCCCAACTTCCACGTGACGCCGACGACCTTCATCTTTAGCGGCAAGGCCGCCTCGAGCTATACCTTTGCCAAGGAGACTATCCGCCTCATTAACTCCGTGGCCGACGTCATCAACAACGACCCGCGCGTCAACGAGGTCATGAAGGTCTGCTTTATCCCCAACTTCCGCGTGAGCAATGCCCAGCTCATCTACCCCGCCGCCGAGATCTCGGAGCAGATCTCCACGGCCGGCAAGGAAGCCTCGGGCACGTCCAACATGAAGCTCATGATGAACGGCGCCATTACGCTGGGCACCCTCGACGGCGCTAACATCGAGATCGCCGACCTGGCCGGCCGCGAGAACGAGGCCATCTTTGGCCTGACCGCCCCCGAGGTCGAGCAACTCTGGGCATCCAACAGCTACTTTGCGTGGGATACCCTCAACGGTGACCGTGAGCGCCTGGGCCGCGTGATGGACGAGCTCAAGGACAACACGTTTGCCGGCCTTTCGGGCAACTTCGAGAGCATCTACAACGAGCTCATGAACAACAACGACCCCGACCTGGTCATGGCCGATTTCCGCAGCTACGTCGACGCCTGGGAGAAGCTCACGAACAGCTACGGCGACCAGGAGACCTGGAACCGCAAGGCGCTGCTCAACACTGCCTCCTCGGGCTGGTTCTCGAGCGACCGCACCATTCGCGAGTACCGCGACGAGATCTGGCACGCGTAAAGGCCGCGAGCTCCCCTATGCCAGCACGGCATTACTCGACGGGCGCGACGTTGCGCCACGCCCGTCGCTAATGGGTTTAGGAACATCGATGACAGAAGGAGAAATCGATGAGTAAGAAAGAATGCATCGCGATGCTCCTCGCAGGAGGACAGGGCAGCCGATTGGGGGCACTCACCCAAAAGATCGCTAAGCCGGCGGTTAGCTTTGGTGGCAAGTTCCGCATTATCGATTTTTCGCTCTCCAACTGCTCCAACTCGGGCATCGACACGGTGGGCGTTCTGACGCAGTATCGCCCCTACCTGCTGCATGCCTACGTAGGCTCCGGCGAGGCGTGGGATCTGGACAGCCGTGACGGCGGCGTGTCGATCCTGCCGCCGTACGAGACGCAGACCGGCGGCGCCTGGTATGCGGGCACAGCCGACGCCATTACGCAGAACCTCGACTACATCAAGGCCAACGACCCCAAGTACGTCCTGATTCTTTCGGGCGATCACCTGTATCGCATGGACTACCGCAAGATGCTCAAGACGCACATTGAGAACAACGCCGACCTCACGGTGAGCGTTATGCCCGTGCCGTGGGAGGAGGCCAGCCGCTTTGGCATCCTGACCACCGACCCCGAGGACGGCCGCATCACCAAGTTCACCGAGAAGCCCGATAAGCCCGATTCGAACCTCGCGTCCATGGGCATCTACATCTTCTCCGCCGACGTGCTGATCGAGGCGCTCGAGGAGGACGCTCTGGACCAGCGCTCGAGCCACGACTTTGGCAAGGACATCATCCCCAAGCTGCTCGGTGAGAACAAGCGCCTGTACAGCTACGAGTTCCACGGCTTCTGGAAGGACGTCGGCACCATCGCCAGCTTCCATGAGACCTCGATGGACCTGCTGGGTAACAACCCCGAGTTCGATCTGTTCGACAAGAACTTCCCCATCATGTCCAACATCACCACGCGTCCGCCGCACTACATTGGCCCGGACGGCCGCCTAGACGACTGCCTGGTCTCCAATGGCTGCAAGATCTACGGCACCGCTCGCCACTCGATCCTTTCGACCGATGTCATCATCGAGGAGCGCGCCGTGGTCGAGGACTCCGTGCTGCTGCCGGGTGCGCACGTTAAGAGCGGCGCGCACATCTGCCGCGCTATTTTGGGCGAGAACTCCACGGTCGAAGAGGGCGTGAAGCTCGGCTCTGTCGATACCACCAAGGATACGGCCGTCGTTGGAAATGACGTCGTTATCGGGAAGGGGGAATGATCCGATGATCAATCGCAAGGCCATCGGTTATATCACCGCTAACTACTCTTCGTCCTACGGCAGTGTCCTGCTCAAGGACCGCCCCATCGCGTCCGTTCCGTTTTTGGGCCGCTACCGCCTGATCGACTTTCCGCTGTCCAACATGATGAATGCCGGCATTAAGACCGTCGGCGTCGTCATGCCGGGCAACTACCGCTCGCTGATCGACCACGTGGGCTCTGGCAAGGACTGGGGCCTGGACCGCAAGAAGGGCGGCCTGTTCATGGTGCCCGGCAACGCGTATGGCACCACCAAGGGCGGCATGCGCTTCCTGCTGCGCGACATCATCTCCAACAAGACGCTGTTCCAGCGCTCGGAGAAGCCCTATGTCGTGATGATGGGCACCAACATCATCTTTAACATGGACCTCAACACCATCATCGAGGCGCACGAGAACTCTGGCGCCCAGATGACCGTGGTGTACTGCAAGGCCACGCGCAACGTCGATGACGAGACCAAGCTCGAGATTAACGAGAACGGCCGCCTGACGGGCGTGAGCGCCGGCGTCGTGTACGGCGACAACGCCTCCATGGACTGCTGCATCGTCAACCGCGAGACGCTGCTCGAGATCATCGACCACTACCAGGCCGCCGACTATCTGGACCTGCTCGAGGCACTCCAGGGCGACTTTGGCAACATCGACGTGTGCAGCTACGAGTACAAGGGCGAGGTCGTGGGCGTGTTTAGCGAGAAGTCGCTGTATCGCCGCAGCATGGACCTGCTCGACCAGACCGTCGCCGACCAGCTCTTCGATCCCGAGCGCCCGATCCTGACCAAGGCTCACGACGTGCCGCCTTCGCGCTATGCGACCGGCAGCCACGCGTGCAACTCGATCATCTCGGCCGGCTGCATCATCAAGGGCACCGTGCGCAACTCAATCCTGTCACGCGGCGTCGTGGTCGAGGAAGGAGCTTCGGTGACCAACTCGATCGTCAACCAGAGCTGCATCATCAAGAGCGGCGCACGCGTCGAGAATGCCATTCTGGATAAGAACAACGTGGTCCCCACCAACACCGAGCTTCGCGGCACGCCCGAGAATATTCTGGTGCTGGGCAAGGCTCCGTTAACTTCTGACACCACCATCGTACGTTAACGTTGGCACCGCAACATCGCTCGTAACATGTAGAATAGCCGCCCGGTTCGCGCCAGGCGGCTATTCTCGAATTGCAACATGGGAGACAATATGGCAGATTCCAGCAAAAAGATGCAGATCGTGTTTGCCTCGGCCGAGTGCGCACCGTTTGTGAAGACCGGTGGCCTGGGCGACGTGGCGGGCTCGCTGCCTGCGGCGCTCGTGCGCGCCGGCGCCGAGGTTATCGTGATGGTGCCCAAGTACGCCACCATCAAGGCCGAGTACAAGGCGCAGATGGAGCACTTCTCCGACTTTTACGTGAGCCTGGGCTGGCGCAACGAGTACTGCGGGCTCGAGAAGCTTGAGCACGACGGCGTCACGTATATGTTCGTGGACAACGAGCGCTACTTTGCGCGCGACTATCCGTACGGCTTCTTTGACGACGGCGAGCGCTTTGCGTTCTTCTCCAAGGCCATCACCGAGAGCCTGCAGCACCTGCCGGCCGGTTTTGAGTGCGACATCCTGCACTGCAATGACTGGCAGACGGCACTTGCGCCCGTGTTTTTGCGCGAGTTTTACCAGGGCCTGCCGCTGTATGACCGCGTCAAGACCGTGTTCTCGATCCACAACGTGGCGTTCCAGGGCCAGTTTAGCGACACCGTAATGGAGGACATCCTTGGTGTGGCTCATATTCCGGCGGCCGCCTCACAGCTGCGTTGCGACGCCTGCAGCATCAACTACATGCTGGGCGCGCTGCGCTATGCCGATGCCATCACTACGGTGAGCCCCACCTATGCCAACGAGATCCAGACGCCCGAGTTTGGCGAGGGCCTGGACGGCGTTCTGCGCGAGCGTTCGTATGCGCTGCAGGGCATTTTGAATGGCATCGACGTCGCAGGCTTTGACCCGGCGACCGACAAGCGCATTGCCGCCAACTACACCGTGGAGGACCGTTCTGGTAAGGCCGTGTGCAAGGCCAAGCTGCAGGAAGAGCTGGGGCTCGAGGTTCGCGACGACCGTCCGCTTATGGTCATGGTCACGCGTCTGACGCGCCAGAAGGGCTTGGATCTCGTCATGTACGCGCTCGATCGCATTTTGGCAGGCGGCGTGCAGGTGGCCGTGCTTGGCACTGGCGACCGCGACTACGAGGACGGACTGCGATACTTCCAGGACAAGTACCCCGGCACCATGGCCGCACGCATCGAGTTCGATCCTGCGCTGTCGCAGCGTATGTATGCCGCAGCCGACATGTTCCTGATGCCTTCGAAGTTTGAGCCCTGCGGCCTGTCGCAGATCATCGCCATGCGCTACGGTACCCTGCCCATCGTGCGCGAGACCGGTGGCCTGAAGGACACTGTGATCCCGTACAACGAGTTTACCGGCGAGGGTACGGGCTTCTCGTTTAGCAACTTTAACGGCGACGAGATGGGCGACGCGGTGTTCCGCGCGGCGCGTCTGTTCTGGGATAACCGCGAGGCGTGGGATCAGCTGGTCACGCAGGCCATGAGCCAGGACTTTAGCTGGACGCGCTCGGCCGATAAATATCTGGACCTGTACTTCTTTATGCACCCGGAGATTGAGAGGCCGGCGGCTGTTGTCGACGAGCCTGAGGCTGTGGCTGAGCCGGTGGCCGCTGAGCCGGAGCCGGAGCCCAAGGCCGAGGAGAAGCCGGTTGAGGCTGAGACCGCAAAGGCCGAGCCTGAGGTGAAGGCTGAAGTTGCTCCTGGGGCAGAGGCAGAGGCCGAGGTCAAGCCTGCTGCAAAGCCTGCGGCAAAGAAGACCGCGACTCGTAAGACGACGGCGAAGAAGGCCGCTGCGAGCAAGACCGCGACCGCGAGCAAGACCACCGCTGCTAGGACAACGACCGCGCGCAAGCGCACCACCGCCGCTGCCAAGAAAGCCGCCGAGGCCGAGGCTGCTCCCGAGGTAAAGGCCGAGGTCGCAGAGGCCAAGCCGGCCGCCAAGGCTCCGGCAAAGACCGCTGCCAAGAAGACGACCACGACCGCCAAGAAGGCAACGACCGCCAAGAAGAACACGGCAACGAAGTCGACGGCCGTCAAGGCTACTGCGACCAAGGCCGCTCCGAAGGCCGCCGCAAATGCTACTGCGACCAAGGCCGAGGAGGCAGCCGCCGAGCCCAAAGCCGAGGCAGCTGTCGAGGCCAAGCCGACCGCCAAGACCATCACGCGCAAGCGCACTGCAACGACGGCCAAAAAGACCACGACCAAGGCTGCTGCTCCTAAGGCGGAAGCTAAGGCTGAGGCCAAACCCGCAGTAAAGGCCAAGCCTGCGCCGAAGGCCGCCGAGGTCAAGCCCGCTGCCGCCAAAGAGGAGCCCAAGGCCGAGGTAAAGGCCAAGCCCGAGCCCACAATGGAGACCCCGGTCTCCCCCGCCGCCGCAACCGAGAAAAAGGCGCCGTCGAAGAAGACTTCCGTCCGCAAGGCAACGGCCACCCGCAAGCGCCGCTAATCCAGACGATCCAAAACCTCATCAAACCCTAAGCAAGGGGCGCTCCAACCGGGCGCCCCTTCTCTGTAGGTAGTGGTAAAACGATTTTCTAGGACAACCGTTCGCCGATGGTAAACGGATGTTGTTTATACACCCTGTGTACTACAGATATACTTACATCTTAGGCGTAAAACCCATGGCCCGCAGGCCATGATTCTATTGAACTGGACCGTACTATGAGATTGATACACAACAGCCGTCTACCGCAGTTTCGCACTCCGTTTGGCGCTGTGACCACTGGAACTTCCGTTGCACTCTCGGTGATTTTGGAGGATGCCGATCCCAACCAGGCAACGCTTACGCTGCGCACCTGGGTCGATGAAGTCGGCGAGACCCTGATCCCAATGGAGCACGAAGGCGATGGCATTTTTACCGGCGAGCTCAAATGCACTGAACCGTGTCTTGTGTGGTACAGCTTTATATGCAATATCGAGGGCCAGCCCGAGGTCCGCTTGGGCGCACCGCAGGGTCGCACCGGCGGAGAGGGCGTAACTTACGACTACGCCGAGGTTCCGTCCTTCCAGATTACCGTCTATAAGCACCGAGAAGTGCGTCCCGAGTGGTACGAGCGTGGCATGGTCTACCAGATCTTCCCCGATCGCTACGCCCGAGATGAAAACTGGCGCGAGCGCACGCTGGCCGAGGTCGAAAAACCACGCAACGGAATCCAGCGCCGCATGGTCGAGGACTGGAACGAGCCGCCCGTGTACGAGCGCGCCGAAGACGGCTCCATCAAAACCTGGGACTTCTACGGCGGGTCGCTCAAGGGCATCCAGGAAGACCTGCCTCGCATCGCCGAGCTGGGCTTTACGGCCATCTACCTCAACCCCATTTTTGAAGCCGCGAGCAACCACCGCTACGACACGGCCGACTACACCAAGATCGACCCGATCCTGGGCACCGAGCAGGACTTTACCGAGCTGTGCCAGGCGGCCGAGAAGCTGGGCATCTCCATCATTCTGGACGGCGTCTTCAACCACACGGGCGATGACTCGATCTATTTCAACCGCTACGGCAACTACCCCGGCGTGGGCGCGTGGCAGAGCGAGGATTCGCCATGGCGCGATGCGTTTTATTTCCACGAGGACGGCTCATACGACTGCTGGTGGGGCGTGGGCAATATGCCCGCCATCAATGAGAGCTCTGAGCTGGTACGCGAGCGGCTCCTGGGCAAGGACGGCGTGATCCGTAAATGGCTACGTGCCGGCGCTCATGGCTGGCGCCTAGACGTGGCCGACGAGCTTTCCGATGACTTCCTGGCCGAGATCAAAAAGGCCGTGCTCGCCGAGAAGCCTGATGCACTGTTGCTCGGCGAAGTCTGGGAAGACGCCTCCAACAAGATCAGCTACGGCCATCTGCGTCGCTACCTACAGGGCTCCGAGTTGGACTCTGCTATGGATTACCCCTTCCGCGACATGGTCATCGGCTTTTTGATGGGCTACAAGAACGCCTACGAGGCCGCTGAGGATATCGAGACCCTGCGCGAGAACTACCCGAGCGAGGCATTGTCCTGCGCGCTCAACCTGCTGTCGAGCCACGACCGCCCGCGTATCATCTCGGTGCTCGGCGGCGGCCCCGACGAGTCGCAGCTGCCCGAGTGCGAGCGCAGCAAATGGCGCCTGGACGAGAACTCGATGGGCCTGGCCAAGAGCCGTTTTTGGCTCGCCACGCTCATGCAGATGACCTTCCCCGGCGTGCCTTCGATCTACTACGGCGACGAATACGGCCTGGAGGGTCTAACCGATCCGGGCAACCGCCGCACCCTGCCGACCAAGGACCAACTGCACGACTTCGACACGCTGGCTATTGTCAAAAACGCCTCCGCCGTACGCCGCGCACTGCCGTTTATGATCGACGGCGAGATCAAGGCCTTCGCGCTCAACGACGAGGTGCTGGCATACAACCGCACGGGCAAGGATGGCGAGTCCGCGACGGTTATCATCAACCGCAGTCTGCGCAATTCACACCGCGTGACGATTCCGGCGCTCGGCGAATGCGCGAGCGATGTGATTAGTGGTCACGAGTGCGAGATTCACAATGGCACCGTCACACTCGATCTGTATCCGCTGGGGTCGTCGATCATCTATCACCACGCCGAACAGCGTCTGCAAGAGCCGCTCGACTACGGCGCGGGTGTAGTTTGTCACATCACCTCGGTACCGACCGACGATGGCAAGCCGGGTACGATCGGCGCACCCACGCGTCGCTTTATCGACCATCTGGCCGCCATGGGCATGCGCTACTGGCAGGTCCTGCCCGTCAACCCGACGGATTTCTTCCGCTCCCCCTATGCCGGGCCCTCGGCTTTTGCTGGCAATATCGACCTGCTGCCCGAGAGTCACAAGGAGCTAGCCGCCGACTTTGAGACCTGGAAGGCCCACGGTGGCGAGGATGCCGATCCGCTGTACACCGCGTTTAAACATCGCAATGCCGATTGGCTCGAAAAGTACTGCGTCTACATGGCCGTTAAGAAGTACTTTGAGGGCGAGTCGCGCCACGATTGGCCGGCGGATGTCGCGCGCTACAACGAGCATCTGATCGACGATAAGCGTTTCCACGACGAGGCCGAGCTTCAGGCGTACATGCAGTACCGCTTTGACCTGGCTTGGTGCGAGCTTATGAACTATGCGCACAAGAAGGGCATCGAGGTCATCGGTGATATTCCTATGTACGTGTCCGACGATTCGGCAGATGCGTGGAGCGAACCCGAGAACTTCTGGCTGTCCGATACCGGTAAGGCAATCGAGCTCTCCGGTGCGCCGCCCGACAACTTTGCGCCCGAGGGCCAGGTGTGGGGCAACCCGACGTTCCGCTGGGACCACATGAAGCAGAACGGCTACCGCTGGTGGATGGATCGCCTACGTCGTGCGTTCTCGCTCTACGACCGCGTGCGCCTGGATCACTTCTTGGGCTTCCACAGCTACTTTAGCATTCCCGCAGGTAAGGCCTGCGCCGACGGGCGTTGGCTGGCAGGCCCGGGCAAGGACCTTTTCCAGACCGCCTATGACGAGTTGGGGCCGCTCAACTTTATTGCCGAGGACCTGGGCTACCTGACGCCCGGCGTTCGCGCCATGGCTTCGACCTGCGGCTTTCCCGGCATGGACGTGCTGGAGTTTAGCGACTACGACGTCTGCAACGGCGTGCACCCCACGCCGGGCAAGATCCTGTACACCTCGACGCACGATACGTCGACATTGGCCGGTTGGAGCACGCGTTCCTTTGCGGGCGGCGATGAACCAAGCGGTGTTGAGGTGGCGGCCAAGCTGATGAGCGACGCGCTGGCAAGCGACGCTCCCCTGGTGATGATGCCGCTGCAGGACGTGCTGGGGCTGGGCGACGACGCGCGCATGAACGTACCGGGCGTGGCCACGGGCAACTGGACCTGGCAGGCTGACGAGGCCGACGTTGCGGCCGCTGAGGGCAAAACCGCACAGCTCCTGCGCAACACGCATAGATTCTGGGGCGAAGCGTGATAAAACGCCCGATATAGGGTACAGTTACAGACGTTTGAATTTTTGCGGGCAGAGTAATCTGCCCGCTTTGTGCTGAAAAGGAAGTATTATGGCGCGCTACGATTACAAGTGCTCGAGCTGCGGCAACGTGTTTGAGGTTGAGCATCCCATGTCCGAGACGCCCGAGGTCGTGTGCCCGAGCTGCGGTGCCCCGGCGGCCAAGACGTTCTCGGCTAGCGGCATCAAGTTTGAGGGCAGCGGCTTCTACAACACCGACCAGCGAAGCGGCGGCTCCAGCACCAGCGCCACGAGTGGCTGCTGCGCCAACTGCCCGCACAGCCACTAGAAACCAATCAGCCCCGCGACCAACACCAATCGCGGGGCTGATTCTTTAGCTACCCGGGTTTCCTTATGAGTTGCGGTGAAATAAGGACTGTTTGGCGGGCAGAAGCCGCTATTCAATCCCTATTTCACCGCAACTTAGTAGCTACTTGTGGACCAGGCGGGCGCAAAAGTGGCCGTCGTAGGAATCTGCGTTTATGGGGACGCTTTGGAAGAGGCCTCGATCGTTCTGACGAACGGAGACGAGTTTCTTGGCCTGATCGAACTCGGGGAGTTGCAGAATCTGCGCCTCGGAGAGCGGCTCCAGGCTAAAACCGCTGCCCTCGGGAGAGTTCAGGAAAGCGTCCACCACCTGCATATTCTCCTCGTCGAAGACCGAGCACGTCGCATAGATGAGCTCGCCGCCGGCAGCCACGCGCGCAGCAGCCTCTTTGAGCATCGTCAGCTGCAGCTTGGGCAGCTCAACCGTCACATCCTTTTCGGTCAGGCGCCACGGGATCTCTGGATGACGACGCATGGTTCCGGTGCCAGAGCACGGCGCATCGATAAAGACCGTGTCGAACGTAACCGGCTCGCCAAGCATGGCATCAAACGATGTGAGCACCTCATTAAGCTCGCAGGCATCACCCGAAACCGTGCGAACGCCCTGAATACCGGCCTTATGCAGACGAGCGAGATTCAGATCGCACTTGCGATCATGCAGATCGAGCGCCGTATGCTGACGCTCATAGCCCGCACGCTTGGCCTGGCACATCATCACATAGGTCTTGGTGCCACGGCCGGCACCAATCTCAAGGCAGCTACCAGGGCGCGTGGCAGCCGTGGCGATAAGCTGGGCGTTAAGATCCGAGGCCACGGCAGCAGCGCGCTCAAATACGCCCGACGAAACGGTAACCTGGGCATCAACCGGGGCATGACAGCCCGGGAAGACAGGCGCGACGAGCTGCGAGATATACGGATCGGGATTAGTCGCAAAGGCGTTCTCATGCAGAGCCAGCGGCGCGGGCGCCAGATTGCCGGCAAAGTTGAGCGCACCCTCTGGCGTGTCGAAGGATGTCATAATGCGAGCGCACAGCCAGCGCGGCAGACCCATCAGACGCGACAGACGAACCAATCGTCGCTCAGACTCATTCACATCGGACGCCGTAGCAAAGTCCTCAACGTTATCCGCAACCTTATGCAGTACAGCATTGGCCAAGCCAGCGGCAGACTTAGCACCGCAGCGAACCAGCTCAACACCCTGACTTACGGCAACGCGGCCAGGGGTATGCAGGTAGAGCATTTCGAAGGCCGAGATACGAAGCGCCATGCGAACACGCGGCGCAACCTTTTTAGGCTTATCGAGAAACTGATCGAGCAGCTCGTCCAAAATACCCTGGGTGGCTGCAACTCCAAGTGCCAAACGAGCGGCAAAAGCAGAATCGCGCTGGTCAATGGCCTTGGCCGAAGCACGGGAAGACAGCACGTCGCGCGCGTACATGCCGCGGCGATCGGCCTCCATCAACACATCGAGCGCAAGCTTGCGCGCGGGAGACAACTTGCTCATGACAAAACACCCCAGATAAGATCGGCGCCCTGCAGGCCAGCAGCCCAAGCAGAAGCGGCCATAGCACGCTTGCCATCGGGCTTAACCTCGAGCAACTCAACCGAGCCATCGGAAAGACCAAGGTAAACACGCTTGGCCTTAACGAGAACCTGACCCTCAACAAGCGACACATCAGCCGGCGCAGCATCGAGCACACGCACAGTCTTGCCGGCAATCACGCAACGAGCAGGCGCGGTATCGAACGAGGCCAGCACATGACGCACACAATCAAGCGCAGCCATCTGCGGATCCAGACGCATCTCCTGCTTAGAAATCTTGGCAGCATGAGAGACGAGCGACTCATCCTGCTCAGTCCAAACCGCTGAACCATCAGCAAGCGACGGAAGCGTATCAGCCAGCAGTTTGCCGCCAAGCTCACCAAGCTCCATGGTCAGCGCCTCGGCATGCTTACCAGCAACCGAGGTCGAGGCCTGCGCGCAATAAGCGCCGGTATCCACGCCATGCCCAATACGCATAATGGAAACGCCAGCAACCTCATCACCAGCGAGAATCGCACGCTGAATAGGAGCAGCCCCACGCCAACGTGGCAGCAGCGAAGCATGAACATTCACAATACCAAGCGGCGCCATATGCAGCACCTCATCGGGCAAAATGCAACCATAGGCTGCCACACAGAAAATATCCGCCTGCGCAGCCTGAAGCGCCTCAACAACCTCCGGCGTCATACGATTGGCCTCAACAACCGGCAACCCCAGCTCAAGCGCCTTAGCCTTAACAGGAGACGGCTCCAGCTTCTTACCACGCCCACGAACAGCATCAGGACGAGTAACAACAAGCGCAATCTCATTCCCAGCCTCAACAAGCGAAACCAGCGAAGGCACAGCAAAATCAGGCGTACCCATAAACACAATACGCATAAAGGACGTCTCCCCTCAACCAAAGCCGAGACGGCTACAAAGAACAGCGGAAAGCCAAGTACCCGGCCCATCCGCAAGAACAATTCAACAAAAACAAATATACCCAAAACCAAAGAAAGAGCCGCAATAAAAGCAGCTCTTCCAACAAAGCAATTATCAGCGAAGACGCCCTTCCCTGGCCCGACGGCACCCGGGCGAGTCAAGCAGCGTCAACGTAGTCCCCGGGGCGCCCGCCTATATCGTCCCGCGCGCAGTTTCGCAGCGCAGCGAGAATGTTTGAGCACGGGATGATATAGGCGGGCGCCCCGGGGACGGACAAACCTACTCCGTCTCGCCCGGTCGAGCGCCGCGGGCCAGGGCGTCCTGGTACTCCTTGACGGCCTTGAGCCTCTGCATGGGCTTCAGTCGCTCAAACATGGTGTTACCGTGCAGGTGATCGATCTCGTGCTGTAGGCACACGCAGAACAGATCGCCCGAGGCCTCGTAGCGAATCAGGTTGGCATCCAAGTCGTACGCCTCGACGACGACATGGTCGGGACGCTCGATCTCGCAGCTAATGCCAGGAATAGAAAGGCAGCCCTCGCTAAAGGGCACCAGATGGTCGCTCTGCTCAACAATGACGGGGTTAATGAGCACGTACGGGTCGTAGTCGCTCTTGTCGCTGTAGTCGCAGTCGATGGTGACGAGCTGAATAAGCTCGCCGATCTGCGGAGCAGCCAGGCCGCAGCCGCCGTTGTCGAACATCATCTTCTTCATCTTCTCGGCAAGCGCCTCGATCGCCGGGGTGATCTCCTCGATCACGGCGCACTCCTGACGCAGGCGAGGGTCGGGCGACAGTACGATTCCGTTGGCTTCCATGGCCATCCTTTCGGTTTGTTACATCAAATCATAGGCGTCGACGTCAACGCTCACGCTCACGCCGCGCACGGAGCCCGCCTCTTTGAGGCAGGCGTCGATATCATCAGAGACATGGTACCCTACCGGCGACTTTACAAGCAGATGGAAGCGGTAACGGTCCTTGGCTCTCTCGATTACACACGAAGCCGGGCCTAGCACCTGCGGCACGACACTCCCCGCCCGCAAAAAATCAGGGGCGGCGGCGTGCCAGCGGCGCTTAAGGAGCTTTGCGATGCGCCCGATGTAGTCCTGCGCGTCGTCTCGGTTCGCCGACCACACCAAGATGTTGACCAGGCGAACAAACGGCGGGTACAGCGCGTCGCGGCGCTGGTCCAGATCGTAGTCGGTAAAGATCGAACGGTCGTGCTCGGCGACGGCGCGAATGACCGGATCCTCGGGCAGGTAGGTCTGGATGATAACCTCGCCGGGGCGATCGCCGCGACCGGCGCGGCCCGCCACCTGCTCCAGCAAATCGTAGGCGCGCTCCCCCGCCCTAAAATCGGGCAACTTTAGCGCAAAGTCGGCATTGACCACGCCCACGAGCGTGACCTCGGGAAAGTCGAGGCCCTTGGCGATCATCTGGGTGCCCAGCAGCACCGCGCAATCGGCGGCATCGAACTGCTCGAGTAGCTTTTTATGTGCGTCCTTGCCGCGCGTGGAATCGGCGTCCATGCGAATGATGGCGACGTCGTCGGGCAGCATCTGGTGCAGCGCGTCCTCGATCTGCTGCGTACCCAGGCCCATTTTTGCCAGGTAGCGGCTGCCGCATTTGGGACAGCGACTCGTGTACGCAGGATACGGCTGCACGCGCCAGGACGAACCACAGGTGTGGCACTGCAGCGTGTGCGTGCGCTCGTGGTACGTGAGCGCGGTGGAGCAGTGGTTGCAGGTGGGCACGCAACCGCATTCTCGGCACATCAGGAACGGCGCAAAGCCGCGACGATTGTGCAGCAGCACGGCCTTTTCGCGGCGCTCGACTACACGCTCCAAGCCCTCCATCAAGGGTTTTGAGAACATGGAGCGGCTGCCGTGAGAAAACTCACGGCGCAGGTCGGCAATACGGACCGTGGGCAGCACGGCGTGTCCCGGACGCTCGGGCATCTCGACACGCGTCCAGGTGGCACCGTTATACGTGCCGCGACGGCAGCGGTCGAGGGCCTCGGCCGAGGGCGTGGCGGAGCCCAGTACGAGCGGACACCGATAGCGGCGCGCCATCTCAGCAGCCACCTCGCGCGCGTGGTAGCGCGGACTGGAGCCCTGCTTGTAGCTGGTCTCATGCTCCTCGTCGATGATGATGAGCCCAAGGTCGCTGAGCGGGCAAAAAAGCGCTGAGCGGGCTCCCACGACCACACGCGCGGCACCGCTGGCAACCATATCCCACTGGTCCAGGCGCTCGCCGGCCGAAAGGCGCGAGTGGAACACGGCGACCGTCTCGCCAAAGCGTGAGCGAAAGCGGCCGACGGTCTGGGCCGTCAGCGAAATCTCGGGTACCAGCACGCAGGCAGAGCGACCGGCTGCGAGCACGTGCTCGATGGCGGAGAGGTAAACCTCGGTTTTGCCGGAGCCGGTGACGCCGTCGACCAGCACCACGTCGCCATGAGCGTCCAGACGGGCGCGCTCAATCTGCGCGAGCGCCTGTTGCTGGCCGTTGGTAAGGGAGACCGGCGCCTTGCCACTTGCCGAGGACAGCGTGGTCTGCTCGCTGCAGCCACGCCACGCACGGCGCTCCTCCACCACCACGACGCCGCGCTTTTCGAGCGCCTTGATGGTCGCCGACATGCTGTTATAGAGAAGGTTGAGGTCGCGAGTCGTGACCGGGCCGCACTGCAGCGCCTCGATGAGCTGACGCTGACGGACCGCGGTCTTGGGCGGCGTATAGTCAAAGCCCTCGGGCGTGAGCATGACCCAGCGGTTTTGGATAGGCTTGACGGCGGGGCGCTCAACCATCCACACGCAGTCGTCGCCCTTGACCACACGCGGGCTGCCGCCCGGGGGCAAGAACAGGCGCAGGCACTCGGAAAGCGTCGCGACATACTCACGGCTCATCCAGCGTGCGATACGGGCGGCCTCGGCGGTAAAGAGCGGTTTGCTGAGGATAGCCTCGATAGGCTTGATACGCACGGGATCGAGGGTGTTGTTGCCCTGCAGGTCGCCCAGCTCGGGCGCGATATCGACGATATAGCCTGCGGCGGCACGGTTACCAAAGTGGACCAGGACCGTGGATCCGACCTGGACCTCGTTGGCAAGGGACCGAGGAATGCCGTAAGCAAACGGCTCGGACAGCGCGCGCGTTGGGATGTCGAGAACCACGCTCGCATAGGCGGCGATGGGCTCAGGTGCAGGCTTAGGCTGAGCCGAGGCAGCGGCATGCACGGGCTTCGCCGGAGTCTCCTCCGGTTCCGGCAAACCAAAAAGCGACAGTTGTTGAGCCATACACCACCTCTAGCGAACGGACCTGAAAGGGCTGGGACAGAATAATCAGTAGTGTTTGTCCCAGCAACCCACTCATCGGTACAGAAACAAGAGCCCCGCTCGAGGTGAACGGGGCTCGGATACAAACGTTTGCGCAGCGATTACAGCGCCATTGTGCGGGCGCGGTCGATGCGCGCCAGGCAGTCGTCGCGGCCGACGAGCGCCATGGTCTCGCCCAGCGGAGGACTCACCATGTTGCCGCAGACGGCGACGCGCACGGCCTGGAACACAACGCGCTTCTTGAGGTCCATCTGCTCGGGCAGCGGCTCAAGCGCAGCGTCGATGTTCGCGGCCGTCCACTCGGTAACACCCTCGAGCGCGGCCTTGGCGGCGTCCAGAATGGCACCCATGCCCTCCTTGGCCAGGCCCTTGTTGACGGACTTCTCGTCATACTCGAGCGTCTCGGCCGTAGCAAAGATGGGGGCGGCAACGGTCACGGCGTCGGCCGGCATCTTGGTGCGCGGCTTGACGATGGCGGCAAGCGCGTCAATCCAGTCCTCGCCGTACTCGACGTTACCCTCGATGAGACCCGCCTCGTGCAGCTCGGGGACCATGATCTCGTCGGCAAACTGAGCATCGGACATGCCGTTGATGTACTCGGCATTGACCCAGTCGAGCTTTTTGGGGTCGAAGGTCGCCGGGTTCTTGGAAATGCGGTCGAGCGAGAACTTGCTAGCCAGGACATCGCGCGGGATGATCGTGGTCTCGCCGTCGAGCGACCAGCCGAGCAGCGCCAGATAGTTGACAAAGGCATCGGACAGGTAACCGGCGTCGCGGTACTCCTCCACCGAGGTGGCGCCATGGCGCTTGGAGAGCTTTTTGCCGTCGGCACCCAAGATCATGGAGATGTGGGCAAACGTGGGCACGGGCGCGCCGAGGGCCTCGTAGACCATGACCTGGCGCGGGGTGTTGGACAGGTGGTCGTCGCCGCGGATGACGTGGGTGATCTTCATCATGGCATCGTCGACGACGGTCGCGAAGTTATACGTGGGCGTGCCGTCGGAGCGGAAGATGACAAAGTCGTCGAGCTCCTTGGCGTCGAAGGTCACCTCGCCGTGGACAGCATCGTGGATGACGACGTCACCGCGGTCCTCGGGCACCTTGATGCGCAGGACGTAGGGCTCGCCGGCCTCGATGCGGCGGCGTGCCTCCTCGGGATCAAGATCGCGGCAGCGGCGCTGATAGCCCTGGAAGGGGTCCTTGCGCTCCTGCGCGGCCTTGCGGTCGGCATCGAGCTGCTCCTTGGTGCAGAAGCAGGGATAGGCCTTGCCCTCGTCCCAAAGCTTCTGGGCGGCCTGCTTGTACAGGTCCAGGCGCTCGGTCTGGGCGTAGGGGCCATAGTCGCCGCCCACCTCGGGACCCTCGTCCCAGTCCAGGCCCAGCCAACGCATGGCGCGCAAGATGATCTGCGTGTTCTCGTCGGTGGAACGGGTGGGGTCGGTGTCGTCGATGCGCAGGATGAACGTGCCGCCGTTTGCGCGGGCAAAAGCCCAGTTATAGATAGCGGTGCGGGCGCCGCCGATGTGCAGCTTGCCCGTGGGTGAGGGTGCAAAGCGGACGCGAACGTCTGATGCCATGGAAATCTCCTCGATTGCAGGATGGATGTCTAACCGCATCAGTATAAAGCAACAAAGCAACCTCCGCACAAAGGGCACCGACCCACTCATTGGGGACAGACTTAAATGACCAGTCGTTGTAGTCATTGGGGAAATTCTTGGTTTAAGGCTACTCATTTAAGTCTGTCCCCAATGAGTAGGTGCGGAAAGGGTGTGAATGTTTGATTTACGCGCTATGATGTGCCCTTGCATAGAGAGCCCGGCGGAATGGTAACGGTCGCCGGGACACGTTTTTGAAAGGACAATCATGTCAGAAGAACTTCGTTCCATCCCACCCCAACACGGGTCCTTTGTTTTTACGTCGGAGTCGGTGACCGAAGGTCATCCCGATAAGATCGCTGACCAGATCAGTGACGCCGTCCTCGACGCAATCCTCGCCAAAGAAATAGAGCTCCAGGAGCAGGGCTACATCGCCCCCAACGGCGTGCCTGCCAACGTGGAGAACGTCCGCTGCGCCTGCGAGACCCTCGTGACCACCGGCACCGTCATCGTCGCCGGCGAGATTCGCACCCAGGCCTACGTCGACGTACAGGAAATCGCCCGCGGCGTTATCCGCCGCATTGGCTACAACCGCGCCAAGTTTGGCTTTGACTGCGACACCTGCGGCGTCATGAGTCTCATACACGAGCAGTCGCCCGATATCGCCCAGGGCGTTGATGAGTCCTTCGAGACCCAGACCGGCGCTACCACCGACCCGATCGACCTGATCGGTGCCGGCGACCAGGGCATGATGTTCGGTTATGCCTCCAACGAGACCAAGACCCTCATGCCCATGCCGCACTACCTGGCAAGCCGCCTGGCCGAGCGCCTGGCAGCGGTGCGTCACGACGGCACCCTGCCCTACCTGCGTCCCGACGGCAAGACCCAGGTCACCGTGCGCTACGAGGAAGGCAAGCCCGTCGAGGTCACGACCATCGTCATCTCCACGCAGCACGCCGCCGAGATCGAGGACATGTGCAAGATCAAGGCCGACCTCATCGAGCACGTCATCACCCCGGTCATGGCCGCCGAGAACATGCCGTGGGACAACGCGGACATCTACGTGAACCCCACCGGTCGCTTTGTCGTGGGCGGCCCCATGGGCGACACGGGCCTGACCGGCCGCAAGATCATCGTCGACACCTACGGCGGCTACGGCCGTCACGGCGGTGGCGCCTTTAGCGGCAAGGACTGCACCAAGGTCGACCGTTCCGCCGCGTATGCCGCGCGCTGGGTCGCCAAGAACGTAGTCGCCGCCGGTCTGGCCGACCGCTGCGAAGTCGAGCTTGCCTACGCCATCGGCGTTTCCAAGCCCCTCTCAATCATGGTCGACACCTTCGGTACCGCACATGTTGCCGAGGACAAGATCGTCGAGGCCGTAGAGAAGACCTTCGACCTGCGCCCGGGCGCAATCATCCGCGACCTAGACCTGCGTCGCCCCATCTACGAAAAGACGGCAGCCTACGGTCACTTCGGCCGCGAAGACGCCGACTTCACCTGGGAGAAAACCGACCGAGTCGAAGAACTCAAAGCAGCCTGCGGGCTGTAATTGGGAACCACCAAGGTCACAACGCGCACACGCTTTCAAAAGAAGTACCGCCCCCAAGCGGTACTTCTTTTTTATTAATCCGGTAGTGAAGATGTTTCGATATGAACCTACGCTGCGTCACTAGCTAATGAATTTTGCAGCACGGGCACTCCAACCATGTATCCTTAGTCCCGAGGGGCGGGGCATAAGGTCGATCGCGAGTTCCGCACGAGCCGGAGAGCACTTAATGTGCTCTCCGTGCGAGCAGGACTGTCCGAGCAGGCGACCTTATGCCCCGCACCTCGGGACGACGGGATAGATTAAAGGAGCAGCCATGGCAGGCAAGCCGCAAACATTAGCTACGACCTCGGCATTTGAGATCTTGGGGCCCGTCATGGTCGGCCCCAGCTCATCGCACACCGCCGGCGCCCTGCGCTGCGCCCAAGTTGCCGCCAGCCTGCTGGAAGGCCGCATCACCAAAGTCACCTTTGGCCTGTGGAACTCCTTCGCCCACACCTACCGCGGCCACGGCACCGACCGTGCGCTCGTCGCGGGCATCCTGGGCCTCGACACCGATGACGAGAACATCAAGCAGGCCTTCGACCTCGCACGCGAGCAGGGCCTCGACTATAACTTTGAAATTAAGGGCGACGACGCCTCCATCCATCCCAACACCGTCGACATCGACATGGTCGACGCCACGGGCGCCACGGCGCAGGTCCGTGGCGAGAGCCTGGGCGGCGGCAAGATGCGCATCAGCCGCATCAACGGCGTCGGCGTCGATATCTCGGGCATGTATTCCACCCTGTTTGTGGCACACCAGGATGTTCCCGGCGTGCTCGCCGCGCTCACGAACCTGCTCGCCTACGCGCATGTGAACATCGCCTTCTGCCGTACCTACCGCACCGAAGTGGGCGGCCAAGCCTACTCCGTCTTTGAGACCGATGGCACGCCCGACGATACCGTCATTCCGATGCTACGCAAGCTCGACAATATCGATTACGCGACCTTTATCGAGCTCCCAGGTTCGGCCTCGTCGCTCTCCCCCGGCGTCTCGGCCAAGGAGATCTTCGACGACGGCGAGCAGCTGCTCGATGCGTGCGAGGAACTGGGGCTCAACATCGGCGCCGTCATGGCCGTACGCGAGGCACGTCTGACCGGCGAGGCACACGCCATCGCCGCCATGCGCCGCGTACTCGACGTCATGCGCGAAGAGACCACAGCCCCCATTTCCAATCCGCAGCGCTCGCTCGGCGGCCTCATCGGCGGCGAGGCAAAGCTCGTCGATGCCACCGGCCGAAACGATCTGAGCTCCAACTTAATGGGCGTCGTCCAGACCGACGCCGTGGCCCGCGCGATGGCCGTGCTCGAGCGCTCAGCCACGATGGGTGTGATCGTCGCTGCCCCCACGGCAGGCTCCGCAGGCGTCGTACCCGGCTGCGTGCTGGCGCTCGCCGATCACCTTCAGCTCGATGACGAGCAGATCATGGACGCGCTCTACTGCGCCGCCGCCATCGGCCTCAACCTCACCACAAGCGCCTGCGTTGCCGGCGCCGAGGGCGGCTGCCAGGCCGAGGTCGGAAGTGCGGCCGCCATGGCTGCCGCCGCGCTGGTGCAGATGCTCGGCGGCACGGCCGAGCAGGCGCTCGACGCCAGTTCCATCGCGCTGAGCAACCTGCTGGGCCTCGTTTGCGACCCCGTGGGCGGCCTCGTGGAGGTACCCTGCCAAAACCGCAACGCCATCGGCGTGGCAGCCGCCTTTAGTTCGGCACAACTCGCCCTCGCAGGAATTAAGAGCCTGGTGCCGTTTGACCAGATGGCGCACGTCATGCTCTCGGTGGGCCACGCGTTGCCGGCCACGCTGCGCGAGACGGCCAAGGGCGGCATCGCGCAGGCTCCGGCCGCGCTTTCGGCCTGTGCAAAATGCGGTGTGTGCGGATAGCGACAAAGGACGACTTAAAGGTGGGACAAATGTCCCACCTCTTTTGAATGCCACCGTTTCCATACCACAATCAACTAGGTAATCGCTATAATGCAAGCCCAGTAAAAACACGATGAGCCACAAGGCGAAATTCGAAGGATATGCATACGATGTCGCAAAACGATCGAACTCAACTGATTCCCGATCCGCAGCAGCCGAGCAGGCACACCGGCGGCGTTCAGTCGCCGCGTCCTATCGCGCCGAGCCACGGTCAGCAGCGTGGCGCGACAAACACTTCACAACGCCCGAACCAGCAACGTCAGCAGCGCAAGGCAAACGGCAATGCGCCCAAGCAGCCCCCCACGCACGCTCGAGGCGATCGCGGCCCCGCACGCAAACCCGCCGAGAACAATAAGTCGGGAAAAAAGACGACGCTCTTTGTCGTCCTAGGTCTTATCGTCATTGTCTATATCGTAGGCGTCGTAGCGTTTTCGCAGGTAGCCTACCCCAACACCACCATCGCCGGCGTCGACGTCTCGTTCTCCAACGCTTCGTCTGCCGCCGCCAAGGTCAACTCGGCATGGAAGCACTATAAGCTCACCGTGACGGGCGATGACTTTAGCTGGACCTATCAGCCCGAGTCCGATGAGCCCATCGTAGACGGCGAAGCTGCCGCAAAAGATATTATCAGCCACAACGAAGCCTTTGTATGGCCGGTCCGCCTTGCGGAATCCTTAAGCGGCAAGACCAAAACAAACGCTAGCTCCAACGAAGTCGATCTTGATCAAGACGTCGACCTGTCCATGCTCTCCGATACCTTTGACCAAAAGCAGTTTGAGAAGGATCTGGGCGCCGCCATCGACGAGTTTAACGAGGGCCGTTCGGGCGCGTTCGAGGCCAATAGCTCCTATGACGAGCAGGCCGGCAAGTTTACCGTCGAGAAGGCGCGCTCCAACGAAAAACTCAACCGCGAGCATGTCATTAAATATGCTGAGCTCGAGCTTGCCTCGCTGGCCGAGACCGTAGATCTTTCCAAGCTCGGCAACGATGCCTATGAGCCGCTCAATGGAACGCTGACCGATGATCAGATTCAGGCTGCATGCGATGCCGCCAACAATTTCCTGGGCGTCAACGTGACCCTCAAGCTCAACGGCGAGGATGCCGGCAAGGTTGATGGCAGCTCCGTATTGCAGTGGATCAGCTTTGCCGATCCCGCCAACCCCACGCTCGATACGTCGCAGATCAGCAGCTGGGCAGCCGAGCTCGCCAACGGCTTCAATACCGTGGGCTCCACTCGCTGGTGGACGCGCGCCGATGGCAAGCAGTGCGCCGTCGAAGGCGGCGACTTTGGTTGGTCCATCGACAGCAGCTCGCTCGCAAAGCAGGTCGAGGATGCCATTAACAACAAGCAGACCGGCGAAATCGAGATCAAATACTCCCAGAAAGCCGACACCTTTACCGCAAAGGGAGAGCCCGACTGGAAGGCATACGTCGATGTCGATCTGTCCGAGCAGCACGCGCGCTACTACGACGAGAGCGGCAATATCGTGTGGGAGGCCAACTTTATCTCGGGAAAGCCGGGCGAGGACGCCACGCCCGAGGGCGTCTGGCAGATCAACAGCAACGACGGCGCCAGCAAACTCATCGGTGCCAAGGACCCCGAGACCGGCAAGCCCAAATACGAGAGCCCGGTAAGCTATTGGATGCCGTTTGAGGGAAACATGGTCGGCTTCCACGATGCAACGTGGCAAAACGACAAGAGCTTTGACGACCCCAACTCCTACAAGTGGTGCGGCAGCCACGGTTGCATCAATCTGCGCCTGGCAGACGCCAAGGCACTTCACGACTGCATCAAAGTCGGCCTGTGCGTGGTCGTGCACTCGTAGTGCAACGCGCACATTCATACAACGTGGAACCGCTACGACCAATCTAACAGTTCCGAAAGAAACCGTCCTATGCGCCCGCCCCAGCCGGTGGGCGCATATACTTATCAAGGTTCTTTCTATAAAGGAGACGCTATGCCGAATGTCCCCACCATCACCCCGGGCCCGGATGATACCGAGCACACGCCCGAAGGTGCCACCGAAACGATTCCTCTGATTACAAACGCACACACCGACAAGCAGAGCGGACGCACGAACGATGCGGCCGAGATATCCGATGAAGATGCATATGCCAAGCTCAAGGCAAAACGTGCCGAACGTCGACGCAAAAAGCTGATTCGACGCGGTATTGCCGCCGGCGTCGTAGGTGCCATCGCGCTCATTGCCATTGTCGCAACCCTGGTTATCAATGCGCAGCCACAAGGCGCTAGCGGGCCTGTGACCGACATGGTGACCGAGGGCACGTTTACCACAACGGTCGAGGCGAAAGGTCAGCTCAAACCCATTTCGTCCTCAGTGGTCTCCCCTTCTGTCGACGGTACGGTCGATTCGATCAACGTGCAGACAGGCCAATCCGTCAACGAGGGCGACGTGCTTATGACCATTAAAAACGACGAGCTCGATCGCAACGTTGCCGAGGCGCAGCGTGCAGTTGCAGCCGCCCAGGAAGACCTCACCAACGCGCAGAAAGCCGCCGCTGTCGCGCAGGCCACCCCAACGACGGACGTCGATGGAGCTTCCGCAGCGGCTGGCGTCTCCGCCGCATCAGCGGACACGAACGCCGTATCGGCCGCGCAGCGCAGCCTCGCATCGGCCCAGGCAAACCTCGACCAGGCGAACGCCAAGGCCGCCAGTCGCACGGTAACGGCCCCGAGCTCGGGCAGCATCGTGGAGCTCAACGCCAAGGTGGGCGCCACGGTAACAGGCGGCATGATCATGGGCGAAAGCGATACGAGCGGCGGCAAGCAGTGCATGCAGATCGCCGACCTATCTAAGATGAAGGTGACCGTGCAGGTAGGCGAAAAGGACATCGCCAAGATCGCCGTTGGGCAGAGCGCCAACGTCACGTATCCCGCGTTTCCCGATATCGTGAGCCAGGGCACCGTCACGGCTATCGCGTCGGTGGCAAACTCCGACGCCGCCAACGGTGGCGGCGGCAACGTAACCTTTAACGTCGACATTCTCATCGAGGCGCCCGACGCGCGCCTGAAGCCGGGCATGACGGCCGAGGTAGCGGTGGTGACCGAGCAGCTCGACGACGTGGTGATGGTGCCGACGATGGCGCTCATGACCGAAGACGGCGAACACTATTACGTCAACGTGGCGACTGATGACGAGGGCAAGCAAACCCGTCGCGTGAAGGTGAACGTCGTGACGCAAAACGACAACGAAGCCGTAGTCGGCAAGACGCAGGTCAAGCGAGACGACCAGGGCAACGAGATCAACCCTGGCGTGCCGGTTACCAAGCTGCGCGATGGCGACACCCTCGTCATGGACACCGGAGCGGACGCAACGGCTGACGGCGGCTACGGCGCGGATTCGGGCAGTATGTCTGCCGACGAGGGCATGTAATGCGTCCCGTTATCGACATCCGCAACGTGCACCGCATCTTTGAGAGCGAGGCGGGGTGCGCCCACATCCTGCACAACGTGAGCCTGGCGGTAAATCCCGGCGAATTCGTCGCCATCACTGGCCCATCGGGCTCGGGCAAATCAACGCTCATGAACATCCTCGGCTGCCTGGATAAGCCAACGGCAGGCGACTACTACCTGCAAGGGCTTAACGTGGCCGAGCTCGATGATGACGAGCTCACCGAAGTCCGCGCCCTGAGCATCGGCTTTGTCTTTCAGAGCTTCAACCTGCTGCCGCGCCTGTCGGTTATCGAAAACGTCATGCTGCCGCTGGCCTACACCAATGTGCCCCGAAGCCAGCGCGAAATGCGCGCCGTGCACGCGCTGCAGGCCGTCACGCTACCGGTCGACCACTGGGACCACCGCATATCCGAGCTCTCGGGCGGCCAGATGCAGCGTGTCGCCATCGCGCGCGCCCTTGTCAATGACCCGCCCATCATCCTGGCCGATGAGCCGACGGGAAACCTGGACTCCGCAACCGGAGCGCTCGTCATGGAAACATTCCACAAGCTTCAGGAGCGCGGCAAGACCATCGTGCTCATCACACACGACCCCGGCATCGCCGCCGAGGCCGACCGTGCCGTGACCATCCGCGACGGTCGCATTCACGACGGCGCGTATATTCCACATGCACCGCGAACCCTGCGCAGCGCCGTAGATAGCCTGCCCATGATTTCCGCCTGCGTCAACCCGACGAAAGGAGTGGTGGCATGAGCGCCCGCGATCTCATCCAGGAAGCCCTTCACTCGCTCGAAGCCAACAAGGGGCGCAGCCTGCTCACCATCCTGGGCATTGTCATCGGCATCGCCTCGGTAATCGCCATGACTTCGCTCATCGGCGGCATCCAAAACAGCCTGGTCAACAGTCTGGGTCTCAATGCGGCACGCATGGTGCAAATCTATTCGTCGCAAGAACTCACCGAGTCGGACATCGAGAAGCTTCAAAAACTGGTGCCGCAGATAGAGCAGATCGGCATTGTCGACAGCGCGTATACCGAGTACAAGACCGGCGATAAAAGCTATACCGTCATGGCACAAGGTGTCGATAGCGACATGCTCGACGCCGTGGGGGCCAGCAAGCTCGTTGCGGGGCGCACCTATTCCCAGGCCGAGTCCCAGTCAGGCTCGCGCGTGGCGCTCATCAGCCGCAACGGCGCCGATCAGCTTTACGGCAACGAACAGGATGCGCTGGGGAAAACCATCAAGGTGTCCAACGGCGAGGTGCAGATTGTAGGCGTGATTGATGGCGGCAGCGACTCCATGGGCTCGCTTACGCTGTATATGCCACGCGAAACCATCTCCGAGTTGTTTGGCGACGAGAATCCTTCATTCCCCAGTGTGACGGCACTTGCCGCCGAGGGCACGGACATGGATGAGCTCTGCAAGACCATCGAGTCCAAGGTGCGCGCAATGAAGGGCATCGCGGAGGATGATGAGTACGACAGTGTATCGGCGACCTCCATGAAAAGCGCCATCGATGCACTCAACTCCTTTATGGGCGCATTCTCGCTCATCATGGGTGCTGTCGCCAGCATCTCGCTGCTTGTCGGCGGTATCGGCATTATGAATATGATGCTCACCAACGTGACCGAGCGCATCCGCGAGATCGGCATCCGCCGCGCTCTGGGCGCCAGTCGTCGCGATATCACCGCGCAGTTTTTGGCCGAGTCCTCGGCACTGTGCGTCACCGGTGGCCTGCTGGGTGTCCTGATTGGCTATCTGCTGGCATGGGGACTCACGTTCTTTGCCGCAAGCTCGGGCATCATGAGCGAGTTTGGAGCTACCGGGACGATCACGCCAAGCTTCTCCATTACGACAGTGTTGATCGCGTTTGCCGTATCGGTCGGCATCGGCGTAATCTTTGGCTTCTATCCCGCTCGCCGCGCGGCAAAGCTCGACCCGGTGGAGTGCCTACGCTACCAGTAAGCCACCACCAACAAGTTGCGGTGAATTAGAGCGCCTAGCGCGCGAACTCCCGTAAAAGCGCGTCTTCCACTTCCCGAAGCGAAAGGGCCCCGCCTCCCTCGGCGGGACGGGTGACCACGATGCAGCTCGCCCCCGCGTCGCGCGCGGCGGCGAGCTTCTCGGCCGTGCCGCCTACGGTTCCCGAGTCCTTGGTCACAAGCCACTGGGCGCCCACCTGCCGAAGCATCGCCTCGTTGAGCTCGCGGGTGAAGGGCCCCTGCATGCCGATGACGTGCGACGGCGAAAACCCCGCGTCGATGCACTTCGTTATAGCACCGGGCAGCGGGAGCACACGCACGAAGAAGCGCTCCGCGAAATCGGCGACGCGCGTGTAGGGAGCAAGCTCCTTGCTCCCCGTCGTGAGAAGCGCGCGACCCGGGTTCTCGGAGAGAAAGCGCGCCGCGCAGGCGATCGACGCGACCGACACGATGCCTTTGGGCAGCGCCTCGACCGGGCGCGCAAGGCGCAGGCATCGTGCACCCGCGGCGAGCGAAGCGGCCCGGATGTTGCCGCTTGCGAGCGTAGCGAAGGGGTGCGTGGCGTCGACGACGATGCGCGCGCCGGAAAGCTCGCGCTCCATGTCGGCCTCGTCGAGCCTGCCCGCATGCACCTCGATGCCCGGAAGCTCGCCCAAAAGCTCGCCTCCGTACTCAGTTGCCGCGTAGGCACGAGCGAGGATGCCCACCCCGCTCGCCCATTCGCACAGAAGGCGGCCCTCGGTGGTCCCGGCGAAGATGCGCAGCGCCGGCGCGGATGCGGGGGCCGTCACTTCGGGCCGCCTGTGCGCGTGATCTGGTAGAGCAGCGCGTTCATAATGGCGGCCGCCACGGTCGAACCGCCCTTGCGACCCCTCGCGACGATGGCCGGCACGCGTCGTGCGAGTAGCTCCTCTTTCGCCTCGACCACGTTCACAAACCCGACCGGCACCCCAACGACGAGCGCGGGCGCGATCTTCCCCGCGTCCATGAGCTCGGCGAGGCGCAGAAGTGCTGTGGGAGCGTTGCCGACGGCCACGATGAGCGGACCCTCGATGCCGCAAGCTTTGTCCATGCTCGCAACGGCGCGAGTCGTACCCGCGGCGCGCGCAGCCGCGGCGACATCAGGGTCGGCCATGAAGCACACGGCCTTGCAGCCGAGCTTCTCGAGCGCGGGCTTGCTTATGCCTGCGAGCGCCATGTTCGTGTCGGTGAGCACCGTGGCCCCTGCGCGCAGTGCGTCGAGCGCACAGTGCGCGGCGTCATGGGTGAACACGAGGGAATCGGCGTACGAGAAGTCGGCAGTGGTGTGGATGACGCGCTTCACGACGGGCTCTTCGAGCGGCGGGAACGTGCGGCCGCCGAGCTCTTCGGTGATGATCTCGAAGCTGCGCCGCTCGATGTCGCCAGGCGCCATCTCCTTGGAATCCATCTAGTACTCCACTCCTTCCCTTGCACATATCCCCTGCTCGTAGGGGTGTTTCTCGCACCGCATCTCGGTTATGTAGTCGGCCTTCTCCACGATCTTGCGGGAAGGCGCGCGCCCGGTGAGCACTACTTCGACGCCGAGCGCGGACATATCGAGCGCGCGGTCCACGAGCGCCTCGTCGACAAGCCCCTTCGAAAGCGCGTCGAGCGCCTCGTCGAGCACGAGCAGTCCCTCTTGCGCGCCCTCGAGCTCGACGAGCGCGGAAGCGAGGTTCCCATCGTGCAGCTCGCACGTCGCGGCAAGTTCTTCCGACGTCATCGACCAGGTAAACTTGTCCGACGCCTTCCCCGCGAACACGGGCACGCCGAAATGCTCGGCGAGCAGGCGCACCTCCCCGCTTTCGCCGTCTTTCAGGAACTGTACGACGACGACGCGGCGGCCTGCAGCGAGCATGCGAAGGGCGAGGCCCATCGCCGCCGTGGTCTTGCCTTTGCCGTCGCCATGATACACGTGGATCATACGCCCTCCTCGATAATGCGGTAGACATACTCCATGTCGAGCGCCCCGCGCACGACGTCGGCCAGGCGGTCGAACTCGCGCGCACGGTGATCGGCCGCGGACGCCGCGCCCGCAGCACCCACGACGCTCTCGGGCAGGCCGCGCATGCGCGCGAGCGAGCGCGCGAGGGCGAGCGCCACCCCCGGTTCGTCGAACAGGCCGTGGAGATAGGTTCCGAACACGTTTCCGCAGGCCGCGCCTTCTGGTTTGCCGCCAATCGTGCCCGCAGAGGCGCAGGAGACGGTCGTTTCGCCGTCGTGAATCTCGTACCCGCGCGCCGTCATGCCGTTCCACACCGAGAACGCGCCTTGGGCGCCCGTGATGCGCAGTGCCGACTGGGCGAGGCGCTTTTCCTCCTTGAACACCGTACTTGCAGGGATGAGCCCGAGCCCGCGCGCGGTGCCAGCGCCTTCCCTGCCGTGCGGGTCGGAAAGCTCGTCTCCCAAAAGCTGGTAGCCTCCGCATATGCCGAGCACCGGCGTGCCCGCGCCCGAAAGCGCGCGTACACAGGCTCCGATGCCGCTAGCCGCAAGCCAGCGCGCGTCGTCGAGCGTAGTCTTCGAGCCGGGAAGCACCACCAGGTCGGGTCGGCCCAGATCAGTCGTCGAGGAAACGTAGCGCACACCCACGCCGGGCACGCGCGAAAGCGGGTCGAAGTCGGTGAAGTTCGACAAATGCGGAAGGCGCACGACGGCGACGTCGATGACGCCGCGCGCCTCGCGGGCAGATAGGCGCGGCGCGAGCGAGTCCTCGTCGTCAAGGTCGAGCGTAAGATACGGCACGACACCCACGACGGGAACTCCGCACATCTTCTCGAGCGGGGCCAAACCCGGGCGCAGGATTTCCACATCGCCGCGGAACTTGTTCACCACAAGCCCCCGCAAAAACGCGCGGTCCTCGGGCGCAAGGAGCGCGACCGTGCCGTAGAGCTGGGCAAATACCCCGCCCGGGTCGATGTCGCCCGCAAGCAGCACGGGGGAGGACACGGCGCGCGCGAGCCCCATGTTGACGATGTCATTTTCGGCAAGGTTGATTTCGGCGGGGCTGCCGGCGCCCTCGATGACGATGACGTCGTTTTCCTCCGCGAGCGAATCGAACGCCTCCAAAATCTGCGGCATGAGCGCCTTCTTTCGCGCGAAGTAGTCCCTCGCAGCGAAGGCTCCCTGCGCCTTGCCGGCCACGATGAGCTGGCTTCGGTGGCCGCTTTCGGGCTTGAGCAGGATGGGGTTCATGCGCACGTCGGGCGCGATGCCGCACGCCTCGGCCTGCATGATCTGGGCGCGCCCCATCTCGAGCCCGTCGGCCGTGACACCGCTGTTGAGTGCCATGTTCTGGCTCTTGAAGGGAGTCACGCGCAGGCCGTCCTGCGAAAGTACGCGGCACAGCCCAGCCGCAAGCAGGCTCTTCCCCGCGTTCGACATGGTGCCCTGGATCATGATGGGCTTGGCCCTACCCACGGGTATCGACCTCCTTCGCCGAGCCTCGGCCATCCGCGCCCGCCATAGCGCCGCTGCAAGAAGCGCCGCCCCGTTCGTCGCGTTCGCCTTCGCCCGATGCGCCTTCCGCCCGAAGCACGCGGCTGAACGCCATCGCAAGCCGGGCATTCTCCTTGCGCGTGCGCACCGCGACGCGGCACCAGAAACGGGACAGCACCGAAAACGAGTCGCACGTGCGGACCAAAACCCCCTGTTTATACAGGCGCTCGGGGATGTCTTTCGCCGGCGTGCGGACTAAAAGGAAGTTCGCATCCGACGGCACGACGGAAAGCCCGAGCGAGGAGAGCTCGTGGGAAAGCCACGCTCGCTCGACCGCCAATACATCACGCGTGCGCGAGACGTATTCGACGTCTTCCAGGGCGGCGATGCCCGCGGCCTCGGCGACCGAGGAGACGGGCCACGCCTGCCCAGCCCGGCGAATCCCCTCGATGAGTTGGGTGTTTCCGCTGATCAGATATCCCAACCGCAACCCCGCCATTCCGTAGAGCTTGGTGAACGCGGAGAGCACGGCCACATGGCGCGAACACGCGGCGCGTGCAGCCACGCTCCTTTCGCGGGCGTCGGGCGCAAATCCGAGGAAGCACTCGTCCACGACGAGCAGCGCGCCCACCTGCTCGCAGCGGCAAGCCGCGGCATCGATCACGCTGGGGTCGACGAGGCGCCCCGTCGGGTTGTTCGGATTGCAGAGGTACGCCACGTCTCCCGGCCCCCCAATCGCGCGGGCGAAGGAGGCGGGCACGTCGAAGTCGTCCGCTTCGGAGAGCGGGAACTCCTGCACGCATGCGCCGTAGTACGATGCCGCCTCCGCATATTCAGAAAACGTCGGCGCGCACACGACGATGCGTTTCGGGCGCACCGCCGCGGCGAGCCGCCAGATGATGTCGGACGCGCCCGCGCCGCAGACGATAGTATCTTCGGGTATGCCCTGGGCGCGCGCTAGGGCGCGAACGAGGGCGAGGCTTTCCCTATCGGGGTAGGCGTCGATTCGAGAAAGCGCCTTGCAAGCTGCGGCGAGGGCGCGCGGCGAGGGCCCTGCCGGATTCACGTTCACCGAGAAGTCAATGAGGTCGGAGGCGCCCCCTTCGCAAGCGATGCCGAGCGATTGCGTGCTACCCCCATGCGCACGGGCGCGCAGGATTCCCCCGGCAACCCGGGGCGCGGCGTGGTCTTCCCTCATGCCATCGCCCCCACGGCGAGCACGACCGCCGCACGCGCGGCACCGAAGACGACGAGCGCGCATACGGACGCGGCGAGCATGAGCCTTGTCGCCCGGGCGATGTCGCCCCACTCGATTTCGCGGGACGCGTCGCCTATCGTCGGTTTCTCAACGAGCTTGCCGAAATACACCGCGGGTCCTGCCAGACGCAGCCCGAGCGCGCCCGCGCACGCTGACTCGGTCTGCGCCGCGTTCGGGCTCGCATGGCGACGCCTGTCGCGGCGCCAGATGCGCGCCGCCCCGCGCGCGTCGAGACCGACGATCGGGCACACGGCGATCATGAGCAAGGCCGATAAGCGCGAGGGAATCCAGTTCGCCGCATCGTCGAGGCGCGCCGAGGCGCAGCCGAAGTCGATGTAGCGCTCGTTTTTGTAGCCCACCATGCTGTCGAGCGTGTTCACCGCCTTGTACGCCATACCCAAGGGCGCACCCCCGATCATAAGGTAGAAAAGCGGCGCGATGACGCCGTCGCTCGCGTTCTCCGCCACCGTTTCCACGGCGGCGCGCGCGACGCCCTGCTCGTCGAGAACAGACGTGTCGCGTCCCACGATGAGCCCGACGGCTTCGCGCGCCGCGACAAGGCCGCCCTTCGAGAACGCGCGGGCCACGGTCAGGCTCTGGCGGCGTAGCTCGCATGCCGCGAGAATCTGATAGCTCGCCCATGCCTCGACCACGAAGCGCAAGCCGGAGTGAACCATGCCGCAAAGATGCAGGATTCCCCAGGTCAAAAGCCCACACGCAAGCGGAAGCGCCACAGCGAGCACAAGCCCTGCGGCGCGCGTGCCCGCGGACGTTTGCGGGAATGCGCCCCGCAGGCGGCCTTCGGCCCACGTGATCGCGCGCCCCATGGCAACGACGGGATGGGGAAGCCAGCGCGGGTCGCCGAAGGCAAGGTCGGCCGCGAACCCGACGGCGACGGCAAGAATCGTCATCACCGGGCATCGCCCCCCGAAGCGGGGCGAACGTCGCGAAGGCAGTGCCCATCCCAGGTGGCGGCCCATGCGCCGCCCGGCTCGGTATGCACGTCGAAGTATCCCATTTTCGGGACAGCTAGCTCGGAGAGCAGCGCTTTCACGGTACCCGCGTGAACGACGAAGACGGCGCGCCCACTCCCCTGGGCGCGCTCCGATTCGCACGCCTCCTTAAACGCCGCGACGACGCGGCGGGTGAAATCGCTCTTGCCCTCGCCATGCGGGCAGCGCGACTCGCACCAGGAGTCTACCCAGGCGCGGTAGCGCGCATCCTCTTTAAGCTCGGCGGCGCTTCGCCCCTCGAAGTCGCCGAAATCCATCTCGCGCAGACCGGGGCACGCCATAAGCTCCGCGTTCGGGAAGAGGATGCGCGCCGTCTGGTCGGTGCGGGCCATGCCGCTCGTGATAACACGGAACACGTCACGATAGCACGCGAGGTCGCGCAAAGCGCGCTCGCCCGCGCTCGACAGGGGCTCGTCGGTGCCCGCCCCGCTGTAGCGATGGTCTTCCGTGCCCGCCGTGGCACCATGGCGCACGAAGACGACTTCCAAAGGCGCGCCCGCGCCCTGCGTCCCTCGAGGCGCATCGGCAAGGTTTCCTTTGATGACCTGGGGTATCCCGCACGTCATGCGCACGACGACGTCGGCGCGCGCAGCGAGCGCGCATCCCAGGCGCCCCGCGCGCTCGCGCCATTGGGCGTCTTCCGCACGCATAGGGACGACCCCCGAGCCGACCAAGGGCAGAATCACTACGTCGAAGCCGATCAGCCGCTCGAGGGCCCGGTCAGCGTCGAGCGCGCGTACGAGATCCTCAACACGGTACGCGACACGGCCGGCAAAAGCCGCAGGCACGCCGCCCTCCGCAAACTGCGCCGCGTCGACGAAATCGTCCGCCGCGAACCCGAGCTTTTCGCGCACGAAGGTCCTCTTCCCCGAATGCGCGCCACCTACCACGAGCATCATAGGAGCATGCCCCCCGCCACCAACATGGCAAGCATCGCGAGCTCGGCCCATTGCAGAAACCATCCGGCCAAATCCCCCGTCACCCCGCCGAAGCGGGACAGGGCAACATGGCGGTACCACGCGAGCGCCAAAAGCCCCGCCACCGCCATAAGGGCGCCGACGGCCTGAGCGCACGCGACCATCCCTGCAGCCGAAGCCGCAGCGAAAGCGCAAAGCGGCACAACGATCGCCGCGCGCTTCTTCGAAGGCGAGAGCCCCGCGGCCATGCCGTCCGCCCGCGCGGCAGGCCAGCATTCAACGGCGAGCCCCGAAAGCGCGCGGGAGAACACGAGCGAGCACAGAAGCGCGAGGAACGTCCCCGCCGTAAGCGGCAGCGCGGTGAACAGGGAAAACTGCAGAATAAGGTACACGACAACACCGATGACCCCGAAGGCGCCCGCCCGCGGGTCGTGCATGATCTCGAGCTTTCGTTCGCGCGGGGCCCAACTTGCAAGCGCATCGGAGGTGTCGCAGAGCCCGTCTAGGTGGATGCCTCCCGTCACCGCCACAGGCAGCGCCACGAGCACAGCCGCGACGATGGTCGCGGGCACGCCGAGCAGGTTCGCCACGTGCCCCCACGCCGTCATGAGTAAGCCTTCCGCAAGGCCCACCAGGGGAAACGCGGCAAGAGCATGGGTTGACCCGAAATCGGTCCAAGCCGATTTCGGGACGGGGATGCGCGAGAACGTTCCGAACGCCGCGCAGATTGCCTCTACTATCTTCACCTTGTAGGTCCTTCGCCTTTCATCCACACGGGAATCCCGCATACCACTTCGACTGCGCGGTCGGCCAGCGCCGCCACGCCCGCGTTCACGCGCGCGAGCGCGCGCCTCCATGCCTCGGTCCCCTCATCGTAGCGCATCCCATCGGCGAACACGTCGACGGTGACCACCACCGTATACGCAGCGGCCTGAGCAAGCCGTTCGATGCCTCCGAGCACCTCGCGCGCCGCAGCGTCGGGGTCACGTGGGGACAAGCCGCCTTCCGCGAAAAGCTCGTTCGCAACCAGGTTGCCCACGTCCTCCAAAAGAAGCGTGCAGCCGCGCGGAAGCCCGGGCACTGCGGCGCCCACGTCACGCGTGCGCTCGAGGGTGGAAAACCCCTTGCCCTCGCGCAGCGCCCGATGGCGCGCAATGCGGTGGGCGCCCTCTTCCCCGAAGGGCTCCATCGTTGCCAGGTACACGCGGGGGCCGTCGTGCCCGAGGCACAGGGACTCGGCGTAGGCGCTCTTGCCGCTCGCGGCGGCGCCGATAACGAGCGTCACCGTCATTTCCCGGCCTCGAAATGCTCGTAAGCAGCCATGCCAGTCGCCGTGAACGTCTTCCCATCCCGGTACACGCGCAGCGCCGAATCCAGAAGGGGCAGATACGCCATGGCGCCCGCGCCCTCGCCCAAGTGCATGCCTGCGTCGAGGGGCGCCTTTATGCCGAGCTCGCGAAGGAGCTCCCGGCTTGCGGGTTCGCTTGATGCGTGGGTGCCCACGAGGTAGCCCAAGGCGTTGGGGCACAGGCGCGCCGCGCACAGGGCCGCCGTGCAGGATATGACCCCGTCGAGGAGCGCCGGCGCCTTCGAGACCGCGGCCCCCAGGTAGAAGCCGCACATCGCAGCGATGTCGAAGCCGCCCACCTTCGAGAGCACGTCGATTGGGTCGGCGGGATCGGGCGAGTTCGCGTCGATAGCGCGCTCGACCACGTCGCGCTTGCGCGCGAGCGAGGCGTCCGAGAGCCCCGCGCCGCGCCCGACGAGGCTCCGCGCGTCCGCCCGGATGAGCACTGCGGCCACCGCCGCCGAGGTGGTCGTGTTGCCGATGCCCATCTCGCCCGCGGCGAGAAGGCGCACGCCGGCGCGGGCAAGCCCGCACGCGACGGCAATTCCGACCTCGATCGCGCGCACGGCCCCATCTCGAGACATAGCGGAGCCGTGCGCGATGTTGCCACTCCCCCGCCGCACGTTCGCGCGCACCATGCGCGCGTCTTCTATGCCCCGGGCCATACCCACGTCGACGGGCACGACCTCGGCATCCGCGAACGCCGCCATGCGGCAGGCGCTCGTGGCCCCCTCGCACATGTTGCGCGCGACGGCTCGCGTCACGTCTTGCCCGCTTTGCGACACGCCTTCGGCAACGACCCCGTTGTCGGAGAAGAATACCGCGAGCGCACGGGGAAACTCGGCCACCTCGGCGCTCCCCTGAGCTGCAGCGATACACGCGACGGCGTCTTCAAAGTCGCCCAATCCCCCCAAGGGGTGCGCGATGGAGTCCCACGCGGCGTACGCGGCGGCGCGGGCGCATTCGTCTGCGGGCGCGATCCGGGAGAGCGCGGCTTCGAGCACGGCGCCGGGCGCCGACGAGAACGCGCGCTCGACTTCCTCGCGAATGCAGGCAAGCGCGGTTTCGGTTGTTTCAGCCATGCCGTCTCCTCTCTGCGAACGACGCTGCGGCAGATGCGAACGCGCGCGCAACGTCGGGGTTCGCGGGATAGTACACATGCGGGAAGCCCGCCACCAGGGACGGGGTGGCCGTCATGCACGGCCAGCCCTTGTCGCGCCGGGGCTTCTGCGCCCAGAAGTCGCCGCCCGGGCAGGTGGACTGCCAGTAATGGAATTCGTGCGCGCGGATGCGTGTGCCGCGCGGCCCGTAGAGCCCGTCGCGTTGGGAAGTGAGCTCCACGTACCCGAAATGGGACAGCCTTCCCCCGTTCTCGCTTGCGCCCTCAAGGGCGCCCGCAACAGGCCAGCGCCGCCCCTCGCTATCGGCGATTTCGCGCTGCAGGTACAGAAACCCACCGCATTCGGCGACCGTCGGCATGCCGGATTCCACCGCGCGCCGCACCGCTTCGCGCATCGGCGCGTTCTCGGAGAGCTGCCGCGCATGGAGCTCCGGGTAGCCGCCCCCCAGATAGAGGGCGCTTGTCCCCCGGGGCAACTCGCTATCACACAGGGGGCTGAAAAAGGCCAGCTCGCAACCAAGGTCCTCGAGCGCGCGCAGGTTCTCCTCGTAGTAGAACGAGAACGCCTCGTCACGTGCGACGGCGACGATGGGCCGCGCTCCCGCGATCGGCTCCAACCGGTAAGGTTCCTCGCGGATATCGGGTGCCGTCGCCGCTATTTCGAGCAAGCGATCGACGTCGACGCTCTTTTCCACCAGCTCGGCCATCTTGTCGATGCGCGCGGAGAGCTGCTCGACCTCGTCGGCGGTCACAAGCCCCAGATGCCGGCTTTCGAGCGAGAACGCCTCGTCGGCGGGGATATTCCCCAAAACTGTGACGCCCGTGTGCTTCTCGATCGCAGGCGCCGCGTAGGCGCAGGCAGCGGCGCTCGTCTTGTTCAGCACGACGCCGCGCACGTTCGCACAAGGCAGGAACTCGGCGATGCCGCAAATTACGGCGGCGAGCGATAAAGACGCCCCGCGCCCGTTCACCACTAAAACGACCGGCGTTTCCGTGTCGCGCGCAACCTGGTAGCTGCTCGCGTCGGCCACGCCGGGCGCCATGCCGTCGTAGAAGCCCATGACCCCCTCGAGCACCGCGACATCCGCGCCCGCGGCGCCGCGTGCGAGCAGGGCGCGCAGCGTCCGGGCGTCGGTGAAGAAGCCGTCTAAGTTGCCCGAGCGCGCGCCCACGACGCGGCGATGAAAGAGCGGGTCAATGTAGTCGGGGCCGCATTTGAAGGCCGCGCATGCGAGGCCGCGGCGCGCAAGCGCGCGCAGGAGCGCGCACGTAACGACCGTCTTGCCGCTCCCGCTCGAGGGCGCAGCGACCATGAAACGCGGGATGGTCGTGCTCACCGGGCGCCGCCTTCCCCACCCGCACCACGCGCGCTGACGAGGAACACGGGGTTTTGCGCCTTCATAAGATGGTGCGAGCCTACAGCCTCGGCGCGGGCGGCCGACACCTGGCACGCCTCGAACCCCTTAAAGCGCGAACCCGAGAGAAGCGCGCACGCCTCGGTGAGCGTCTCAACGGTGACGCATGGCACGCACAGGCGAACCTGCGAGTTCTTCTCGAGCGCCGCCTCCACGATAGAGGGAAGCTCGCCCGCGCTCCCGCCGACGAACACGGCGTCGGGGACGGGCAGTTTCGCGAGCGCTTCGGGGGCGACACCGGGGACCGCATGCACGTTGCCGCACCCGAATGCATCCGCGTTCTCTCGGATGAGCCGCACGCCGGCCGCGTTGCGCTCGACCGCCCATACCGACCCCGCTCGCGCGACGAGCGCCGCCTCAATCGACACGCTCCCCGTGCCGGCTCCGACGTCCCACACGGTGTCGGTCGCGGTAAGGCGCAGCTTCGCGAGCGCGACGGCGCGCACCTCCTGCTTGGTCATGGGAACGTCGCCGCGGATGAAGAGCTCGTCGGGAATGCCCGAGGAAGCGTACGGCCAGCGGGAGCTCGCGGCGCGGGATGCGCCCGCAGGGTCCGCCGCGGAAGAAGCCGCCGCGGGCGATGACGCGCCGGCCGGCGCCTCGGAGGCTGCGCTAGAGCCCGCAGGCGACCCGGCGCCGCCTGCGAACTCGATAAGCATCACGTTCAAGTCGTCAAACGTCTGACCTGCGATTTCACTTGCGGTCGCGCAGGTGATGCGCTCGTCGGGGTACGACAGGCGCTCGGCCACCGTCACGCGCGCGTCCCCGAAGCCCGCTTGCGCAAGCTCGCACGAAAGCCGCGAGGGGTCTTCCCCGCCCGACGTGGCGAGGAAGAGCTCACCTGCGCGCTCGGCCTCGGCCACGATGTCGCACGCCACGCCGTGAGCGCTCGCGAAGCGCCAATCCTGCCATGGACGTGCAAGGCGCGCGGCGAGATACGACGCTGAGCTTATGCCGGGAACAACGCGCACGTCCACCTGCGCGTCGCCGGAGAGCGCCTCCACCAGGCGGCGCGCGCCGCTGAACAGCCCCACATCGCCCGTCATCACGACCACGGCGCGCCGCCACGACGCCGCATCGGTGAGCGCGGCGACGATGTCCGCCGTCTTCACGAGCTCGCATCTCACCACGTCGGGCGGCACGTCGATGCCGGCAAGCGCGCGATGAGCGCCGATGACCACGTCGGCGATGTCGATCGCGTCGAGCGCCGCGCGCGAGAGCAAGTCGGGGTTTCCGGGCCCCGCCCCGATGATCGTTACCTTTCGCATGGAATCTCCCGATACCCGCGCGGCGTGACCATACGGCCGCCTACGAGCTTCGTGTCAGCGTTGCCGACGAACACGGTGGTGAACATGTCGGCGTCGATCTCCCCAAGCTCGGAGAGCCTGCACATGCCCGACTGCTGCCCCTCGCGCCCGATGTTGCGTACCCAGCCGCAGAGCGTGTCGGGGGCCTTCCATTCGAGCATAATCTTCGCCGCGCGCGAGAGCCTGTCGGCGCGCTTTCTGCTGCGCGGGTTGTACAAACAGATGCAGAAGTCGGCGCTCGCCACGGCGGCGAGCCTGCGCTCGATGACCTCCCACGGCGTGAGCAGGTCGGAGAGCGACACGACCGCGAAGTCGTGGGCAAGCGGGGCGCCGAGCACCGCCGACCCGCTCTGAGCCGCGGTGGCCCCGGCGATAACTTCCACGTCTACATCGGGGTAGTCCTCCGCAAGCTCCAGCACGGGGCTCGCCATGCCGTACACGCCCGCGTCACCGCTGCACACGAGCGCCACGGCTTCTCCGCTCTGCGCGCGCGAAAGCGCCAGGCGGCACCGTTCAACCTCGTGCATCATCGGCGTCGCGAGATGCGCCGCGTCGGGCACGGCGGCGAGCGCGAGCTCCACGTATTTCGTGTACCCCACAACGATGTCGGCCGCCTCGAGCGCGCGCCGGGCCGCAATCGTCATGCCGTCGGGGCCGCCCGGGCCGATCCCCACCACGAAGAGCTTTCCCATCACCGCTCCTTAAACGAAAGTTCGATAGTTACCTTGGAAAACGCGACGGTCACGCCGCCGTGAGCGAGCTTCGGGAAGATAAGTTTGCCCCCGTCCGCGAGCGCCGCGCGCTCGCACACGTTGTCGACCCCCACCGTCGCGCGCACGAAATTAGATGGCGAAACGCTGCCTTCGACCTGCGACAACTCCTCTGCGGAATACGTCGCAAGCGGGATATTGCGCGCGCGGCAGAAGGCGAGCAGACCCTCCTCGTGCGCCTTCACTTCGATCGTCGCCGCCTCGCGCACGGCCGAAGGCGAGATACCCGCCTGCCCGCACGCGAGAAGAAACGCCTCCTCGATCGCTTCGGCGCACGCACCGCGACGGCACCCTATGCCCGCAACGATGCAGGGCACGACAAGGCGAAGCGGCTCGGGCGCAGGCGCCTGCGCCCGCACGCCCGCCGGCTTCCACGTCTCACCGGCGGGCACGACCTCGCCCGTTGTCTCCAAGGCGCGAACGGACGCACCTGCATTCGCGCCAGCGAACGGCGACACGACGATATCGGCCCGAGCGCGGTCGGACGCAATGTCAACCCCCTCAGGCGGCTGTCCCGAAATCGGCATGTCGGAATAGAGCGCCACGCGCCCGCCCGAAAGCAGCCGCGCCGACACTCGCTTGATGGCCTCGGGATTCGAAACGGCGAGCCCCGCACAGCGCGCCCACGTATCCACCGCCCACACGCCGCGGACGTCGGTCGCCGTGGTGATGACGGGGATGGCCCCTGCCGCGCGTGCCACAGTTTGCGCAAGCTCGTTCGCACCGCCCAAATGCCCCGACAAAAGCGGGACGGCAAAGCGCCCCGCCTCGTCGATCGCCACAACCGCGGAATCGGTTGCCTTCGAGGCGACATGCGGCGCGATCGCCCGCACGGCGATGCCCGCCGCGCCCACGAACAGAAGCGCGTCCGACGCTTCCCACGCGAGCGCCGTCCATGCGCGCAGGTCGGCCTTCCCCTCGCCGAACCCGCGCGAAACGGAAACGTCCCAGCCAGGGTCATCTTCACCTGTCTGTGCGCAATCGGAAAGCGCGCGTGCGGTGCGCTCCGCCAACGCATACCCCCTCTCAGTGAACGCTATGCAGGAAACCCTCATCTAGCGCACCACCATCGTCGAGAAGTAGCTGCCCCGATCGGGCACATCGTCGAGCGAACGGTACACGCGCTCGCCCGGAAGCCCACAGTCCTCTACGAGCTCGGCACCGTCGAAGGCGCCCTCCTCGCGAAGGATGCGCTTCGTGTCCGCAAGCGAGCGGCGCGCCTTCATGACCACCTTCGTCCCTGGCCAGCCGATTGCGCGGCCCACCCCATACAGCACGCCTTTACTCATACGTCGCCCCCAATTCCCCGATAACTGCTTCGGCGCCCGACGTGCGGAAAAGCTCGCGGCGCTCGGCGTCGAACACGACCGCGGCGATGTCGCATGCGCCCGCCGCGCGGCGGCGCAACCTGTCCTCGATTGCCGCAGCGAGCGAGGCGCGCGCAGCGTCCCCCACGCCGGCGGCCTCGATTACCTCGAGCGCCGCCGTGGTCGTGACCGACGACATGATCTCGCGCACGGTCTTCGCGCCCGCGCCGGCCAAGGCCGCGTGGGCGGCCAGAATCTCCGCGCGGCAGTCGGCGGTACGCGAATGGGTGTCCATGATGCCGCCAGCGACCTTCACCAGCTTGCCGATGTGTCCCACAAGAAGGACATTGGTGAATCCCTCGCGAACGCAGCAATCAATCGCATCGCCCACAAAGTTGGAGATGAAGACCACCGGCGCACCGTTTAGGTGAAAATGCCCCGAGATGAACTGCCCGCCGTAGTTGCCAGGCGTGAGCACGACTCCGCGCCGCCCCATAGCCGCATGCTGCCGGATCTCGAGCTCGATGCTGTCGCGCAAGGCAGCGAGACTGCGCGGCTCGACGATGCCCGTCGTACCCAGGATGGAGATGCCGTCCTCTATCCCCAGGTGCGGGTTAAAGGTCTTTTCGGCAAGGGCAACACCCTCGGGTACCGAAATCGTCACAGCAATATTTCCAGAAAAGCCGTGCGCGGCACACACCTCGCGCACCGCCGAAGTGATCATCGCGCGCGGCGTCGCGTTGATGGCGGCCGCCCCCACCGGCTGCTCGAGCCCGGGCAACGTCACGCGCCCCACGCCCACGCCGCCATCGACGGAAACTTCCGATTCGTGCGCGGGCACGTCCTTGCTGCCCGCAGCACCCGTGCCCGACCCCGCATGTTCCACGCGCGCGTACACGAGCACGCCGTCGGTCACATCGGCATCGTCGCCTGCGTCCTTTCGCACGGCGCACTGGGCACACCCCTCGCCGATGCATGCGTCGACCACGTTCGCCTCGACGGGCAGCCCGCCGGGGGTGACGATCGACACGAGGCCGACGGGCTTTCGTGACAAAAGCATCTCGCAGGCTGCCTTCGCCGCGAGCGCGGCGCAGCTCCCCGTGGTGTAGCCGCAGCGCAGGCGGGTCGTCCCGGTATATATGTAATGCTCGAAGGCCACGCTAGCTGCTCGCCTTCCGATACCCCGTGGCAAACGAAGGGTCGTAAAGCTTGCTGCGCTCGTACGACTCCGCTTGCGCGCCGTTGTGCGCAAGCCCGCCGCGAGCCCCGACCACGCGGCCCACCACCACGAGCGCCGTGCGGTCGATGCCCTCTCGCGCGCCCGCATCGGCGAGCGTGCCCACTGTGCATCGCACCACGCGCTCCTCAGGCCAGGTCGCCTTGTACACGAGCGCCGCCGGCTCGTCGGAGCTGCGGCCCGCGGCCAAAAGCTCGGCGGAAAGCTCGGCGAGCATACCCGAGCTCAGGAAGATGACCATAGTCGAGCCGCTTTCCGCCATGGTGCGCATGCCCTCGCCCGCGGGCATGGGGGTGCGCCCGGAAAGCCGCGTGATCACGACCGACTGGCTGATTCCCGGCAGCGTGTATTCCTGGCGAAGCGCCGCCGCGGCACCGCAAAAGCTCGACACGCCGGGCACCACCTCGTAGTCCACGCCGCGCGCGTCGAGTGCGTCCATCTGCTCCTGGATGGCGCCGTACAGGGACGGGTCGCCTGTGTGCAGGCGCACCACTTCCTCGCCCCGCGCATCCGCCGCGCACATCACGTCGAGCACTTCCTCCAAGGTCATGTGCGCGCTGTCGTAGACGACACAGGATTCCTTGCACTCAGCGAGCAGCTCGGGGTTCACAAGGCTTCCCGCCCAAACGACCACGTCGGCCGCGCGCAGAAGGCGCGCCCCGCGCAGCGTGATAAGGTCGGCGGCGCCCGAGCCTGCGCCAACGATATGAATCATCCGAGCCTTCCCTTCCCGTTTCTCATCGCAACCGTTTACGCCGCCATTCGCGCAGCGGGCAAAACACGGCGCATGCGGCGCAATCGGCGCAAATACGCAGGCAGGAGGCGCAATGCCGCCCGCCCTGGCTTTGACACGTTCACAAGTGCCCACTATCATAGTAAAAGATTCGGCAACGAGCATATGACAATCGGATAAAAGGAAATGACCGGCGCGGCGCCGCACAGCCCGCGCTGGCTTGCGGAGGGAACCAGGTGGGAATCCTGGGCAAGGGACATTACTGTATAGGACGCGCGGGCGAACCGCCTCGCGCCCCAAGCCAGACTGCTTCGCCTTTTCCTCACGGCATCGCCGTGGCGTTAGCTCCTTGTGAACCCCGAGGGGTGCGCTTTTCTTTCGCTTGTGCCGACAAGCAACTGTCGCCGGGGGACCGGCAAACCGAGGAAAGGAAAAACCATGTCCGACCAGATGTCACGCCGCGGCTTCATGGGCGCCGCAGCAACCGGAGCCGTCGCGCTCGCCGGAGTCGCGCTCGCGGGCTGCTCCAACACCTCCGCGAGTTCCGAGAAATCGAGTGAAAAGGAGAAGGCCGTGAAGCCGGTCATCCTCGTCACGAGCTTCGGCACGAGCTACAACGACTCGCGCCACATCACCATCGGCGCCATCGAAGACGCTATCCGCGAGAAGTACTGGCAGGACTACGACATCCGCCGCGCCTTCACCGCGCAGATCATCATCGACAAGCTGAAGAAGCGCGACGGCATCACGATCGACAACATGACCGAGGCGCTCGACCGCTGCGTGAAAGACGGCGTGAAGGAAATCGTCGTGCAGCCGACGCATCTCATGGGTGGCCTGGAATACACCGACGTGAAAGACGAGCTCGACAAGTACGCCGACAAGTTCGACAAGATCTCGCTCGGCGACCCGCTGCTCACCTCCGACGACGACTACAAGAAGGTGGCCGCAGCCATTAAGGAGAACATGGCGTCCTTCGACGACGGCAAGACGGCGCTGTGCCTCATGGGTCACGGCACCGAAGCCGATTCCAACGCCGACTATGCCAAGATGCAGGAAGTGTTCAAGAACGAGGGCTTGACGCAGTTCTTCGTCGGCACCGTCGAGGCTGAACCGACCTGCGAGGATGTTATCGCCGCCGCGAGCGCCGCAGGCTACAAGAAGGCCGTGCTCGCGCCGTTCATGGTGGTCGCGGGCGACCACGCGAACAACGACATGGCAGACGAGACCGACCCCGACAGCTGGGCTGCGAAGTTCGTGGCCGCCGGCTTCGAAGTGACGTGCCTGCTCCAGGGTCTGGGACAGAACGTCGCGGTCGACGAAATCTACGTCTCGCACGTGGACGACGCCATCGCCAAGCTGTAAACTCGCCGCGCACGGGGGCGCCGGTCGCGTCCCCGTGCAACGGGCATGCGCCTTCCCCGACTGACGGCGCATGCCCGTTGCATTCGCATCCCGCCAGCCCACCGCACGGCGCGGGCGGTCGAAGCGATTGAAAGGAACCCCCTCCATGTTGAAGAAAACCCTCGCCTTCGCCCTGTCAGCGGCGCTTTTCGCGTTCTCGCTCGCCGGCTGCGGCGGAAATTCAATCGACAGCGCAAAGGCAAGCGATGCCGATTCCCAGGAAAAGACCGAACAGGCGGCCGATGCGCCCGAGGGCGCAAGCGCTGCCCCCATCACCGCCGACAAGGTGGCCGACGGCACCTATCCGATCACCGTAGATTCCAGCTCGAACATGTTCAGGATTGTGGACGCCCAGCTCATCGTGGAAAACGGCTCCATGCACTGCGTGATGACGCTTTCCGGCACGGGCTACGGCAAGCTCTTCATGGGCACGGGCGACGAGGCTGCCGCCGCAAGCGAGGCCGACTTCATCCCCTATGTGGAAAACGCGGAAGGCAAGTACACCTACGACGTGCCCGTTGAAGCGCTCGACGAGGACACCGCCTGCGCCGCGTGGAGTATTAGAAAAGAGCAGTGGTACGACCGCACGCTCGTGTTCGAATCCGCCGGCGTCGATCTGCGCGCCGACGCACTGAAGTAACGCCATGCGGTCGATTCTTCCCAAGGGGGAAAGCAGGAAGCGTCGCAGCATCGCGGTGCGCGCGATCGCCTGCGTTCTCGTCGCCCTGCTCGCGCTTCCCTTCGCGGGGTGCAGTGCGAGCCCGAACGCGACCGGTGGCACGGCAGGCTCTCAGGAATACACTGTGAGCGTCTCGCTCTCCGGCGGGTCAGGGCGCGCAAGCATCGCCTCACCCACCACAATTGTGAAGGATGGCGACACCTACACCGCGACCATCACCTGGTCGAGTTCGAACTACGACAAGATGACCGTCGACGGCGTAGACTACGCGCCCGTAAACGACGGCGGCAACTCCACGTTCGAGATACCCGTCACGCTCGACGAGGACATCGCCGTATCGGCCGAGACCGTCGCCATGTCGACGCCGCACACCATCGACTACACGATCCACTTCGACTCATCCACCATGAAGAAGAAAACGGGCGACGATGCAAGCGGCGACTCCCCTGCGGGAACGGCTTCAAGCGCCGCGGCCGACTTCCACAACGCCGATTTGGGCTGCGGCTGGGAGCCGACGGGGACGCTTCAGCTAGAATACGCCAAGCACTTCACTGTCGACGAGTTCGAAGGCGGCTTGCGGCTTATCTGCGTTTCGAACGGGGAGCGCTTCCTCGTGGTGCCGCAGGATGCGAAGGTACCTGATGGGTTGAGCTCCGACATCGCGGTCATAAGGCGCCCCGCCGACAAGGTGTACCTCGTGTCGTCGGCGACGATGTGCCTGGTCGACGCGCTCGATGCGAACGACAATATCCTCATGTCGGGCACGAAGGCCGACGATTGCTCGGTCGGGGGCTTCAAAAGCGCGCTCGAAAGTGGGGCGATCGCCTACGGCGGCAAGTACAGCGCGCCCGACTACGAGCGAATATCGGCCTCGGGCTGCACGCTCGCCATCGAGAACACCATGATCAACCACACGCCCGATGTGAAGGAAAAGCTGCAGAAACTCGGGCTCGTCGTGCTCACCGAACAGTCGTCGAGCGAGCCCGAAGCACTCGGGCGCGTCGAGTGGATTAAGCTTTTCGGCGTCCTGTTCGACAAGGAAGACGAGGCCGCGCACCTGTTCAACGAGCAGAAGGCCCGCGTCGAGCAAACGTCGAGGCTCGCGTCGTCAGGTAAAACCGTGGCGTATTTCTACATTAACTCGAACGGGGCCGCCGTCACGCGGCGGGCGGGCGACTACGTGGCGCAGATGATCGAGCTTGCAGGCGGCAGCTACGCGCTCGATGACGCGCAGACGGCGTCGACGTCAGGTTCGTCAGTAACGCTCGAAATGGAGCGCTTCTACGCGACGGCGAAGGATGCCGACATCATCGTCTACAACGGCACCATCGACGAATCGGTTGCCACCTTGAACGACTTCGTAAGCAAAAACGCGCTATTGTCGCAGTTCAAAGCCGTGAAGAACGGCAACGTCTGGGTCACATGCGCCGACATGTACCAGCAGATGACTTCTACCGCCGACATTATCGACGAGCTGCACGGGGCGTTCACCGGCGATGACGCGAGCGACTTCCATTATCTGAGGAAGCTTGGCTAGCGTCATGAGAAGCCGGCTTTCCATGACATACGACGAATCGGGACGCGCCGCGCGGTGTCGCGTCGTGACGGCGCTGCTCGCTGTTGTCCTCATCGTGCTCGTCGGGGCCAACCTGTGCATCGGGAGCGTGCTCGTGCCCGCAGACCACATCCCCGGCATCCTTTCGGGCGGCGCGGCCAATTCCATGGAAAGCCAAGTCATCTGGGAGATTCGCCTGCCGCGCGTGCTTTCAGCCGTGCTTCTCGGCGGGGCACTTTCGCTCTCCGGGTTCCTGCTGCAGACGTTTTTCAACAACCCCATCGCCGACCCGTTCATCTTGGGCGTCTCCTCGGGCGCAAAGTTCGTCGTCGCGCTTACGATGATCGTGCTTCTGGGCGCGAACCAGGCCATGTCCTCGCCGGCCATGGTGGCCGCAGCGTTTCTGGGATCGCTTATCACCATCGGCTTCGTGCTCCTCATCGCACGGCGCATAAGTTCCATGGCCATGCTCATCGTGGCGGGCGTCATGGTGGGATACATCTGCTCGGCGGCGACGAACTTTCTCATCGCCTTCGCCGACGACCAGTCCATCGTGAACCTGCACAACTGGTCTTTGGGTAGCTTCTCGGGTTCGAACTGGGACGACATTGCGGTCATCGCGGTCGTGGTGATCACCGTGAGCGCATGCGTATTCGCGATATCGAAGCCCCTTTCCGCCTTCCAGCTGGGAGAAGCCTACGCGAAAAGCGTCGGCGTGAACGTCGCACGCTTCCGCGTGGTGCTCGTCCTTCTAGCGAGCATGCTCTCCGCCTGCGTGACCGCGTTCGCTGGTCCGGTGTCGTTCGTAGGCATCGCGGTTCCGCATCTCGTAAAGTCGGCGCTGAAGTCGTCGAAGCCCATCCGCGTGATTCCTGCGTGCTTCTTGGGAGGCGCCATCTTCTGCGCGGGTTGCGATTTGATCGCGCGCACGCTGTTCTCTCCCGTCGAGCTTTCCATCAGCGCCGTCACCGCCATCTTCGGCGCGCCGGTGGTTATCGCACTCATGTTGAAGAAGCGGGTGAGGTAGATGGGGGAATTCGTGCCGCGGCCCAAAACGCTCGGAGGGAACATTCCATGCTTGGCCAGTCCTGAGCTCGCACGAAAGCGCCAGAAGTCACTTTCGGCTCGTGCGGAACTGCGCGCGGAACGCCTCCTTCGAGCGGAGTCGAACCTCGAAACCCCGGTCGAAACGCAGGCTGACGGAGCGCCGCTTTTCCGCATAAGCGACCTGTCGGCGGGCTACGACAAGAAGGTCGTAGTCGAAGGTGTCAATCTGGAGGTTCGCGCGGGCGACGTCGTGGCGCTCATCGGGCCGAACGGCTCGGGCAAGTCGACCATCTTGAAAACCATCACACGCCATCTTGCACCGCTTGCCGGCGCGGTAGAGCTCGACGGACGGGAGATTTCCCGATGGAAGACGGCGGAGTTCGCAAGGAACCTTGCCGTTATGCTGACAGATCGCCCCCGGACCGAGCTCCTCACCTGCCGCGATATCGTAGAGGCGGGAAGACATCCCTACACCGGGCGAATGGGCACACTCTCGCCCGACGACCATAGTCGGGTCGACGAGGCAATGAAAACCGCACATGTGGAAGAGCTCGCCGAGCGCGACTTCATGCAGATAAGCGATGGGCAACGCCAGCGCGTCATGCTCGCACGCGCCATCGCGCAGGATCCGCGTGTGCTCGTGCTCGACGAGCCCACGTCGTATCTCGATATCCGCTACCAGATCGACCTGCTGCGAATACTTCGCCACCTTGCGAAATCGCGGAATGTGGCTGTCATCATGTCCATCCACGAACTCGAGCTCGCGCAGAAAAGCGCCGACAAGGTGATTTGCGTGAAGGACGGCCGGGTCTTCCGCGCCGGCGCACCCGAGAACATATTCACGCGCGAGACAATTGGCGAGCTCTACGGCCTTCAGCATGGCACCTTCAACGAGCGCTTCGGCAGCGTGGAAATTGGGCGCCCACACGGTGATGCGCACACGTTCGTCATCGCCGGCGCAGGTACGGGGTCGGCTGTGTTTCGCCAGCTCATCCGGCAGGGCAAGGCGTTCTACGCGGGCGTTCTGCACGAAGGGGACATCGACTGCGAGCTCGCGCGCGACCTGGCGACGGAATGCGTGGCCGAGCGCGCCTTCGAGCCGATCGGGGATAAAACCATAGCCCGCGCCAAAGAGCTCCTCGTCCACTGTGCGCGCCTTATCGAGTGCCCCGCCGCCTTCGGCACCATAAACGCCCGCAACGCAGAGCTCGTCGAATTCGCACGCTCGCATGGTATCGAGGTCATGCGAGCGTGCGAAGGTGCATCGGAGGATTCCCAATTGGAGTGGGAAGGATAAACTGGACTTTCATTTAAGGATCCTAAGGCTACAGCTCCTACGCCGGCGAGGTCTCCAAGGCGCCGGAGAACCTCGTGAACAGGAATTTCCACGCCGACGAGCTCAACTAGGCCTAATCCAAACGAGATTCCAGACTCGACAGGCCATTGAGGGTCAGATCGTTGGCGACCTCAGAGACGCGCTCAATAGGAACCGAGCCGTCAGACAGCGCCCACGTGCGATAGATACCGATAATACCCGACAGCAAAAACGCCAGATAGTAGTCGAACATCTCGTCCTTGAGACCTTGGGGCAGCAGATCGCGCTCGGCAATCTCGTGCTCGAGCGGTGCACGAAGACGAGCCATAAAATCATCGAGCGGTATGTTCTCGATCAGCTGACGATTGAGCACGAGGTTGTTGCACAGCGCCTCGTTAACGGTTTTAAAGAAGGTCGCCGCCGCGCCAAGGGCGCGCTCGTTGGTGTCGCCGTCCATGGAAGCAAGCGTTTTCTCGACCGAGTCGACAATCATCTCCACAACATCGACGGCAATGGCATCGAGCAGGCCGTCAACCGTACCAAAGTGAACGTAAAAAGTCTTGCGGTCGACATTGGCCTCGCGCGCGATGGCACTCACCGTAATGTCTGCCAACGGCTTTTCCATGAGCAGGCGCTCGAAAGCAGAAAGGATGGCATTGCGGCTGCGAACGATGCGGCGGTCAAGACGCGGTTTGCTGGTTGCCATGGGCGTGTCCCTTCGATATGCGAGCATTCATCAACAGATGAGAGATAATCTACGTAAGAGGATTATCCCCCATACGGCACAAATATGCCCCGCGTCATGAAGAACGCACGACTGCCCTACTGCGACTTAGGATGCTTCTTCTTATTAAGTGCCGACGGAGATACGCGAATACCATCGCCTGTCTGGCGCACATAGGCTTTATGAGCCGGCTTAGCGGTCCCAGAAGCCTTCTGAGCGTGCTTCCTGGGATCAACGGTAACAGCATTCGTGGGGTGCGGCTTAGTGGGCGCAGAGGGCGTCTGAGGCGTGCGGCCGAGCTTGCGCATCACACGATCCCAGCGCGCATGGATGCTCTCGTTGTGGGCGCTCTTAAGTCCCAGCAGAGGCGCAGCCAAAATGGTAGGGGCAATAAACGTAATGAGACGCCACAGCAGATAGCCGGCGGTCGAAGCCGACCCAAAGAAATGACCCAAGAACAATGCAAAGCCGCCCTCAGCGCCACCAGTTCCACCGGGCAAGGGGACCGCAGAGCTCAGCAACTGGACAAAGGCGCTCGCGGCCATGACCGAGAAAAAGTCGACCTCGTGGTGGCCAAAGGCAAGCATTAGGAAATACGGAACCAGATAGAAAAACGCGAGCTGCAGCATGGTGATAAACACAGTGAGCAGCATGGAAGAAAAATGTCCGGCTGAAAGCTTGAACTTCTCGGAGAAGGAGTAGATCTCGCCATCGACAAACGTGCGCCATCCCTCGATCTTAGTGGCCGAGACACCAATGCGCTCAAGCCAATTGATGATGCAGTGGGCGACGCGCGTGACGGTCTTAGGCATGAGCGCGACGGCGAAGATGCCAAGCAAGATGCAGCAGTGCCCACCAAAGCTAAAGACGCACAGCAGCGTCATGTCGCCATAGCGCTCGGCAAAAAACGGCATGCGAGCAAGCAGTAGGATAGCGCCCCAGGCAACGAGGCCAAACTGATACACGATAAAGCGCGTGAATTGCGTGGCTCCGGCCTCGCCGACATTTTGGCCCGCCTTGGTCAGGCGGTAGATCTGAGCAGGAGTCGAGCCCATCATCATAGGTGTGAGGTTGCCAAAGAAGATGCCGCTCGCCTCGACCGAAATGAGGTCGCGAATGCCGACGGGTGAATTGGGGTCGAGCCAGACAGCGATCGCATAGGCCACAATGCCAAAGAACAGGTACAGGAACATGCAAAAGCATGCAGCAGCGAGCCAAGGCGCCTGGACGCTCGACATTGCGGCCCAGAACTGCCCCATCTGCCCGGTTACCACCAGATAGACGATATAACCCACCAGCACGACGCCGATAAAGATGGCGCCGCGGCGTGCGCTCTTATTGTCATCTCCGCCCGAGGCCTCAACCTCGACCTGGGGCTTAGACGTATGCTGAGAGGACTCCGTCATGAGACTCCTTCTAACAGTCAAAATATCTTGGATATTGTACCCGTAAGGGCCATAAGCAGAACGCAAAGCTCTGGTTCAAACGGGAATTGCAGACGGTTGTTTGAAAATAAAAAACCCGGCCTTCCATGGGAAGTCCGGGTATCAGATGCGTGGTAGCCCGTACCAGATTCGAACTGGTGATCTCCGCCTTGAGAGGGCGGCGTCCTAAACCGCTAGACGAACGGGCCATAAGCCTCAGCAGAAAAGAAGTGGTAGCCCGTACCAGATTCGAACTGGTGATCTCCGCCTTGAGAGGGCGGCGTCCTAAACCGCTAGACGAACGGGCCACATGACATCTGCACTGCCGTGCTGCGAGGAAATATATTACGGGACAAAAAACGTCAGCGCAAGAAGAAATTCCAAATTGCCGAAAAATTGTCGGCAGGTTATGGAACACACAGGTAAACTGGGTAGCTAATTCAAGTTGAGATGGACCAAAAGAGCTTCGCGCTCGTTGGGGATGTTGTCTTCGATCACGGCGTCGAGGGCGGAGTTGAGTAGCTGCCCCAGTTCCGGCCCGGGCTTGACTCCGGCACGAATCAGGTCGCCGCCGTTGATGGCGAGCATCTTGAGCGTATAGGGCTCCCCCGCCTTCAGCAGCTCGTGCGCCATCGCGCGCATCTCCTCAATCGTCTCAACGTAATAGAAGCACGACGGGGCCTTGCCGAGCGTGTCGGCACGCTTAAGATCCATGAGCTCGTCCATCAAACGCGGCGTGTCGACGCCCTCGCCCGAAAGCGCGCGCATCATATTGAGCAGGCAGGAGCGCTCGGGGCGCAGCGGCTTGTCGTGATATTTGATGAGCAGGCACACGTCGCGCACCAGGTCGTGCGAGAGCGCCAGGCGATCCATAATGACGCGCGCTTTCTTGGCGCCGAGCTCGGGATGACCGTAGAAGTGTCCGCTGCCGGCGTGATCGACCGTGAAACACTCGGGCTTGGACACATCGTGCAAAAACGCCGCCCACATAAGGCTCGACGAGGGCGCGACGCCGTCACACAGCGCGAGCTCCCCCGCCACCGTAAGCACACGGGCGATATGCTCGTAGACGTTAAACGCATGATAGACACTGCGCTGATCAAACCCGCGACCCGCTGCCAACTCGGGCACGGCGGCGCAGATGAGCTCGGGGTAGCGCAGCATCGCGTCTCCCCCATGACCGGTCGAAAGAATGCCCTCGAGCTCAATACCCACACGCTCGCGCGCCACGGCGTCGAGCAGCGGCGCGCACTCGGCAAGCGCTCGCTTAGTCTCGGGCTCAATCATAAAGTCCAGGCGGCAGGCAAAGCGCACCGCACGCAACATGCGCAGGGCGTCCTCGTTAAAGCGACGCTTGGGATCGCCGACAGCGCGAATCAGCTTGCGCTCCAAGTCACCCTGGCCGTCGTAGCGGTCGACAAGCCCGCGCTCGGGATGCCAGGCCATGGCGTTGACGGTAAAGTCGCGGCGCGCCAGATCGTCCTCGAGCGAGGCGGCACGCTCCACACTCTGGGGATGGCGACCATCGGTGTAAAAGCCATCCAAACGGTACGTGGTGACCTCGATACGCTCGCCATCGGAAATAGCCGTGATTCCGCCAAATTTAATGCCCGACTCCACAACCGCGATGCCGGCGGCCTCGAGCGCCGCCTTGGACTCCTGCCACAGGCCGCTACAGCACATATCAACATCGTGGCTGGGGCACCCCATCAGGGCGTCGCGCACCCAACCGCCCACGTACCAAGCCTCAAGACCAGCCGCCTCAAGCGCGCGCAGGACGCACAGGGACGCATCGGACGGTTGATTACCGTTGAGCGAAACATTGCACATGCCTATGGCCTCCTGCACTTGTGAGCGTTAATCGATGGTTCTCAAGAAGTCTAACAAGAAACGAGAAAGCGCGCACACGCAATCGCGTCGTCAATTCCATAAAACGAGACAGCAGACGCCATATGCGTTCAGCGAGCAAAAAACACCCGCCTCGGAGATCCAAAGCGGGTGTTCGGCAGCGATTTTTCGATGCGGCTAGCAGACCTGACGAACCTCGATGTGCTTCTTATATTCGTCCACCTTGGCAAAGTCGCCCAGGCCCGGGCACTCGACCACGTTGGCGCCGGTGGCCATCGACAGACGGAGGGCATCCTCGACGCGCTCGGGAGCGTCGTGCCATACGGACAGGAAGGCAGCGAGCGAGGAATCGCCGGCGCACACCGTCGACAGCAGCTTGACGTCGAAGGTGCGATTGGCAAACCAGATGTGCTCGCCGTTGGAGAAGTACGCACCGGCGCCACCGAGGGTCAGCAGCACGTTCTTGGCGCCCTTAGCGTGCAGCTCGGCCATAGCGCCCTTGACGGACTCATCGTCGCCACCGCTCACCTTAATGCCAAAGATGTCGAGCAGCTCGTCGTCATTGGGCTTGATCAGCAGCGGCTCCATGGCAATGAGGTCTGCCAGCTGATGGCTCGAGATGTCGAGGACGAACTCGGCCCCCTTGACCTTGACGCGGCGCAGGACCTCGGCCAAGAAGCCCTCGGAAGTGTTGGGAGGCAGCGAGCCGCTGATGACCAGGCAGGTCATGTCATCGAGCGAATCGATGAGCTCAAACATCTCCTGCTCGTTGGCCTCGTTGATGGCGGCACCGGCGTTGACCATGTTGTACTCGGTGTCGGGTCCGGCATTGAGGAACACGTTGACGCGCGTGATGCCGTCGGTCCAAACGGGCTTGACGGGCACGCCCAGGGCCTCGGCGCCCTTAACGATAAACTCGCCCGAGAAGCCGGCGAAAAAGCCCAGGATCGTGGTGTCAACACCGTAGTGATCGAGGGTGAACGAGACGTTGAGACCCTTGCCGTTGGGCGTGTAGACGGCGTTACGGGTACGCGTGACGGTGTTGGCAGCAAGGCCGTCGCAGGCGATGTTGTAGTCAATGGCGGGATTTGCAGTGAGCGTGTAAATCATGAATGTTCCTTTCACGAAGTAACGTGTTAATGAAAGTATATTCCACCCAACGGTAAAAGGCTAGGACAACTCGGTGAACGGTGTGGAAGCGATGAAGTACGGCAGAGCATCTCTCTCCAATAACGGAACAAAAAAGGCGCCCCAGCCGAAACCGGGGCGCCGCATGCGCACGAATATGTCGCGTTTCGATTACTGACGATCGAGCTTGCGGACAGCAACGCGCTTGCTGTACTCGTCGACGTGACCGAAGTCGCCGATGCCGACGGACTCGGCAACGTTGGCGCCGGTGGCCATAGCGAGCTTCATGGCCTCCTCGACGTTGTCGCGATCCCTGTACCACTTGTGCAGGAACGCAGCGAGGGTGCAGTCGCCGGCGCAGACAGAAGAAACCAGCTTGATGTTGAACTCACGCTTGGCGTACCAAATATCCTCGCCGTTGGAGAAGTAAGCGTCGCCGCGGCTACCACGGGTGAGCAGCACGTTCTGAACGCCAGCGTCGTGAGCCATCTTCATGGCAACGCGGACCTCGTCGTCGGTGTCGACCGGCACGCCGAAGATGGCCTTCATCTCGTGATGGTTCGGCTTGATGAGCAGCGGCTTCTTGTGAGCGAGCTCCTTGAGCTTGTCGGAGGACAGGTCCAGGACGACGTCGGCGCCACGAGCCTGAGCGTGATCCATGACCTGAGCCAGGAAGTCGGGCGTAGCTTTGGGAGGCACGGAGCCGGAAACGATCAGGCACTCGAGATCGCCCGCGGTGTCCAGGATGTTGTAGAGCTCCTCCTGGTGCTGCGGCGTAATAGGAGCGCCGGGGTTCAGGATGCCGTACTCGTGCTGGCCATCGTTGACGTAGGTGTTGATGCGCGTGATACCGTCGGTCCAGACCGGGCGGCACAGGCAGCCCAGGTTCATGACCTCCTCGACGATAAACTTGCCCGTGAAGCCAGCGAAGAAGCCGAGTGCGACGGTGTCAACGCCCATCTTCTTAAAGGCGAAGGACACGTCGAGGCCCTTGCCGTTAGCCGTGTAGCTGGCCGAGCCGGTGCGGACGTTCTCGTCGGGCTCGAGCGGAGAGCTCGAAACCGTCATGTCGACAGCCGGGTTAGCGGTTAGCGTGTAGAACATTTACAGTACCCCCTGTATATGTGAGGGCCGCGTGGCCGGCCCATTCCAACCACGCGGTTACCTCTGATACCAAATTAGCGAGCTGCGGACTCGAGCAGTGCCTTGACCTCGGCGGCGGTGTTGCAGGCGAGCGCCTTCTCGGCGAGCTCGTCGCACTCGGCCTTGGTCCACTGGCTGATGGTCTTGCGGGCGCGCAGGATCGACGGAGCGCTCATCGAGAACTCCTCCAGGCCCCAGCTGATCAGCAGCGGCTCGAGCAGCGGATCGGCAGCGGCCTCGCCGCACATACCGACCATGATACCGGCCTTAACTCCGCTCTCGATGATGTTCTTGAGCGAGCGGAGCACGGCGGGATAGTACACCTGGTACAGGTTGGAGATGGTGTCGTTACCACGGTCGGCGCACATGGTGTAGCCGATCAGGTCGTTGGTGCCGATGGAGAAGAAGTCGGCAACCTCGGCAAGACGGTCTGCGAGCAGCGAAGCGGCGGGCGTCTCGACCATGATGCCGACCTCGATGTTCTCGTTGAACTTGCGACCCTCTTCGGTCAGCTCGGCCTTGCACTGCTCGACGAGCTCCTTGACAGCCAAGACCTCCTCGACGCAGGTGACGAGCGGGATCATGATCTTGACGTCACCGAAGGCGCTAGCGCGCAGCAGAGCGCGGAGCTGGACCTTGTACTGGTCGGGATTGGCCAGGCAGTAACGCACGGCGCGGAAGCCCATGAAGGGGTTATCTTCCTTGACCATGTGCAGATACGGAATCTCCTTGTCGCCGCCAACATCGAGCGTGCGGATGATGACCGGAGCACCCTTGAGCGCGCTGGCGACCTTACGGTAGGCGTTGAACTGCTCCTCCTCGGAAGGAAGCTCAGCAGAGTCCATGAACAGGAACTCGGAGCGGAACAGACCGATGGCCTCGGCGTCGTGATCGAGCGCGTTGGGCACGTCATCGGGGTTACCGATGTTGCAGGCGATGATCTTCTTGATGCCATCGGCAGTCACGGACGGCTTGCCGCGGAAGGCCTCGAGGGCTGCCTTCTCGGCAGCGAAGGCCTCGGCCTTGGCGGTGTAGGCAGCGAGCGTCTCCTCGTCGGGATCGGCCTCGACGATACCCTTGCCGCCGTCGACGACAACGGTCATACCGTTGCGCAGCGCGGTGCAGCTGTTGGAAACCGAAAGGACAGCCGGGATCTCGAGGGCGCGCGCAATGATCGCGGAGTGCGACGTGCGGCCACCGGTCTCGGTGACGATACCGGCAACGTGGGCCTTATCGATCGTGGCAGTCATGGACGGCGTAAGGTCGTGCACGACAACGACGGTGTTCTCGGGCAGGACGGAGAGGTCGACGACCTCCTTGCCCAGCAGCTCGGCCAGAATACCGGTGCGGATGTCGGCGATGTCGGCCGCGCGCAGACGGAACATCTCGTCGTCCATGGACAGGAACATGTTCTCGAACATGGTCGAGGTGTCCATGAGCGCCTGCTCGGCGCAGGTACCGCCGTCAATGGCGGCGTTGATGGCGTCGGTCATGCCCGGGTCCTGAGCCAGGACAATGTGTCCGCTCATGATCTCGGCCTCGGCCTCGCCCACCGTCTCCTTCATGTGGTCGGCCTGAGCCTGGGTCTTCTCGCAGAAGACCGAAAGAGCGGACTGATAGCGCTCCTTCTCTGCTGCCGAATCAGCAACCTCGTGCGGCTCAAACGTCAAGTCGGGATCGACGGCAACCATGACGGTGCCGATACCGATGCCCTCGGAAGCGTTGACTCCCTGATACATTCCCATTCCTCTCTCCGTGTCATGTGATAAAGCGTTTTGCCATATCCATGACAAAAGAGCGCAGCTACCTTACAACAGGTCACTGCGCCCCCAAATATGAACTTAGTTGTTCAACATGCGACCCGTTTGAGTTCTACTCGCCAAGACCGCTCTTGATGAGCTCGATGGCAGCAGCCAGAGCCTCGGCCTCGTCAGCGCCGTCGCACTTGACCTCGACCTCGGTGCCGCAGGGGATACCAGCAGCCATGAGGGCCATCGGGGACTTGCCGTTGACCTCCTTCTCGGGGGTGACGACCGTCACGTCACAGGCGTACTTGCCCATGGTGGAGGCGAACAGACCAGCCGGACGCATGTGCAGACCCTGAGGATTAACGAGGGTAGCCTTCTCAGAAACCATAATTGACTCCTTTTTGTGTTTAACCCCTGTCATGCATGTGGCAGGAGTCAGATTCACGACGTTGTTTATATTAACTCACATCAAACGGTTTTTCATTGTGTTTCACACGAATTGTTGGACAGATGTCGTATCCCTGCGCTCGCCCGCCGGGCGGGGCGGTTAAGTTTGCTGCTCTACAGTCCTGCGCAAGACGGAAAGCACATTAAGTGCTTTCCTTTGCGTGCGGAACTCGCGACAAACTTAATCGCCCCGCCCGGCGGGCGAGCTGCGGAAACTCGGTCGGTCCTGAGCAATATCGTGCGAACGGAATTCTGGCTGAATATTTGTCCGCGCGGACGAGCCAATAGACAGGCCGCGCTATCCCCTTCTTCTAAGTTGCGGTGAAATAGAGACTGAATTATGGGTTGAAATGGTTAAACAGTCCTTATTTCACCGCAAGTTAGAAGAAGGGCATGAAAAAGGCGGAGGCCCTGGGGAGGGTCTCCGCCTTATATACAGGGGCGATGTTATTCGCGAACTGGGGGATTAGACCAGGCGAGCGTTGATCGTCTTGGCGATCTCGGCGGCGTCGGTGGAACCCTTGACGGTGGCACGGAAGTCCTCGTCCATGAGCGCCTCGGCGACCTTGGACAGGATCTTGAGGTGCGTAGTGCCAGCCTGAGCGCCCGGGATGAGCAGGGCAATGGCCACGTTGACGGGAGCGCCGTCCATGGTGTCCCAACCGGTCACGCCGGACTCGTCCTTGACGACGATGACGGCAGCCTCGGTAATGGCGTCGGACTTGGCATGCGGGATGGCGAAGCCCTCCATCATGCCCGTGGTGCCCTCGGCCTCGCGGGCCAGGAAGGCGTTCATCACGGCGTCGGCGTCGCCGGCGATACCGGCCTTGACGGCCTGGTTGGAAACAAAGCTCAAAGCCTCATCACGAGAAGCGAAGTCCTCGGCGACAAAGACGTTCTCGACCTTCACGAAGTCGGAAGCCTCGGCCTTGGGGGCCTCGACGGCAGCGGCCTTGGGGGCCTCAACCGGCTTGGCTGCAGGAGCGGCCTTCTGGTTCTTCTCGAAGTCATACTTCTTGAAGGCCACGAACAGGATGCCACCGACCACAGCGCCGATGAGGATAGCGAGGACCCACAGCGGACCGTTCTCGACAACGGGCAGGACCAGGAAGCCACCGTGGGGCGCCGGATCGTGAACGTTGAACATAATGGTCAGGATCGAAGCGATGGAGGAACCGAGCATCATGATGGGCATGACGGGCCAGATGTTCTTGGTCATGAACGGAATGGCGCCCTCGGTGATGTGGGTGCAACCAAGGATGAGGTTGACGACACCGGCGTCGTGATCCTCCTGGCTGAAGTACTTCTTGCCGACAACGACGGCGAAGGTGGTGATCAGCGGCGGAACGATGCAGGCGGCGGAGACGGCAGCCATGAAGTTGGTGCCGAAGTTGTAGGTGTCGGTACCGACACCGGCGGCCAGAGCCTCGGTGAGCATAGCGGTACCGGTGACGTAAGCAGCCTTGTTGACCGGGCCGCCCATGTCAAAGGCGCACATGCAGCCGATGGCAAGACCCAGAACAACGGCGCCAGAGGCGGACAGGCCCTTGAGGAAGTCCATCATGGCGGTGTTGATGGCAGCCATGGGGCCGGAAATGCCGAGCATGACCAGACCGACGATGGCGGTCGAGAACAGCGGGTACAGGAAGATAGCCTTGAGGCCGTCCAGGTTCTTGGGCAGACCGGCAAAAACCTTCTCGAGCAGCAGGATGACATAGCCAGCGAGGAAGCCGCCGACGATGCCGCCCAGGAAGCCGAAGCCCACGCCGGCGCCACCGGCGTCGATCATGCCGGTATCGGCGTTAACGGGCAGGCCCTGGATGGCGATCATACCGGCAACAAAGCCGGGGACGAGCGCCGGGCGCTTGCCGATGGACTCGGCGATATAGGCGGAAAGCACCGGAACCATAAGGTTCATGGCGATACCGCCGATGATCTTGAGCATGGCGGCAAAGGTGTTGTAGTCGGCAGCCGTCGAATCGAAGGACGTGATGCCCCACAGGAACGAGACGGCGGTCAGAACACCACCGGCGACGACGAAGACCAGCATGTGGCTGACGCCATTCATGAGGTGCTTGTAGATGACGTGGCCGATGGACTCCTTCTCCTCGACCTCGTCCTCGACATCGGCAGCAGCCGCAACCGTGTCGTCGCCCTTGGCGGCGAGCGCGCGGTCGATCAGCTTACCGGCGGCCTCGACAGACAGGGCCTTGGAAACACCAACGGAAACCATGGGCTTACCGGCGAAACGCTCAGCCTGGACATCCTTATCGGCTGCGACGACGACGGCCTTGGCACCGGCGATCTCACCCTTCGTGAGCTCGTTCTCGACACCGACCTGGCCATGGGTCTCGACCTTAATGGTCAGACCTCGCTCGGCAGCTGCCTTCTCCAGCGCCTCCTTCGCCATGAAGGTGTGCGCAATGCCGGTCGGGCAACCGGTCGCGGCGATGATGTCAAACTTAGCCATGTGTCCCTCCTTCTTGAGTACAGCGCCCGCGGGCGCTCCCCTATACGCGCTTCAATGCGCGTTTTTCCACACTTGAAAGATACCAACCTACCGTCCGCGTGAGAAGAGACAAGGCGCAATTCTCCGGTGAAAGGTTCTTTCATAACCGTAAACGGTAAATGAAAGTTTACCATCAACACTTGAAACGGCAAGGTGTATCTTGTAATTGAAACTGCCCGTATACTATGGCATTAAAAACGAGTCCGATTTTCATGCCAACCAGGAGCCATCCATGACCGATAGCAGCAAGAGCGCGCTCTCCCTTATTAGCACGCACAAAGGGTACAGCGAGTCCGAGCAGCGCATTGTCGACTATATCCTAGAGCACCAGTCCGAGGCGCCGCGCCTTACGGCCGCCCAGCTCTCACGAGCCGCTGCCACGTCCGAGGCGACGGTTTCGCGCTTTTGCCGCAAGCTGGGCTTTGGCAGCTTCCGCAGTTTTCAGTTTTCGTTGGCGCGCGACTTGGAGAGTCAGCGCAACGAGGGCCTGACCGACGAGGTCTCGCTCGACAACATGGAGCAGAGCCTTAAAAATATCCTTGCCGCTAAGGTGAGCGAGCTTAATGCGACCATCGACGGCATAGATCACGACACGTTGGCCGCAGTTGTGCACGCACTTAAGAATGCCGGCGTTATTGAATTCGCCGCCGTGGGCAATACGAACGCGGTCGCGCTCGATGCGACATTTAAGTTTTCGCAGCTGGGCCTTCGCTGCATGGCAAGCACCATCAGCGAGACATCAATCGGCTTTGCGCTCACGTTGCGCCCCGGCGACGTTATCGTGCTGATCTCGAACTCCGGCAAGTCTCGCCGTCTGAATCGCATGGCAAAAGCGGCTCGCGACTGCGGTGCCACCGTGGTCGTCATCAGCAGCGACAGCAAGTCTCCGCTTGCGCGCCTAGCCGACTACACCTTTAATACCGTCAATCACGAGGCGCTGCTGACAACGGGCGACTTCGCGTTCTCCAAGATGAGCGCAACGATGATCATCGAGGTCATCTACAACTTCCTGTTGCCCAAAATTGAGGACGCCCGCGAGCATATCAGCTACTACGAGGAGCTCATCCAGCCGGATAAGGTCGTGGAGTAGACATTTTGGGGAGCCGGCAAACGCCATTCGCCGCGAAACCGGCCTATCTACTACGTTTTATCCGTATGGCCCAACCACATGCCGAAAATAGAAAAAACCGCAGGCGTTCTACCTGCGGTTTTCTTTTTGCAATTCTTGGCGTGGTAGCCGATAGCCTATTAAACGTAGTAGATGGGCCGGTTTCGTGGCGGCCGGGTCGAAAATACATGTGGCGGTTCGGCCTAAGCACGCGCTTCTTCCAGCATCTGCCTGGCGTGCGCTAGGCTTGCCTCCGACTGATCGCCGCTCAGCATTCGGGCGATCTCGGCGGTACGGGCAGCGCCAGTCACCTCGTCCAGATGGGTTTGGGGAACGTCGCCGGGCTCCTTGCTCACCACGTAGTGTTTGTCGGCCATGACCGCAACCTGTGCCAGGTGCGTTACGACGATGACCTGATGCGTAGCGGCGAGATCTGCCAGCACGCTCGCGAGGGCACGTGCAGTAGAGCCGCCGACACCGGCATCAACCTCGTCGAACACCAGCGTATCCACGCCATCCGCGTTGCCGAGGACAACCTTGCTCGCCAGCATCACGCGACTCAACTCGCCGCCCGACGCAATGCGACGCAGGGGGCGCGGCGTCAATCCGGCACCACTGCGATACAAAAGCTCGTAGCTCGAAGGGCCCGCCGGCGTCCATTCGGCACGCGGAAGATCGCGCGACTCCCAGACAAGCTCGGCACCGCCCATCTCCAGGCGCGCCATCTGACGGCCAACCTCGTGACAAAAGCGCGGGGCAGCCGTATTGCGTGCGCGCTTAAGCGCCTTGGCAGCGGCAAACAGTTCGCGCTCCGCCGCGCCAAGCGCTTCGCGCGCCTTCTTAATCTGTTCATCACCATCGTCTACCAGCGACAAGAGCTCTTGTGAGCGGTCGCGCATGGCAAAGACATCGTCCATGGTGGGACCCCACTGACGCAGCAGGCCCTTGAGGTCGGAATAGCGCTCGCGCATACGAGCCAGCTCGCGCGGATCGAAGGCGACCCCATCGCGATAGGCGCGCAGCTCGTTGGCGCAATCCTCAAGCGAGATGCAGGCATCCGAAAGTGCGTCGGCGATGTCACCGAGCTTGCGGTCAACGGTCGCCATGCGTGAAAGCTCGGCCACGGCGCCATTCACGGCATCGAGCGCTCCCCCTTCGGCAGCAAGCGATGCATGTGCCTCGCTGGCCGTCGCCACCAAGACCTCGGCGTGCTCCGAGCGCGGCAGCAGCTCCTCGAGTTCCTCGTACTCGCCTGGCTTGGGGTCGACCTCGGCGATGCGCTCGAGGGCAAAACGTGCTTCCTCGACGCGACTCCCCTGCGCACGCGAGGCTTCCTCCACACGGCGAAGCTCCTTGGCGGCGGCACGCGAAGCCTTAAAGCAGGTGCGATACTTCTCGAGTGCCTCAAGCGCCGCGCGTCCAGCCCAAGCATCGACCATGGCAACATGGTGCGCCGGGTCGAGCAGGCGCTGATGTTCATGCTGGCCGCATAGATCCATCATCACGCCAACGCGCTCCGAAAGCTCACGCACGCTGGCGATGCGGCCGTCAATTTTTACGCGGCTGCGGCCCTCGGCAGAAAGGCTACGCTGCACGGTGAAGCCCTCCGTGTCGTGCGGGCCGTCGAACAGGCGCGCCTCGACGCTGGCAAGCGTCTCGCCCTCGCGAACCGTCGACGAATCGGCGCGCTCGCCCAAAATAAGCTTGAGCGCCGAAAGCAGCGCGGTCTTGCCAGCACCGGTCTCACCGGTCAGGACGGTCAAGCCGGCACTCGGCACCAACGTCGCCTCGCGAATGAGTGCAATGTTTGAAACCTGCAGCTCATCGATCATGACGCACTCCATAGAACACGCGGCTCACCGAGTTATAGAAGCTCTCGGGGCCGTAATCCAGCAGCAGCACATCACCGGGACCGCGACGCACAGCCACGCTCTCGACCGTGCCGTCGCAGGTAATAAACTGTCCGTCGATAGCGATGGCAGGCACACTCGGGCGATCATCGGACATAAAGATCTCGACGACATCGCTTGGTGAAGTCAAGAACGCCCGGGCCTGAATGGTGTGCGGCGCGATGGGCACGCAAACCATACCCGTGTAATCGGGGCTCACGATAGGGCCGCCGGCGCTCAGCGCATAGCCGGTGGAGCCGGTCGCCGTCGACACGACGACACCGTCACCGCGCAGGCGATCGATATGATGGCCGGACACCGTGATGTCAAACTCGACCATATCGGACAGGGGCCCGCGCGTAAGCGCCATGTCGTTGAGGGCGAACGAACGCACGACATCCTTCGTGCCGTCATCGCGCACCGAGACGATATCCGCGGCGATGGTGGCGCGGCGGCTCACGTGGAGCTCACCGGACAGGGCATCGCTCACAACCTGCAAAATATCGCGTTCCTCGGGACTGGCCGCCGTCAAAAAGCCCAGGTGACCATAGGAAAGCCCCAAAATGGGAATCTCACGGTAATTGAGGATACGGGCGGCGCGCAGCAACGTGCCGTCGCCGCCGAGCGTAATGACCAGGTCGGCATCGTCAACATCGGGCGTGCTCTGAATCTTGGAGCGCTGGTCGGCAGCCCATGCGACCTCATAGCCTTGGCGCGAAAGCCAAAGCTCGAGCATCAGGCCGCTCTCGACCGCCTCTTGCTTGTAGTAATTGGGAACCAGAAAGACCTTCATAGCGTTGCCGCTTTCTCGCTCAAAGCCGATACCTGGGATTGCAACTCATCTTCGGCGCGCTCGCCGGGGGCAAACCTCGTGCCGTACAGGAAAAACTCAACGTTGCCCTTAGCGCCATGGATGGGCGAAACGCACACGTCGACCGGGAAGAGGCCCTTCGCGGCAAACAGCTCAATCGCCGCCACGAGTGTGTCAACACGCACAGCGGGATCCGTCACGATACCGCCCTCGCCCACCAGCGCAGCCGGCGCCTCAAACTGCGGCTTTACGAGCGTGCAAAACGAACCCGAAGGCTTCAGGCACGCCAGCACGGCGTCGATGATATTCGCGATACTCGTAAACGACACATCGCACACGGCTAGGTCGATAGCGCCGCCGTAGCCAAGCTCGGGCAACTGCGTTACATTCGTGCGCTCGTGGAGCGTCACGCGATCGTCTTGGCGCAGCGACCAATCAAACTGGGCACGGCCCACGTCGACCGAGACAACGGTCGCGGCGCCGCGCTTGAGAAGGCAATCGGTAAAGCCGCCCGTGGAGCATCCCACATCGAGGCAAGCAAGGTCCGTCGGATCGATTCCAAACGCATCGAGCGCGCCCTCGAGCTTGAGCCCGCCGCGCCCAACATACGGGATGCGCCCCTTAACGTGCAGTGGCAGGCCCGGCGTCACCTTGAGCCCCGGAGAGGTCAAACGCTCACCGCCACTCGAAACCAAGCCGGCCATAAGAGTGCGAAGGGCATCCGCGCGATCGGCGCAGATGCCCTGTGAAATCAGTTCGTCATCGAGACGCACGCGTTTCATGAATGCCATCAACCATTCGTATCCGGAGATGCAGCCTGTCTATCTTGGGACTCGTTTGCCGCATCCTCATCGTATTCCTGCTCGAGCTTGTCGGCCTCACGCGGCGTCAGCTCAAACTTGTCTACCATATCGACCGCTCGGGAGCCCAGCTCAATCGCCTCGTCAAACAAATCGAGCGAACGCTCCAAGGACGTATCCTTGGAGCGAACGGTGGCGATAATCTGGTCCAGGCGATCCGAGATCTCATCGAAGTTGCGGACGGAACCCTCTGGCATGACTACTCCTCGACGGAGTCGGCCTCGACGGCCTCAGCAGCGTCCGCATCCTCGGCAAGTACACCGGCGGCAGCCTGAGCAGCAGCGACCTTGGCGGCCACCTCGGCAGCCTGTGCCTCCTCGCGAGCACGATCCTCGGCCAGCAGCTCTTGGTACAGGTCCTCGCCCGGCAACTCCTCGCTGCGAGCGATCTTGCCCAGCACGCCGTTGACAAACGATGCGGACTGGTCGGTACCATAAGCCTTAGCGATTTCGACGGCCTCGTTGATCACGATGGCGTCCGAGACCTCTTCGTCGGTGAGGAAGCGCATCTCATAGACGGCGATACGCAGCAAGTTGCGGTCGGCGCCGGGCATGCGCATAAGATCCCAGTTCTTGGCGACGGCGCGCAGGGCACAATCGATGCGATCGATATGCTCGTAGGCACCGCGGCAAAGCTCCAGCGCATAGGGGTCGAGGGGACCCTTCGAGATCAGGAAATCGCCCTCGAGGACGCGCTCGAGCGGACTGTCCGTGGCCTCGGCCTGGAACAGCAACTGCAGCGCCTGACTGCGGGCAAGCGTGCGCCCGCGATAAACCTTAAGGCTCAAAGGTTACTCCTTGGGGAAAACGAGGCCGTCAATGCAAACGTCAACGCGCTCGACCTCGACGCCCACCTGAGCATCGATGGCAGCGACCACGGCGGCGCGAACGGCCTCGGCGAGCTTCTTGAACGGATAGCCAAAGAACACCACGACACGCACGGTGAGTGCGAGCTTGTCGCCGACGACCTCGGCCTCGACCGCCGGCTCGGAAGCCGGGGCCTTGGACGAAAGCATCATGGAGACAAGGTTGGTGGCAAGGTCCTTGACGCCAACGGAGGCGATGCCCTCGACATCCGACACGGCGCGCGAGACGATGGCGGTCAGAACATCGGGCGAAATGCCGATGCCGTCAATCTTGATTTCCTGGGGCATGAGTCCTCCTAGAAGAGTTGGTTGCTAGACGCGGGAGACGAACTTGCCGTCGCGGGTGTCAACCTTGACGACCTCGCCCTCGTTGAGGTACATGGGGACCTGGATGACAGCGCCGGTGTCGATCGTGGCCGGCTTGGTGGAACCCTGGACGGTGTCGCCCTTAAAGCCCGGGTCGGTCTGGACGATGGTGGTCTCGATGAACATCGGCGGGGTCACGCCCATGAGCTCGTCGTCGGCAAAGAGCAGCTGGCAGATGTCGTTCTCGCGCAGCCACTTGGAGTTCTCGCCCACCATATCCTCGGGAACGGGAACCTGCTCATAGGTCTCATTGTCCATGAAGATGTAGTCGGCGCCATCGTTGTAGAGGTACTGGAACTCACGGGTGGTGAGCATGACGCTCTCGAACTTGGTGCCGGCGTTGCAGGTGTTCTCGACGACGCGGCCGCTCTTGATGTCGCGGGTCTTGTAGCGCACGAACGCGCCGCCCTTGCCCGGCTTGACATGCTGGAACTCGACGATGGTGTAGACCTTGTCCTTAATGCGGAGACCGAGGCCGTTCTTGAAGTCGGCGGTAGAAATGGTAGGCATAGCGACCTTTCTTGTTATGGGCAGGACGCACAAGCGTCCAAATTACATACGACCGAAATTATACACTTGCAGACGGCGCCTGCAGCGAGCGCATAAAAAGAGAACGCGGGGCGCCCGAAGTGCTCCGGACGCCCCGCCCCAAAAATCTATCGAAATGGGCTAGCAATCGATGACGTGCAGGTCGTGCGGGGTCTTGGTGAAGGGCTCGTAGCCGTTCTCGGTGACCACGCCGTAGTCCTCCAGGCGCACGCCGCCCACACCGGGCAGATACACGCCGGGCTCCATGGTGATAACCGAGCCGACCTCGATGGTGTTCTTGCTGCGGTTGAAGTTGGGCAGCTCGTGGATGTCGATGCCCACGCCGTGGCCCAGACCATGGTTGTAGTAATCGCCATAACCGGCATCGCCGATGATCTTCTTGGAAAGCTTAAAAATGTCGTTGCCCTCGACGCCCGGATGGATGGCAGCGACGCACTCCTCGTGCGTACGGCGCACGAGCGCGTACAGGTCAAGCTGCTCCTGGGTAGGCTCGCCCATCACGACGGTGCGCGTCATGTCGGAACGATAATCGCAGTAGCCCGCGCCGTAATCCATGAGGACAAAGTCGCCCTTCTCGATGACACGGTCGCTCGGCACGGCGTGCGGGTTGGCGGTATTGGGGCCGCTCGCCACAATAGAGCCGAAGGCCAGGCTGTCGGCGCCGTTGGCGAACATAAAGTTCTCGAGCTCGTTGCGAACCTGCTTCTCGGTCATACCGGGCTTAATAAAGCCGAGCATATGCTGGAAGGCGGCATCGGTGATCGACTGCGCATGGCGCATGAGCTCGATCTCCTCGGCGTCCTTGATGGCGCGCATCTTGCGAATGTCGTCATGCATCAGCGGCAACATGCAGGCGACGGAACGGTCTTCCAGGCCACGCTGAATGCCCTGGAAGAAGTTGATCTGCATGTCGTCCTCGACAGCGCAGACGCGGCACTTGTTGGCCGCGATCTTGCCGGCGACCCAACCGGGGATGGTGCCCTCGTCCATGTCGTAGACCCAGGGGCTGCCGGCGGGCGTATTCTCCACAAAGCTGTTGAGGTAGCGCGAGTCGGTATGGAACAGGCACTGGTCAGCCGTAATAAACGCCGCGTGCGGGAACTCGAAGGTGTAGTCGAAGACGCCCTTCACGCCCGTGAGCCAACGAAGATTGGCCTCGTCGCGTACCACGATAGCGTCGTAGCCGCGCTCGACCATCAGGGCACGGACACGTTCGATACGACCGGCAGGACCGGCAGCAAACTCAGACATGCAGATTCCTTTCTTGTTGTCTTCATAAAGACGGGACGGGCTCAATCAACGTACGGAATCGCAAGCGATTCGCAACCGATTGGAAACCCGTCCCTCAACATGATACGAAAGACGATGGATGTCAATAAATCTTAGAGAAGTTCTTTGCGAGAAGCCAAGTAGGCGTGAGCATGGCGCTCAAGAACCTCGTCCTCAACGCTCGTTAGACGAATGGCGCCGAGTGCCGCGGGCAGCGGCAGCATGCTGCGGTTCGAGCGGGCGAACTGCTGCCTACGGAACTCCTCGATAAACGTGGCAGGCTCCAGATCGAAGGCAAGCTCCTCGATACCAAAGTCCTCCAGGCAATCATCGACCTCAAAAACGTAATCGATATCGAAGTCGCAAGCATCGTGGGCAACGCGCGCCTCAAAACGCATGCCCTCGGACAACAGCTGGTAGGCAGGGATCTGCGAAGCGGCGTCGCCCAAGCAGGCGCGCAGGGTACGCTCCCCCGTCTTACCAAAATCGAGCGCATGGCGGGCGCTCGGGTTCGTGGCCATCAGTACGTCCTTGCGGGCAGTCTGAGACCACTGAACGGCATTGACGAGCGCGACTTCCTCGCCCGCGAGAATCTCAGGGACGGTCTCAGTAAACTGATTCCAGCGGGACTTGCTGCTCGAAAGCATGGTGCCAACAAGTACCGCATAGCCAAGCTTGAGGTCCTCGGAGTCCGCCTCGCGAACAAGGTCGAGGTCACACACGACCAAGCCCGGCTCGGGACGGAACGCAATAGCGGGAAGCGCATTCACCGACGAGGCGACGAGCGGCTTCATGGTCGTCGCGACCGTAAGCATGGCATCGAACGTCGTCGGCAGCAAGGCGCACTCGGTGCGACCGCACCACTGATTGGAACACCAGCAAACGACCGAGCAGGTCGCCGTGTCGCCGACAGCGACAACGAGATCGTCGCAGGTAATGCCGTTAGCTGACAGGGCGCCAAAGACGGTATCGGCATCGGCCAGCGTAGCGTCGGCAGGAGAAACCTCGAGGGCGAGCAGCGACACGGCAAACCCGGCGTCGACCAGCGCATGCTCGACGACCTCGCCAAAACGCTCGGATGTGGCGTCGTTCCAAACCACCATCGCGCGCTTAGGCTTGCCCACAGCCGAGGCAAACATGCGCGACAGTTCCTCAAACGCGCCAAGACCGACGCGGACATCGACACTGCGGTTTTGGAAATTGATAAGTTGACGGCGAATCATAGCAGCCCACGCTCCAAAAGCATCTCGGCACAAAGGTAGGAAACGTCCTCGAAGGACTTGTTGCGGATATCAAGGGTAATATCGGCGGCCTGGCGATACAGCGGACGGCGATGCTCAAACAGGCGCGCAGCATGCTCGGGTGAGCGGAAATCTGGTCGGGTATCGGAGCGGCGAATCTGGCGCAACGAGTCCTCAAAGTCGCCTTCGAGGTACACGCATGTACCCATCTCGTGCATCAGCTCAATGTTCACCGGCGTCTCGACGATGCCACCCCCGCACGATACCAGCAGGCTGCGCTCACTTTGAAGCGAACGGAGTGCCGAGGTCTCGAGTTCGCGAAAACGATCCTCGCCCTCGGTCTTAAATATCTCGGTCACCGACTTGCCGCATCGACGCACAACCAAACGATCGGTATCGATGAATCGACGCTTGAACATAGTGCCCACGTTGCGCGCAAGCGTCGACTTGCCCGCGCCCAAAAAGCCGATAAAGAAGATATGGTCACAGCCGTGTTTGATATGCTGAGACATGGCGAAACCTATTCCTCACAGGGAAGATCGCGCAGGGCCCGGCGCTCAAAGATACGGAAGATCTGCGTGTACCACAGGTCCTGGGTTGCCTGCGGCTTGACCAGAATAGTGTCAACGCCGGCAAAGTTTCCGCTCCATACGTCCGTGTAAAGCTGATCGCCGATCAGCACGGCCTCGTCGGCCGTGGCGCCCAGACGCTTAAGACCCGCTTTGAGGGCAAATGGCGCCGGCTTCATGGCATGGCTAATGGCCTCGAGCCCCAGCTCGCGCGCCGACGCCATGACCTGGTCGCGATGCCAGTTGTTGGACACCATGCACAGCTTAAAGCCCTTGGCATGGGCGGCTTCGAGCCAAGCGGAAACCGCAGCGGGTACCTGCTCGGTATCACGCGGCACCAAGGTGTTGTCGCGGTCGAGTAGAATGGCGCGCTTGCCGTCGGCCCAGAGGGTATCGAGGTCGATGCGATCGACCGAGGCAACATATCGTTTGGGGCTAAAAATCCTCATGATCAATTCCAAGACTGTTGATGCTCTTCGTAGGTCTTCGAGAAATACTCCTCGTCCTGCGTAATGTAGAAATACAGGTCGTCGGAGTCGGCCGGCTCAAGGGTAGCCTTGAGCGCCTCGAGCGACGGAGAGCAGATGGGCGTGGGCGGCAGGCCCTCATGCTTATAGGTGTTATACGGGCTATCGCTCTGCAGGTCGTCGGCGGTAACCTCGCCGCCGGTGACATACATCATGGTCGCATCGCTGTTGAGGTAACGCAGGCCATCGAGCTTGCCCGCCAGACGGTTATAGAAAACCGATGCCACATGCGCGCGCTGATCGGCGTTGAGGCCCTCGCGCTCGACAATCGAGGCAAGGTTAACGATGTCGTAATCGGACATCTCCACGCCATAGCGCTCCTTGATCTTGGCCTCGCAGCTGGCAAAGTCAAGCGACTTATACTCGGCGTTGAACTGGTCAAGCATGGCGCGAATCACATCATCGGCGCTTGGGTCCTTACCCAGCGAATACGTCTTGGGGAATAGGAAGCCCTCGAGCGAATCGTTCGCGGCGTCTTTAAGGAAAGCGTAATCATTCACATAATTGCTCGCCTTAGCCTGGTTAAGGAAGTCTTCCTTAGAAATGCTGTCGTACGCCTTGGCCACGCGGTCGGCGACCTGATCGACCGTCAGGCCCTCAGGAATCGTGAGCGCATCGGAGCCGGCGTTGGGACCTTCCATAAGCTGCTGGACGACCTTCGTGGCGTCCATAAGCGTGGTAAACGAATACTTACCCGGCTTAAGCGACATATCGGCGTTGAGCTTTTTAACCGCCGCATAATAATCCTTGGGATCTTCGACGATATGGTTCTCGGAGAGAATCGAAGCGATGGTATCACCCGAGGCACCATCGGGAATCGTGATAGTAACTTGCTGGCCAGCAGCGACTTTCGCATCCTCACCGCCAAAGAAGCCCTTGACGGCCGGCACGACAAAGAAAACGATCGCGACAAGCGCAAGCACGGCGACGACGCCACCGATAATCATAGGCACCGGGGAGCTTTTCTTTTGGGCACCACGGCGGGCGTGCGTGTTATAGCTCGAGCGCGTGGCCGGAGCAACGCCGTGCGAGCCATGAGCATGATGTGCGTGGGAGCGTGATTGCGGGGCCTGCCCCTGCGTGCGCTGGGCAGGAGCCTGCTGCTTAAAACGAGCGCCGCCAGCGGGCTGCGCGGGACGAGCGGCGGGCTGTTGAGCAGCACGCTGAGTAGGCCGAGCCGAACGCTGCGTCGGCTGCGCCGAGCGCTGGCCAGGCTGAGCAGGGCGCGGCACGGGCTGCCGTGTACGATTCTGCTGGCGCGGATCGGAAGCGCTAGGCATGCTGAACCTCCTCGTTTTTACGATCGAGCCATGTCTGCAAGAACAGGCTGGCGGCGATCATGTCAATCTTGCCCCTCATCTGCTTTTCGTTGAGTCCCTGCTCGCGCAGGATACGCTTGGCCTCTTGCGAGGACAGACGCTCGTCCTCAAACTCCAGCGGAAGGTCGAGCTCGTCGGCAATCTTCTGCGCCACAGCGGCAACGCGCTCGGCCTGGGGGCCGGGTTCACCGGCCATGGTCAGGGGACGTCCGCTCACCAGGATGTCGGGCTCATAGTCCTCAACCAGGTAGCGGAACGTCTTGGCCATACCGGTGACCTCGGCGGCCGGGAGCACCTTGACGGGCATCGCCATCTTGCCATCACGGCTCGAGACGGCGATGCCGATCCTGGTCTCCCCTATGTCCAGCGCAAGCGCGACCACAGTGACTTCTTAGATTCTTAGGCGCCGAGCGCGGTCTTAGCGGCCGCGAGGGCATCGGCGATACCGGCAGCGTTCTTGCCACCGGCTTGAGCCATGTTGGGACGGCCGCCACCGCGACCGTCAACCAGGCTCGCGATCTGCTTAATCACGTTACCGGCGTGGAACCCGGCCTTCACGGCGTCATCGGAGCCGGCAGCGAGCAGGGCCGGAGTGCCCTTCTCAGTCACGCTGGCGACGACACATGCGACAGGGCCGGCGACCTTCTGGTGCACGGTATCCCATACGTTGCGCAGGTCGGCAGCCTCAAGGCCCTGGAGCTCAGCAACGACGAGCTTGTAGCCGCCGAGCTCGACGGCACCCTCGATGGCGCTGGAAATGGCGTCGGAGGAACCACCGGTCAGAGCCTTTTTGAGCTTGTTGGACGTCTCGCGCAGCTCGGCCTGCAGGTTCTCTACACGAGCGGGAACCTCGTCGACACGGCACTTGAGCGCAGCGGCAGCGGCGTCGACGAGCGCCAGGCGGTCAGCCATGTAGTCGAGGGCGCCCTTAGAAGTCACGGCCTCGATACGGCGGACGTTCGAGCCCGTAGAGGACTCGGAGATAATCTTGAACAGGCCGATCTCGGCGGTGTTGGCAGCGTGCGTGCCACCGCAGAGCTCGCGAGAGAACGGCTGGTCCTCGGCGCCCACGGAGACGACGCGGACGACATCGCCGTACTTCTCTCCAAACAGAGCGACAGCGCCGGCAGCCTTAGCCTCGTCGATGCCCATGACACGGGTCACGACCGGCTTAGAGGCGAAGATCTGCTGGTTGACCAGGTCCTCGACAGCCTTGAGCTGCTCGGAGGAAAGAGCCTCGAAGTGCGTGAAGTCAAAGCGCAGGTGCTCGGGCGTCACCAGCGAGCCGGCCTGGGACACGTGCTCGCCCAGGACCTGCTTAAGGGCGGCGTCGAGCAGGTGCGTGGCGGTGTGGTTGCGGCGCAGGAAGCCACGGCGCTCGGCGTCGAGCGCGGCGGTCACAGCGGCACCGACAGTCAGCGTGCCCTCGACAACGTGGGCGACGTGAGCGTACAGGCCATTGTGGTTCTTGGTATCGGAAACGGTCAGTGCAACGCCCTCGGCGGAAAGCTTGCCGGCGTCGCCCTGCTGGCCGCCCATCTCGGCATAGAACGGGGTGCGGTCGAGCACGATCTCGACGTCCTCGCCGGCGGCAGCGGAATCGACGGACTCGCCGTTGCGCACGATGGCGACGACCTTGGCGCCCTCGATCACATCGTTGTCATAGCCGTCGAACTCGGTCGCTGCGACCTTGTCGGAAAGCTCGACCCAAACGTCGTTGAAGCTGCCCCAGGCGTCGCCCTTGGCATTGGCGCGGGCGCGGGCCTTCTGGTCCTCCATGCAGGCAGTGAAGCCATCCATATCGACATCGTGGCCAGCGGTGCCGGCGATCTCGACGGTCAGGTCGATGGGGAAACCAAAGGTGTCGTGCAGCTTAAAGGCAACATCGCCCGGAAGCACAGCGCCCTCGGCAAGCGCGGCCAGGGCCTCGTCCAGGTAAACGCGGCCGTTGTCGAGCGTCGTGGAGAAGCGCTCCTCCTCGGAGGCAACGATACCCTTGACGAGCGCGACGTTCTTGAGCAACTCGGGATAGGCCTCGCCCATCTGAGCGTTGACCTCGTCGATGAACTTGGTCAGGAAGGCGCCCTCGATGCCCAGCAGGCGACCGTGGAACACGGCACGGCGGAGCAGACGGCGAAGGACGTACTCGCGACCCTCGTTGCCGGGAAGGATGCCGTCCGAGATCATAAAGTCGACAGCACGGGAGTGGTCGGCGATGATGCGCAGGGAGCGGCTGGCGCCGGAGTAATCGTCGGCGTCATAGGTCTTGCCGCTGATCTCCTCACCGAGCTTGATGAGGTGCTGCATCAGATCGCCGTCGTAGTTAGCAGTCTTGTGCTGCATGATAGCGGCCATGCGCTCCAAGCCCATGCCCGTATCGAGGTTGCGGTGCGGCAGCTCCGGCATGGAGCCGTCCTCCTGGCGGTCGTACTGGGTAAACACGAGGTTCCAGAACTCAAGGAAGCGGTCGCAGTCGCAGCCAGGCTTGCAGTCGGGGCTGCCGCAGCCGACCTCCTCGCCCATGTCAAAGTAGATCTCGGAGCACGGACCGCAGGGACCGGTGGGGCCAGCGGCCCAGAAGTTGTCGTCCTCGCCCAAGCGGGAGATGTGGTCCTCGGCAACGCCCAGAGAACGCCACACGTCGTGGGTCTCGTCGTCCTCGGTAAAGACGGTAAAGTACAGGCGGTCGAGCGGCAGCTTGAACTCCTTGGTGATGAGCTCAAAGGCCCAAGCGCAAGCCTGCTCCTTGGAGACGCCGCCAAAAGAGAAATCGCCAAGCATCTCGAAGAACGACAGGTGACGGCCGTCCTCGCCGATGCAATCGATGTCGTTGGTGCGGACGCACTTCTGGCAGGAGATCGCGCCGATCTCCTTCATGGTCTTCTTGCCCTGGTAGTACTCCTTAAACTGGTTCATGCCGGCGTTGGCAAGCAGCAGTGAAGGATCGTCGGGGACGAGGGACGAAGAAGGATAGAGCTTAAGACCGCGCTCCTCAAAGAAGTTGAGGAACTTGGAGCGAATCTCGGCCGTAGTCATTGACGGGTAGTCAGCACTCATAGAGGGAATCTCCTCGGTTTCACATCGAAACAGTTCAAACGTAACGATATTACCATCCCGCCGCGCCTGTGCAAAAAAGAGGGCCGGCACAATGCCGGCCCTTCAGCGAAATTGCATGTTAGCGCGTATGAATATTAATCCGAATTACCCCGCTAGTTGTCATCATCGTCCATGGAGCCGTCGATGCCGGTTTTGGTGTCGTCCGTGTTGGAATCGTCATCCTTGGCAAAGGGGTTCTTGAAGAAGCCCGTGGAATCGGGTTGCAAACCCGAGAGCTTGATCCAGGGATTATCGAACTCGGGCTTAGGCATCGCCTGGGCCTCGGGCGCAGTCTCGTTACCGATGAGCTCGGACTCATAGATGAAGGTGTCGTCACCGAGCGCGTCGTAAGCGGCGACCGGGTTGCCATCGGCATCGCGGTACGGCGTGCCCTTAAACACGGCGCCGTCATAGGCCACAAGCTGACGGCCGGTCTCATTCTCGAAGTAGTACACGAAGATGCCCTTGAGGGCCGCACAAAGCGGGATGGCAATAATCATGCCGATGGGGCCCATGAGTGCCGAGCCAATAACGAGCGCCGTGAGGCTCATGATGGGATGCACCTGCACCGAGCTCTGCATGACCTTAGGAGAAATCACGTTGTCGGTGACGTTTTGCGCGACCATCGTCACGATGAGCGTCCATAACGCCAACATGGGGCTGAACATGAAACCGAGCACCGTGGCGATTGCTGCGCTCACCCAGGGACCGACGACCGGAACCAAATGCATGATGCCGGTAAAGATAGCCATGAGCGCCGCATACGGATGACCGATGATCATAAAACCGATAAAGGCGAGGAAACCACCGCAGATGGACGTCACGACCATACCGCGCATGTAGCCGCCGACAGAGCGAGAAAGGATGGCGACCATAAAGCGGTACGAAGTCTCCTTCTCCTGACCGATGATGGTGCAAATCTCGTGATGCATGCGAGGGTAGTCGCAGGCCATCCAGTAGGCAAGCACCAGACCAAGGAAGATCACGAACAACTGCGAGGCCGTATTGGTGATGAGCGGGAACACACCGCGACCAAGCTCGGCAGCAATCTGAGACACATACTTCGATGCCACGGTAACCAGGGACGAAAGATTATCGTCCAAATACTCCTTGAGCGGCGTGTTGTTGAGCGTCTTGGCATGCGAGATCATCTCATTGAGATCGCCACCCGCAACACGAAGCTGCTCGGGCAGGCGGCTCAGGACTTCCATGATCTGACCAAAGAGAATCGGCGACAAGATGCAAACGACACCGACGAGCACGGCAACAACAACAATAAGCGCGACAAGCGAACCGATGCCGCGATTCACGCCATGGTGCTCGAGCCAGTTGGTGATCGGGGACATCACAAAAGCAATGATGGAACCGACGGCAAGAAACTCAATAACCGGTGCCAGGATGCCCATAAGGTTAAAGATGACAGCGGCGATGACAATGCAGCCGACAACAGCCCAAATGCGCAGCGTCAGAATGCGGGTGTCGCGCAGCACGCGATCGGTTTGTTGGGGGTGCTCACTCATGAACGAATCATCACTCCGTCGGGGTCGATCTTGTCCTGAATCTTCTTAAGCGTGCGGCGCAGCAGACGCGAAACCTGCACCTGAGAAATACCCAGCTTCTTGGCGATCTCGATCTGGGTCATGCCCTTCACAAAGCGCAGCTCGATCACCTCGCGCTCGCGCGGCGAGAAATCACGGATGGCTTCCTCGATCACTAGGCGGTCATCGGTAAAGTCGAGCTCGTTGTCGTCGTCGGCGTAACGGTCGAGAATCGAAGGGGCATCGTCGGAATCGGACGCACCAGGAGCCTCGATGGGCACCGAGGTATAGGCCGAAGACGATTCCATAGCCTCGAGGACCTCATCGACAGTCACATCTAGATACTCAGCGATCTCCTCAACCTTGGGCGAACGCTGCAGCTCGTTGGTAAGTTTGTCAGTAGCCTGGTTGACCTTGGCCGAGAGCTCCTGCAGACGACGCGGTACGCGCACACTCCAGCCCTTGTCGCGAAAATGGCGTTTGATCTCGCCCAGGATAGTGGGTGTCGCAAACGTCGTGAACTCGAGTCCGCGCTCGGGATCAAAACGGTCGATAGCCTTGAGCAAGCCCAGATAGCCGACCTGCATGAGGTCGTCGAGCGGCTCGCCGCGATTCTTAAATTTGTTGGCAAGAAACCTTACCAGGTTCATATGGGACATAACGAGCTGCTCACGGGCGTCCGGATCACCGGTCTCCTTGTAACGACGAAACAGCTCGCGGGTTTTCTCCTTGTCCCAAGCGGTCTTGCCGCTCCGGGAACGTTCGGTCATATTAGATATCCGCCTTGAGGTCGAGGGAAAGCGTCAGGGGCGCCGTAGTCTTTTCGTAGGAGTCGCACACGCTCGCGAGGATGAGCTCGGCATACACCGCAGCCTGGTCGTCTTCATCGACCGTAGCCTGGTCGCCAAAGGTAATAGTCATGCCCACGTGCGATTCGTCGACATCGAATTTGATCGAGATATCGTCGGAATCAACAGCCGTGCAGCCAAAGATGAAGGCTTCCTCGGCAGCCATACGGATGTCCTCGATGCGATCGACAGACATGGAACACAGGGCACCAACGTTGGCTGCCGTCATGCGCACAAGGCGAGCGAGACGCGGGTCGCCGGCAACGGTCAACGTGATGGGGCAGGTTGCTTCGCTACTCATCGCAGGACTCCTCAGAGGTCTCGGAGGGTGTATAGGTGTAATACTGAGCCGGCTTGGCTACAGAATTTTGAGCCACATCCGCGCCATCGGCGGCCTCGTCCTCGCCAATTAGGACGCGCTCGGTAGGCTGCTCGGCCTCCGCAGCGGCAGCGGCGAGCTTGCGATCGGCATCGGCTGCAGGAGCCTTCACCTTATTGAAGAGCTTCTGCACAGCACCGGCAGCAGAGTCGGTCACGCTCGACACAGCATTGCTGGCCTCGGCCATGCTGCCCGTAACCTCGGAAATGTCGCGAACCACGGCTTCGACCTCTACGAGATTGGAGGTAAGGGCATCAACTGCCGTCTTGCTCGACTTAAGCAGCGGCTCCATCTGAGCAAGCGCCGGCGTAAGGTCATCGACAGCGCCATCGAGCTTTGCCACCATAGGCTGAGCCTCGGCGATGGTGTTGTTAAGGTCGTTGACGGTCTTATCGAGCGAGTCGACAACGGTGCGGGTCTTGCGCAGGGTAAGCGCGAGCTCAACGATGGCCCACACGCCGGCAACGGCGAGCAGCAGCAGGGCGATTTGAATGGGACTCATACAATCCTCCCAAAGGAATCGATATACAGACGATTTCCATGGTACCCCAAAGAGGACCGAACATGCCAAGAGCAGCAACGTGGGACAAAATTATCAGCAGCTACTTCGGTGCATTCCCGCTGCGGTCGCGTTCGCTTTGCTCTACGCGCCATTCTTCCCAACCGCGGCCGGCAGGCTGCCAGAACACGCCGCGCTCCAGTCCCTCGGGCAAATAGCGCTGATCGACCCAGCCTTCGGGATAATCATGTGGATACTTATACACACCGTATTCATCGCTGCCCGGGCGATGGCGATCGCGCAGATAACTCGGCACCTCGCGAAGCCCACTAGAATGGATATCGGCCAGCGCCGCATCGATCGAAGCCTCACACGCGTTGGATTTTGGCGCCAAGCACACATAGAGTGCAGCCTGAGCCAGGTTAATGCGGCACTCGGGATAGCCAATGACCTCGGCAGACTTAAACGCGGCATGCGCCACCAAAAGCGCCTGCGGGTCGGCGTTGCCAACATCCTCAGAAGCGTGAATCATAATGCGGCGAGCGATAAACTTAGGATCCTCCCCAGCATCGATCATGCGCGCGAGCCAATAGATCGTGGCATCGGGGTCACTACCGCGCATGGACTTGATGAACGCACTGATAATGTCATAGTGCATGTCACCGTTTTTGTCATACGAAAAACCGCGGCGCGGGTTGGCAATCTTCACGTCATCGACGGTGATAGGATAACGCTCCCCTGCCGCCGGAGCCGGCGTCCCCTCGGTATCGGGACGCGTGACGGCAATCTCGCTCGCCAGCTCGAGCGTCGTCAGGGCAGAGCGCGCATCACCCGCGGCCAGCGTGCAAATGGTCTTGACCGTATCATCATCGGCAGAAAACTTTCCGTTCAAGCCCTGTGGTGCCTCGAGCGCACGCTCGATAAGCGTGGCGATATCCTCGTCTTTGAGGTGCTCAAGCTCCACCACGCGACCACGCGAGAGCAATGCCGAGTTGACCTCAAAGTACGGATTCTCCGTCGTGGCACCGATCATAATGACGGTACGGTTCTCGACTGCATGCAACAGGGCATCCTGCTGCGACTTGGAAAAGCGGTGAATCTCATCGATGAATAGAATTGTGCGGCGGTCATAGGTATTCAGGCGCGTCTTGGCCTCGTCAATCACGCGGCGCAAGTCCTTCACGGTGCCCGTCACGGCACTGACCTCGACAAACTCGCTCTTGGTATGGTTGGCGATAATGTGGGCCAGCGTCGTCTTGCCTGTACCGGCCGGCCCGTACAGAATCACGCTCGACAGCACGTCGTGCTCAATCGCGGCACGCAGCCATGAGCCCTTACCGACGGCCTTTTGCTGGCCCACGTACTCATCAAGCGTGTTGGGGCGCATGCGCACCGCAAGCGGCGCATTCTGAAAGGAGCGCTCGCGCGTCGAAGCAGAAAAAAGGTCGTCCATAGCCATCCCGTGCATCAATCAAAATCGTTGTTGACCAACAGTATACCGAAAGGATACGAACTACCGTTCGTTAATATAAGTACGGTGCGGAAACTTTAGACCCGGGAACAACTTACTCGTCAGCTCGCAGAAATAGCCATCCGTCATGCTCGCAATGTAATCCACCACGGCTTGGTCCTTATCGTCCTGCCATGCATAGGTACGGTCGTAGTAGGAAAGCTGCTGCTTAATGCGCGAAATGTGGTGCTTAAAGATGTAGGAGTACTCGTCGCCTTCGTTTATATCCTGCAGGCAACGGTCGTAGAGCTTTTCGAACGCCTCGCGCAGCTCCGCTTCGGAGTCGCCTTCGATACCGCCCTTACTATAGATCTTCTCGTAGTTCTCGCGCTTCGCCCGGCGGATTTCCTTGAACAAGTCCTCGCTCATCTCGATGCGCGACTTGCCATAGCTGTTCTCAACGATATCGATGGAGGCATGCGTAAGAATCCAGCTGTTGTACGCACCGCCTAGGCCATCGTCAAAAGCGTCGGGCGACAGCAGGCCCGCCGCAATGGCGTCCTGACGATCACGACCGACGTAGGCGAGGATATCCGAAATACGCACCACACAGCCCTCGAGCGTCATGGGACGCAGGTGCTCAATCGCGCTATAGCCCGTGGCGATGCAGTCCTCGAGCGTCAGATCGAACTGATCAAAGGAGCCCATATCCGAAAGCTCAAACACGCGTTGCTCGTACTCGCCGTTATGGCACAGCACGCCGTCGAGAGTCTGGAGCGACACGTTGCGACCGTACAGGGCATCGAGCACGCGCACCGACTGCACGTTATGGAAAAAGAAGCGGCCAGTACGCTCATGATAGATATCGTTGAGGAAGCGCTCGCCGGCATGGCCGAAAGGCGTATGTCCCAAGTCGTGGCCTAAGCCAATCGCCTCGATCAGATCGCAGTTGAGCCCCAGGGCGCGGCCGATATCGCGTGCGATGCGCGATACAAGCTGCACGTGCAAGCCGCGGCGCGACAGATCATCATTGCTACGGAAGCTAAAGACCTGCGTTTTACCAGCATATCGGGCATACGCGGGCAAATGGAGAATCTTTTCAGCATCGCGCATAAATGCCGGACGCATGAGCGTGCCCTCGTCTGCGGCTCGATCAACGCGACGGATGACCTGGTCATCGTCGCAACGGTACGGGTTGACATAGCCCGAAGCACGATCGGCGGCAATGCGCTCGACAAGTTCGGGTGATAACGCCGAGGGAATACGGTCCATGCGCGCCTTAATGACGGCCGTTTCTTGGTTAGTTGCCATGGCATGCTCCTTAAGAAGGATGCGCAATCGGTTACAATGTGCAGCCCACGACCTCGATTATGGCAAAAATCGGCACCAAAAATGGGAGCAATGGCAAGGAGCGCGATTTTGTGATGAGGCAGGAGAGGGCAAGGACCAGGAGCGCGGCGGCAAATGCCACGACGCCACCCATTGGGTCGAGCGTGCAAAGCGCGAAGAGTGCCTTGGCATCTCCCATGCCGATGCCGGGGGCTTGACGGAGGCGCCGCCAGAGGGACTCGGTCAACGCGAGAGAAAGGTACACGATGACCGCAAGGCCAGCGCGGTCAAGTGCCGTGTTCAAGCCCGCATCCAGCCACACGCCCGCAAACGCCGCCACGGCACACGCAGCCGCAAGCGCGTTGGGAAACCGCCGCTCACGGGCATCGATCACCGCACCGGCAAAGGCGCAGATCCAAAATGGGATATAGAACATGGGACACCTCCCGGGACGGCTGCTCTAAAGCAAAAACCACCACAAAGGTGCATCCCCTTTGTGGTGGTTCTGATCGTGGTTACTTGGCGCCCTGCATGACCTCATCGAGGGTAACGTTAACGGCGTGCTGCGTGGGCACCCAGTCGACCTTCAGGAACAGCGCGGCAACCGTGATGGGGATATAGCTGAACATAAAGATCGGGAAGGTAAACAGGTTGGTCACCAGGCGCCACTTTTGAGCACAATGAATGTGCTTGTACTCAAAGATGGTCGTGAGCAGCGCCAGGATAAAGAAGGTCTGGTACATCATCACGAACGTCATGATAAGCGAGGCGGCACAAGCCTGCATCTCGACCTCGGTGGCCAAGAAGCCGTGCGAAAGCCCGCCCACGATGAGGAAGGTCGCGTTGGCGAGCATGGAGATCAGGGACAGCAGCATGCCCGGAGCGATGGTCATAAACATGTCATATGCGGCAAAGCGATGATAGCGAAACGTCGATTTGACAAGATGCTTGCCGTAGGTAAAGAACACCTGGTAAAAGCCCTTGGTCCAACGCATACGCTGTTTCCAGGACGCCTTAAACGTCACGGGCTGTTCATCGAAGAACTCAGCCGGCGCATAGCCAATGCGAATGCCGTGAATAGCGCAGAACGTGGTGAACTGAATGTCCTCGGTCAGCGTGTGGAACTGCCAGCCGTGCATACCCTCAATAACACTGGCGGAGATGAGGTAGCCCGAGCCCGAGACGGCACAAGACGTCTTGCAGATGTTGCGCGCGTTGTTGAGGAAGCGTGCCTCGCGCAGATACCAGGTGGCATTAGCCGCCGAGATCCACGAGCTGCCGAAGTTCTTGGAGTTACGATAGCTCGTAACCACATGGAAGCCCTGGTCAAAGGCATCGTTCATCTTGGAGACGTAATCGCGGGAAATAACGTTGTCGGCGTCAAAGATGAAATAGCCCTCAAAAGTATCGGGATACTCGTTGAGAATGCGATCAAAACCAAAGTCCATGACCCAGCTCTTGCCCTTACGGGCCAGGTCGTTACGCTCATAGACGACGGCGCCCGCCTCGCGCGCGAGCTGCGCCGTGTTGTCGGTGCAGGCATCGGCGACCACGAAGACCTCGATGAGCTCGGACGGATAGTCCTGCTCTTTGATGGAGCGCACAAGATTGGCAATTACCGCCTCCTCGTTATGCGCCGCAATGAAGAAGGCATAGCGATGGAGCTTCTTGGCCTTGGGAGGAGCGACCTCACCGCGCAGGGCGCCAATGACAAAGAAGACCACCTGGTAAAGAAAGCAGACCGTAAGCAGCGTAACCACAATCTGGTTGAAGATCACGATGGGTGTGTTGGTTTGTAAAAAGGCGAGCATGCAGGCTCCCGAGAACGCGTTACGTAAACAACCGTATATCTTACCGTAGGCTAACCGAGTTCAAGAAACCACCTAATACTGGTTAGGATTCGAGAAGACCGAGCTGCGGGACGATTTCGTCGCCGGCGGCCGTGCGACCGAGCGAACGCGGGGCCAGGTCGTCAAGAACCGCAGCGAGATCCCACGGCAGCTCGTCGCGGCACTCAATGCGCTCCCCCGTCACGGGATGGTCGAATGCGACGCGCCAGGAATGAAGGAATTGCCTGGTCAGACCCTGATCGGCGCGTGCATCGCACTTGCCATAGAGCGGATCGCCCACGCAGGCGTGGTTGATATGGCGCATATGCACGCGAATCTGATGTGTGCGGCCCGTAAACAGGTGGCACTCGACGAGCGTATAGCCGTCGTCAAAGCGCGTGGAATCAAAGCGCTCGAGGACCTTAAAGGTCGTGATGGCCTGACGGGCAAAGGGATCGTCCGAAACCGCCATCTTGACGCGGTCACGCGTGGAACGGGCGATACCGGTGTTGATCGTGCCCTCGTCCATGGCAATGTGGCCATGGACGAGGGCAATGTAGCGGCGGTCGAGCGTGCGTGTGCGGATGAGATTCTGGAGTGCGCGCTGGGTATCGTCGTCCTTGGCCGCAAGCATAAGGCCCGAGGTGTCACGATCCAGGCGATGCACGATGCCGGGGCGGTCCTCACCCTGCACGGTGCCCAGATGGTCGATGCCACAGTGATAGACCAAGGCGTTCGCAAGGGTGCCGCTCTCGTGGCCATGGGCTGGATGGCACACCAGACCGCGCTGCTTGGAGAGCACGATGAGGTAGTCGTCCTCGTAGCGGATATCGAGGGGAATGGCCTCGGGAATCACGTCGGTGGGATCGTGCGGCTCGGGCAAATCGACCGAAATACGGTCGCCGGAGCGCACGGCATACTTTTTAGATAGGCAGGTCTCGCCGTTGACGGCAACGGCACCGCCCTCAATCAGATGCGCGCAAGCGGAGCGCGTGGGGCAGCCATCGTTGGCGCCCAGATAGGCGTCGAGACGCTGGCCAGCGGTATCGTCGGCAACGAGAATATGGATGTCGGCCATTAGCGCTCATTCCTTTCGCGAATCTTGCGGGCACGCTCCCCACGTTGTTTGGCCTTGCGCTTGGCGCGGGCCTCGTCACGGGCGTTAAGCTCGGCGGTCGCATCGACCTCGCGAGCGGCGGGACTTAAGAACATGTAACCAATGAGGGCAAGCACAACGCCTACGGTGATGCCGATATCGGCCACGTTAAAGACGGGAAAGTCAATGAAGGTGGTGGCAATAAAATCGGTCACAAAGCCCATGGCCAAGCGATCGATCGCGTTGCCGATGGCGCCGCCCGCAACCATTGCCATACCTATGACCTCCAGATGGGCAAGCTGGGGAGCGCGAACCAGGTACACGGCAATGGCGACAATAACCGCGAGCGCCAGCACGGCAAACGCGAGGCCATGTCCCTCGCCCATGCTAAAGGCAGCACCGATGTTACGCACGAAAAGGAAGTCGATCACACCGGGGATAACAGTCACATGCAGAGCATCGCCAACGACACGAACCGCAAGCTTGGTCAGCTGGTCAACAAGCAGCACAACCAGTGCCACCCCACCAGCAACACCCAACCGCCAACGCAAAGGCGGCGTCATATCCCCAGTACGACCCAAAGAAATCCCCTACCCACAGATAATCAAATTCCGTAAAACGCAGTAGATAATCATACATTGACGCAAGCAAGAAGCGACAAATCTCCCAAGAACGGAAACACCGCAGGTAGAGCATAAATGAGCGAGCGGGCCGCATTTGAGACAAGGTGACGTGAAATGAAAGGGCGCTGACCTTTCGGTCGCGCCCTTGAAATTGAACGTCAGATTGTCCAAATGCGGCCCGCACAGCGTCGGCAGGTCCGCCGTTCGGTAGAACGGCGGAACCAATGGGTTTGGTAAAACCGCGTAACTAAAGGCGTAACCTACAGCGCTTCGGCACAACGTTTGCAAATATGGGCGTGGCCGTTGTACTCGCCGACGGTGGTGCGGTAGTTCCAGCAACGGTCGCAGCACTCGCCCTCGGCAGCATCAATGCAGACGGAAAGCTCTTCGCCCTGGGTCAGCTCAACATCGGAAACGATGTAGAACTCGGCCAGGTCGACCGCTTTGTCACCAGTCAGCAGCGCGTACATCTCGGCGGGAACGACCGCCTTGACGCGAACCTGCTGGCTCTTGGTGAAGGTGCCGGCAGAACGGGCATCCTCAAGGGCCTTGGTCACGGCGCTACGGAGCTCAAGAGAAGCCTCGAGCACGCCCTCGAACTCATTGGCCTCGTCGACCGTGATGGGCGACTTGTACCAATCGAGCAGCGCGGCGTACTTCTGGTGATCGACGCAGCCAGCGGGCGCATATGCCATGGCCTCGTCAACCGTGTAGGACAGGATCGGCTGCAGGTCGCGCATGAGCATCGAGAAGAGCTCGGCCAGCACGGTCTGGGCGCTGCGGCGCTCGAGCGAGCCGGGCTTGTCGCAGTACAGACGGTCCTTCAGGGCATCGAGGTACACGTTGGAGAGCTCGGTAACCACGAAGTCATAAAGCGCACGGTAGGCGCGCGGGAACTCGTAGCTGGCGTAGGCGTCGTCGACCTCGGCCTGAACCTGAGTCAGGCGGGCAACCATGAGCTTGTCGAGCGGCAGCAGGTCGGCAAAGGCGACGCCGTCGGTCTCGGGCTCAAACTGACCCTCGAGCTCGGAGAGCAGGAAGCGCAGCGTGTTGCGGAAACGACGGTAGGCATCGGACGTACGAGCGAGAATCTCATGGTCGATGGAGACGTCGGAGCTGGTGTCGACGGAGGCAACCCACAGACGGATGATGTCAGCGCCCATCTCGTCGCAGACCTTGTTGGGGTCGATGACGTTGCCGAGCGACTTGGACATCTTGCGGCCCTGGCCATCGAGCGTGAAGCCCTGCGAGACGACCGCCTTGTACGGAGCATGGCCGTTGGCACCCACCGAGGTGAGCAGCGAGCTCTGGAACCAACCGCGATGCTGGTCGGAGCCCTCGAGATACACGTCAGCCGGGTACTCAAGCTCGGGTCGATACTCGCAGACGGCCTTCCAGGACACGCCGGAGTCCCACCACACGTCGAGAATGTCCTTATCAGCCTTGAGGTGATGGCCGCCACACTTGGGGCAAACGCAAGCCTCGCCCAGGTAACTCTCGGGAGCGTCGGTGAACCAGGCGTCGGAGCCCTTCTCGTGGAAGAGCTTGATGACGGCGTCGAGCGTGGCGTCGTTCATGACCTTCTCGCCGCAGTCGGCGCAAGTGTAGCTGGGGATAGGCACGCCCCAGTTGCGCTGACGGCTGATGCACCAGTCGGGACGCTGCTCGACCATGGCGCCGATGCGGTTGGCGGCGTGAGCCGGATACCACTTGACGTTCTCGCGGACCTCTTTGCCAGCCTGCTCGCGCAGACCGGTCTTGTCCATCGAGACGAACCACTGGTCGGTAGCACGGAAGAGCACCGGGTGCTTGCAGCGCCAGCAGTGCGGATAGCTGTGCGTGATCTTCTTCTCGAGGACCAGGATGCCGCGCTCGCGCAGGAACTCGATGATGTGCGGGTTGGCCTCGTCGGTATCCATGCCGCTGAAGGGGCCGCCGGTGCCAAACTCCTCGCCGGTGTAGAACTTGCCGTCGTCATCGACCGGCATGCAAATGTCGGTGATGCCCTCCTTGAGGCAGGCGAAGTAGTCGTCGACGCCGTGACCGGGCGAGTTGTGGACGATACCGGTACCGTCATCGACACCGACGTAATCGGCCAACAGTGCCACGCCCTCAACACCGTCAAAGATCGGCTGCTTATAGTGAATGTGATGGAAGGTCTCGGCGGGAACCACATAGGGCTTGCCGTCGACCACAACCGGGGTGTACTCCCAGCCAAACTCCTCGCAGCACTTGGGAGCCAGGTCCTCGAGCATGACCTCGGCGCGGCCGTCGTGCTCAACGGCGACGTAGGCGGCACCGGGCTTGAGAGAAACTGCCTGGTCGGAGGGGATGGTCCACGGCGTGGTCGTCCAGATGATAAAGTCAACCGGGCCGTCGAAGTTCTCGAGGCCGACGGGCTTGGAGGTCATCTCAAAGCGCACGAAGATGGACGGGCTCGTCTCGTCGGAGTACTCAATCTCGGCCTCAGCAAGTGCGGTATGGCAGTGCTTGCACCAGTGGACGGGCTTGTGACCGCGATAAATCATGCCCTTGTCGAACATGGCCTTGAAAACCTCGATGTCGGCGGCGTCATGCTGGTGATAGAGCGTCAGATAGGGGTTGTCCCAATCGCCGAGCACGCCCAGGCGACGGAAGCCGGCCTTCTGCAGCTCGATGTTCTCGACAGCGAACTTATTGCAAAGCTCACGGATCTTAGCCGTGGAGGTCTGGTTGAACTTCTCGGTGCCGAGCTTCTCCTCGACCTTATGCTCGATCGGCTGGCCATGGCAGTCCCAACCGGGAACATAGGGAACCTCATAGCCCTGCATCATCCAGTAACGGTTGATCATGTCCTTGGAGATCTTGTTCATGGCATGGCCGATGTGAATCGGGCCGTTGGCGTACGGAGGACCGTCGTGCAGCACGAACTTCTTGTGACCCTCGTTCTTCTTCAGAACCTGCTCGTAGACCTTGTTGTCCTGCCAGTCCTTGAGTCGCTTGGGCTCGGACTTGGAAAGACCGGCACGCATGGGAAAACCGGTCTTGGGCAGATTCATCGTCTGCTTGTACTCGTTTGCCACGGTACCCCTTTCATGTCATGGGCGCACACGCCCGTTGGGCACCAAAAAAGCGCCCGTCCCTACAAGCTGGGACGAAGCGCAACAAAACGAGCTGTACGCCCGCAAAAGCTCTTCGTTTAACCACCCAGCTTAGATGCCCTCACCCGCGTATTCGCGCGCTCGCATCCGTTACTCGGCTGGCCTGTATCGACGACCATCTCGGCGATATCTACTAAGACGTGTCTGCGCGGCACGTCCGTTGGGACCGCAGCTCCGGGGTGATTTTCATCGGTCGCATGCACGGGTTCTCAGCGCTTCCCGCTCTCTGTAGCATGCGGACGGCCGACTACTCGTCCCCATCAACGCTTATGCGGTGTATGCTAGCACGTTCCACGTCGGCGAAAAACCCTCAACACTGGTTTTATACGTTCGAAATTTCTCGCTATTACAGCCCTTCTCTAGGAGCAAAATACCTGAAAGCACTTTATCGAACGAAAGAAGGCTGCTATGCGCACAATTGGAATGAGCGACTACACCGTTGGCGAGGATTGCTTTACCGAGCTGCCAACTGCACTGGCGGAGTACGGCGCGAAGAAAGTCGCCATCATTGGCGGCAAGCGAGCCCTGGCTGCGGCGCTGCCGGGAATCGAGGCGGCACTTGAAGGTACCGATGTCGAGGTCCTGGAGACGCGCGTCTATGGCACCAACAGTACGCGTGCCAATATCGCCAAGGTCGTGAACTCCCCTGCCTGCCAGGAGGCTGATGTTCTTATCGCCTGCGGCGGCGGCAAGGCGCTCGACACCGTCAAGACGGCGGCCATCGAGCTCAAGAAGATCGTCTTCACTGTCCCGACGATCTGTTCCAACTGCTGCGCCGCGACCGCCATTGCCGTCGTGTACAACGACGACGGCTCGCTCGAGGGCTATTCGTACCCCAACCGACCGGCGCACATCTTCATCAACCCCAAGATCATCGCCGAGGCTCCGGCGGAGTACTTCTGGGCCGGCGTGGGCGATGCCCTGTCCAAGCAGCCCGAGGTCGAGTACGCAACGAGCGCCGATAATTTGGAGCACACCGCCGGTCTTGGCCTGGCGCTTGCCCACACCTGCTCCGAGCCGCTGTTTACCTATGGTGTACAGGGTCTTGAGGATGTGCGCCAGAATCTGTCGAGCGAGGCCGTCAAGCAGATCGCACTCGATATCGTGGTCAATACGGGCTATGTCTCGAACCTGACGAACCAGAACGATTACTACTACAACTCGAGCGTGGCGCACGCATTCTACAACGCCACATGCAGCATTCCGCGCGAGGGCACCTACCTGCACGGCGAAGTCGTGAGCCTGGGCGTGCTCGTGCTGTTCGCCTATACGGGCGATACCGAGAACCTTGAGCGCTACGCGGCCTTTAACAAGCAGATGGGCCTGCCCGTGACGCTTGAGCAGGTCGGGCTTTCCGAGTCCGATATCCCGGCCCTGTGCGAGTACGCGCACGCCACCAACGAGTGGAAGCAGGGCAACCCCGAGCCCTTCACCGACGAAAAGTTCGCCGCCGCCATCAAGGCCGCAAACGCCTACGGCCACACCCTCTAGTTCTAACCCAAAACCACCACAAGGGAGCAGTACCTTTGTGGTGGTTTTTTATTGCACCACCATTCAGTTCGTACTCGAACCCGGTTCTTTACGAGAAAGGGTTCGGGTACGATTTTTTATCGGAAATTCTGCGGAAGGACTACTCGGAACGGTAAACAGGAACGAACAAAGGCAGGGTATCATCGTGGTGATGGCATCCTGCCTTTTGTTTTGCGGAACCAAGGTCGCTTTATACGAACTTGATCGCCACTTATATGGCGCATTGATGGCAATTGCTGCGTACGTGCGTACCGGGAGCCCGTACACCTCTGGCAAGGCGTAACACACTAGACTTTGTTCCAAAGTCCGTGTGCTAAGGGGGCAGGCCCCTTAGAATTCCTGTGGAGTGTGTACGCACGTACGCAGGAATACGGCAAATTACGCTATATCAGGGCGTTCTTTCATTGGAGAGTATGGTATACACGGCCTAGTTCAACAAATAAGAATTTATATATGAAGGAGAATAATGATGAAAATTTTTTTATGTTCGCACTTTTCAAGTGTAGGAAGTCTAATAAAGGAAGAAATTGAAAATAAAAAAGTCGCATTTATTCCAACAGCTTCGCTGC